>JADLFG010000028.1 GCA_020845695.1 Thermoleophilia bacterium | reverse complement strand
GCCGAGCTTGCGGGTCATCATCGCGGCGGGAAAGTTCCACGGGGTGATCGCGGCGGCGACACCGACGGGCTGGCGGAGGACCAGGACCCGGTTCGCGGCGTTCATCGGCGGCACGACCTGGCCGTAGACGCGCTCCGCCTCGCCCGCGAACCACTCGAGGAAGCTCGCGGCGTAGTCGACCTCGCCCTTCGCCTCGGCGAGCGGCTTGCCCTGCTCCGCCGTCATCACCGAGCCGATCTCCTCGACGCGCTGGCGGATCACGTCGGCCGCGCCGCGCAGGATCCGCGCGCGCTGGATCGCCGCGAGCCCCTTCCACTCGTCGAGAGCCTTCGACGCGGCGTCGATCGCCGCGGTCACGTCGGACTCGTCGCCGTTCGGCACGCTGCCGACGAGCTCGCCGGTGGCCGGGTTCGTGACATCGAAGCGCTCGCCGTCTGCCGCCTCGACCCACTCGCCGCCGATCAGGAGCTTCTCGTGTACGTCGACCGTCACCGCCATCGAAACCACCTCCGTCGGTTCGCCTGCGCCGGTACGAGTCTAGACAGCGAAGGCCGTGCTCAGCGCACCCAGACCGGCGTGCCGTACGCGGCGAACCGGTAGACGCCCGGCGCCTCGACGGGAGGCACCCGGACGCAGCCGTGCGAGGCCGGGTAGTTCGGCACGCTCGAGTAGGCGTGCATCGCGAAGCCGCCGTGGAAGTAGCTCGCGTACGGCATCCAGACGCCGAACGGCACTGACCAGGAACGCGGCTCCTTGCGGTAGACGGCGAACCGGCCGCGCGGCGTTCGGCCATAAGCCCCCGTCGAGACGTGGATCGCGCGCACGGTCCGGCCGCCCTCGACGAGCAGGAGCACCTGACGCGCGGTATCGATCAGGACGCCGCGGCGGATACGCGCCCACGGGGCCGGAACCCTCGCGCGCTCGAGCGCACGCCATGTCTTCGGGTTGACGACGCCCGTGCGTGAAAGCCGCTGCCAGCCCTGGAAGGCGACGACGGCATGCCAGGTGCGCTCGCCGAACGTGGCCGCCCGGCCGCCCGCAGGCAGGAACCGGAGCCGGACGAGCTCGGCGTGCAGGCGGCGCACCTCCGCGCCGCGGCTGCCGAGGCGGAGCGTCCGCGGAGCAGGGACGCGTACGGTGATCCGATCGCTCGTCGCCTTCACCGGCGCGAGCGTTGCGCCGGCGCAGCCCGCAGGGGCGATCGGGGACTGGCAGCCGTCGGGATCAACCCGTACCGGCAGCTCGACCGAGGCCTCGAACACGGTCGCGCCGGCGATCCGGCGCTCCTCCCGAAAGCGTCCGTCCAGGCCGGTCCTCGCAGCTCCCGCAGGGGCCAGGGAGAAACCGGGCCGTCCGGCCTCGATCGCTACGCGCGCTCCGGCGAGCGCACTTCCGCCGGCCGTGAGCGAGCCGGTCAGCACCGCCTTCCCGTCGCGACGGTCGAACCCGCCCCGAAACGTCAGGCGCACGGGAAGGAGCTGTGTCGAGCGCGACTCGACCGCTCCGCCGCCGTCCGGCGCGGCGACGGCTCGCCACGTGTAACGGCCACTGCCCACGGGGTTGGTGAAGACGCCGTCGAGCTGGAGCTCGAGCGTCGTCACGAGCTCGCAGGGCACGATTCGATAGGCGGCGAACGGAGCCTCGACATCGGTCGAGGCGACGGCGTCGACCGCAAGCAGAAGCTCGGAGGCGCCCGGGAGACGCCAGACGGCTTCGTGGCCGGCCGTTCCGCAAGCGGGGTTCGCCGCGTCGTCGACGACGAGTGGCCCGTCCACTCCGACGCCCGCGGCGAGCTCGACCGAGGCACGACCGACCGCCGTGCCCGGCGTCTGCCCGAGGCTCGCCGTGAAGCCGAGCGGCACGTACACGACGACCGACGCCGGCGATCCCCCCACGAACGAGATCGTCGTCGAGGTGGAGGCTCCGAGCTCCGGGCTGGAGCCCGAGACGACGAGCTCGGCCCGGGCGGTCGCCGGTAGACCGAGCAGAACGGCCCCCGCGAGAGCTACTGCCGCGCGGCGCCACATCGCGCCAATCATGCACTGGTAATCGGCCGGTCCACGCTCGAAGCTGAGCGCTCCGGTCCGCATACCATCCCCGTGAGCGCGAATGGCGGTCGAGGACCAGATCGAGCGCGGTCGCGAGGCGTTCGCGAGACACGCCTGGGGGGACGCGCATGCCCGACTCACCTCGGCCGCAGACGGGGGCCTCGACGGGCCCGATCTCGAGCTGCTCGCGACCACCGCCTACATGCTCGGCCGCGAGGAGGAGTGGACGAGGCATCTCGAACGCGCCCACCACGCCCATCTGACCGCCGGGGAGCCGCTGCGCGCCGCGCGCTGCGCGACCTGGATCGGGCTCGGTCTCGCACTACGAGGCGAGCTCGGACCAGCGACCGGCTGGTGGAGCCGCGCCCAGCGGCTCGTCGAGCGCGAAGCGACGCCGTGCGTCGAGCAGGGCTACCTGCTCCTGCCGGTCATCATCCAGCAGGAACGGTCAGGGCGGTTTGCGGATGCGGACACGACGGCAGCGGCTGCGGCCGAGATCGGCGAGCGCCACGGCGATCGCGACCTCGTTGCCCTCGCGATCCACGCGCAGGGCCGGGCGCGCGCCATGGGGGGACGGGTCGAAGAGGGCCTCTCCCTCCTCGACGAGGCGATGGTCTCGGTGATCGCCGGGGAGCTCTCGCCGATCGTCACCGGCCTCATCTACTGCGGCGTGATCGAGGGCTGCCACGAGGTCTTCGCGCTGCGGCGAGCCCGCGAGTGGACGGCGGCGCTGACGCAGTGGTGCGCAGGACAGCCCGACCTGGTCGCGTTCACCGGCACGTGCCTGATCCACCGTGCCGAGATCATGCAGCTGCAGGGCACATGGCCGGACGCGCTCGCAGAGGCCCGGCAGGCGTCCGAGCGCTACGCCCGCCAGCTGCGCGAGCTGGCCACGGGGAAGGCCTACTACCAGCAGGCGGAGATCCAGCGCCTGCAGGGCGACGACGAGCAGGCCTAGGAGTCGGACCACGCGGCAAGCCGGTTCGGCTGGCAGCCGCAGCCGGGCCTGGCGCTGCTCAGGCTCCAGCAGCGCAACGTCGAGGCCGCGGCCTCCGCGATCCGGCGAGCGGTCGCCGAGACGGAGGAGCCCTTGGAGCGGGCGCGGCTCCTTCCCGCATACGTCGAGATCATGCTCGCGATCCGCGATACGAGCGCCGCGCGTGCTGGGCTCGGCGACCTCGAGGAGATCGCCGAGCGCTACGAGCGACGCGACCTGCTGGCCGCGCTGGCCGCACACGCGCGCGGAGCGGTCGAGCTGGCCTGCGGCGACGGCACGCTCGCTCTGCGCGCGCTGCGGCAGGCCCAGCAAGCGTGGCAGGAGCTCGACGCGCCGTACGAGTCCGCACGCACGCGCGAGCTCGTCGCGCAGGCCTGCCGGGCGCTGGGAGACGCCGACGCCGCGGCGATGGAGCTGGACGCTGCCCGAAGTACCTTCGAGCAGCTCGGCGCGACGCCGGATCTCGCTCGAATCGAATCCTTCGGGGAAGCCCCGCCGGACACGCACGGGCTGACGTCGCGCGAGCTCGAGGTCTTGCGCCTGGTCGCGGCCGGCCGCACGAACCGGCAGATCGCGACGGAGCTCGTGATCAGCGAGCATAAGGTCGCCCGCCACGTGCAGAACATCTTCGCGAAGCTCGGTCTCTCCTCGCGGACCGCGGCGAGCGCCTTCGCGTACGAACATCGGCTGGTCTGACCGGGCTCGGGCACGCCCGGGTCCGTCCGGCGGGGGCGCTAGACTGTTCTCATATATGGCAACGGACGCGATCGATCGGCTCGAGGGTGAGCTCGCGGCGCTCGCCTCGGATCTGTGTTTGCGGGAACGTGCCGCGGTCGGGTGGCCGGGGGCGTTTCAGCCCCCGGCTCCCTCAGATCCCGGCGTGACAGTCTCCCGTCACCGGGCTCTTCTCACCAGCCGTTAGTACGAGCGGTCCCAGCTCCAGTGGGCGAACAGG
>JADLFG010000027.1 GCA_020845695.1 Thermoleophilia bacterium | reverse complement strand
TCGGCGTCTCCACGTACTCGTCCGGGGTGTGGTCGTCGCCGCCGACGGGCCCGAGGCCGTCGAGGGTCGGGATCCCGGCCGCGGCGGTCCACGACCCGTCCGAGACGCCGCCGGTGAGGGCCTCGCCGAAGCGGTGGCCGAGCGCCGCGCCGAGCTCGATCGCGACGTCCGCGAGGGCGGCGACGGCCGGGGTGCGCTCGAGCGGAGGGGGCCCGCCGAGATCCTCCTCGCGAAGCTCGATCCCCGGGTGGGCGCCGAAGGCGCGCACCTCCGCCATGGCCCAGTCGAGATCCGCGGTCGAGACGGCGCGGATATCCCCGGTGAGGTAGGCCTCGCCGGAGACCGTGTTGACACCCTCGGCGGAGATCAGCTCCGTGACCACGAATGTGAGCCGCTCCCGGGCCCCGTGCAGCTCGGAGAGGCGGATCGCCTCGTGGCAGAGCGGCAGGACGGCGTTGCGACCTCCCTCGGGGTCGACCCCGGCGTGGGCCGGGCGCCCGCGGGCGTGGAGGCGAAACCAGCGCCCGCCCTTGCGGGCGGAGACGACGGAGCCGTCCACGCGGCCGCACTCGAGGCAGAGGACGGCGTCGAAGCCCTCGAGGCGGTCGATCGTCAGCGGCGCCGCGGGGCGCGTCTCCTCGTCGGAGACGGAGACGAGCTCGAGCCGAGCGAACGGGCGCGAGCCGAGCGCGAGCAGGCGCGCCGCGTGGGCCGCGACCGCGATCCCGCCTTTCATGTCCGCGACGCCGGGACCGTGGCAGCGCTCCGGGCCCGCCCGGAACGGCCGCACGGCCGCGGTGCCGGCGGGGAAGACGGTGTCGTGGTGGCAGAGCAGCGCCACGCGGGCCCGTCCCCGCCCCTCGAGCGCCGCGTGCAGGTAGAGGCCCTTCCCCGCCACGGGCACGAGCTCGGGGTGCAGCCCGTAGCGCTCGAGCGTGTGCGCCATCGTCGCCGCGAGCCGGTCGAGCCGCTCCGCATCCCCGCCGGGCGTGTCCACGTTCACCCACGCCTCGAGGTCCGCGAGCAGGAGGCCGAGCTCGGCCTCGACACCGGCCGCGACCCGCCGCGCCTCCTCGACGGCCGCCGCCGGCGCGCTACCCGTCATCCTCCGCACCAGCTCGCGGCCGTGAGCGCCACGGTCAGCGCCGTGTCGCGAGCGGAGGCGAGGTTGACCCACTCGTCGATCCCGTGGATGTTCCCCGCGATCGGTCCGTAGCAGGCGCAGGGGCCCTCGACGTAGCGCGCGTCGGTTGTCGCGGTCGAGAGTGCCCCCTGCGGCGGCGGCGCCCCGTGGGCGCGGGCGTGGCAGGAAGCGAGCAGCCGGGCGAGCTCGCTACCCTCGTCGTTTCGGTAGGCCTGGGCCCGGAAGCCCTCGAGCTCGACCTCGACCGAGGGGGCGGCCTTCGCGACGGCAGCCCGCAGGAGCTCCTGCGCGCCGGCGGGATCGAGCCCGGCGCCGAAGCCGAGGCGGCAGCGCAGGACGACCTCCGCCGGCACCGAGGAGGGCCAGACACCGCCGCGGAGCTCGCCGACGTTCAGATTGTACGGGTGGCCGTCAGCGCCCTCGTTGAGGGACTGCTCGAGCGCGCGCAGGCCCGCGACGGCGCCCAGGATCTCGTCGACCGGCCGCCCGTACTCGCTCGCGGCCGCCGCGTGGGCGCCCTCGGAGCGCGCGGTCAGCCGGGCCCAGATCACTCCCACCCCGCTCAGGTCGAGGCCGAGGTCGGTCGGCTCCCCGATCAGCGTCCCGTCCCCCCGGTAGCCGGCCGCGAGCACGGCGCGCATCCCGTTGCCGCCGCACTCCTCCTCGATCACCGACGTGAAGAGGATGTCGCCGGCGAGCTCGAGTCCCGTCTCGAGCAGCGCCTCAACTGCGACCAGGTAGGCGGCGAGCCCTCCCTTCATGTCGCCGGAGCCGCGGCCCCAGAGTCTCCCGTCCGCGATCTCGCCGCCCCACGGATCGCGTGTCCAGCGTTCCACGGCCTCGACCGGGACGACGTCGATGTGCCCGTTCAGGTGGAGCGAACGGCCACCGCCCGTGCCGGCGAGGCGCCCGGCCACGCACGTGCGGCCCTCGTAGGGGAGGAGCGGCAGGCCGGCGAGCGGGTCGGCGAGCGCCTCCGCCGCGTCCGGCTGGACGCGCTCGACGGCGAAGCCGAGCGCGTGCAGGCGCTCCTCGACGAGCCGCTGAGCGCCCTCCTCGGCGCCGAGCAGGCTGCGCTCGCGCACGAGGCGGGCGGTCAGCTCGTGGAGGCCGACGATCCGGGTGTCAACGGCGGCGCGGAGCGCATCGAGCACGCCCGGATGATACGGGCCCCGGCGCCGCCCGCCGGGGCCCGCCCGCCCGCTCGCTACGCGGCGGGCTCCTCCTCGCCGGAGCACTTCTCGGCGAGCTTCGTCTCGAGGTTCGCGATCCGCCGCTCGAGACGCTCCAGATGCTGCCCGAGCTTGCCGAGCCGGCGCTCCACCTTCGCCGTCTGCTCCTCGTCCAGCTCGCCGCTCTCGAGCTTCGCCTCGAGCGCGGCGATCCGGTCTGCCAGGCGATCGGCGAGCCCCTGGAGACGATCGAGCAGGTGCTGGCCGCGCTCGCAGCGAGCCGCGACCTGCTCCGGGGTCGGCTCGGACGGCTCCTGCGCGAGTGCCGTGCCGGCCGTCCCGGCGATGAGCCCGGCGGCGACCGCCGTCGTGGTCAGTACGTAACGGATCCGCATGCGCAAGTCTCCTCGGTCGACTGCTGGTTCCCCCACAACGGTCGCCTACCGATGTGTGGGAACTTTGAGGGTTGCGTGAGAATCCCGGTCCCGCCTCCCCGAGCCGGGGGAGCGCGCGGTGGCGCGGCGTCGTCTAGCATCCCTGGCTCCGGATGCTCGACCTCGCCTCCGTCCCGGTCGTCGACGTCCACTGCCACCCGTGGCGCAACGACGACCTGCTCGAGCGCGACCCCGGTGGGCTCGAGGATCGAGTCACGATCCTGGGGACGTGCCTTGTCTCGTCCGGCTTCGCCGACGAGCGCGCCACCCGCGACCTGCCGCTCCTGACCGAGTCGACGCCGCTCGCGCTGACGATGCGCCGGCGGCTCGCCGAGCATCTCGGCTGCGAGGCGACCCGCGAGGAGGTGGCGCGGGCGCGGCGCCGCGCGCTCGCGGCTGACCCGGCCGCCTACAACGCCCGGCTCTGGGAGACGGCGAACGTCGCCGGGCTCGTCTACGACGAGGGCTACCCGCAACCGGCGATCCCCCGCGAGCGCTTCGCCGCAGACAGCCGGGCGACCGTGCACCGGGTCGGGCGGATCGAGCCGTGGATCGCGGAGCTCGCGCGGCGAGCCCGCTCGTTCCGGGAGCTCGAGGAGAGGTTCGTGGCGCGGCTCGATGAGGAGGCGGCCGACCCCGGGCTCGTCGCGTTCAAGAGCGTGATCGCCTACCGGACCGGTCTCGACGTGCAGTCGCCGGCGCCGGACGACTACTGCGAGCGCGAGTTCGAGCTGTGGCGCGCGAGCGGCTTCGTCGAGTCGCGCGAGCACGCGAAGACGGTGCGCGACCGCCTCCTTCACCGTACGCTCGAGGCGGCCCGCCGCCATGACCGTCCGCTGCACATCCACTGCGGCGGCGGCGACCCCGCGGTGGTGCTCGGCCGCGCGCGGCCGCAGGACCTGTTCCCGCTGCTCGCCCGCCACCCGTCCCAGCCGGTCGTACTGATCCATTCGGGCTGGCCGTGGCTCGAGGAGGGCGCCTACGTCGCCTCGGTGCTGCCGCAGGTCTACCTGGACGTGTCGATCATGATGCCCTGGGCGAGCCTCGCGACCGACCAGAAGCTCGAGGTGCTGCTCGGGGTCGCCCCGCCGGCGAAGGTGATGCACGGCTCGGACGAGGCCTCCGAGCCCGAGGTGATCTGGCTCGCCGCCCAGCTCGCCCGCGAGGCGCTCGGGAGGGTGCTCGCAACCGCGGTCGAGCGGGCGTGGCTGACCGAGCGGGAGGCGCGGTCGATCGGCGAGGGCGTGCTCGCGGGCAACGCGCGCAGGCTGCACGGGCTCGGCGGCTGATCCCGGCGTCACTCGGGCCCGGGCCGCTCGGCGAAGGCGCAGGGGCAGGCGAGTCGTCTCGCGGCAGACCCGACTCCCGTCAGCGCCGTCCGTTGACGGCAGTGCGCGATCGCGAGATGCTTCGCCAACCACGAGCGAAGGGAGGGGCATCCATGGCGAGACGACTCGTGATTGGCCTGACCCTGACGTTGGCGGTCGCGGCGCTGGTCGTCCCGGCGGCCGGGGCGTGACTGCTGCCGCTGAGCGCGGAGCCGGGCGGCTACTCGTACAAGGCCTGGGGCGCGATCTGGGACACCGCGATGGCGAAGCGCAGCCTCGCGTCCGAGCGCTTGCTGCTCGCGCTGCGCGGCAATCGCTGCGGGTTCGCGTACCCCGGCTGGGAGAAGGCGTGGCGCCTGCCCGCTTCGATCAACGGCATCATCGACGTCGACTGCACGATCCCGAGGGGGAAGCTGCTCGCCGTTCCCGTCGCCGGCCTCGTGGTCTGGGGGAAGAGCCCGGAGCGGTTGCGGGCGGAGCTCGATCCGCTCCTCGCCTACCTGACGCGGACCGAGCTGGTCCTCGACGGACGCTCACTGGGGTCCGGGCACGAGGTCGAGAGCTACCCCCACATCGTCACGATCGGTCCGCGCAACCCATTCGGGGAGCCGGCGGGTACCTACACGTTCCTGGCACACGACTACCTCGCCATCCTGACGGAGGATGTCCCGCGCGCCGTGGGATTTCGGCGGCGGTCCGGTGATGGGTTCTCTCACGCGAGTGTGATTGCGACCTCCCTGGTCGAGATGCGAGCGGCGTCGGCGTGAGCGCGGCGTCGGTCGTTGTCGCGTTCGATCGCGAT
>JADLFG010000026.1 GCA_020845695.1 Thermoleophilia bacterium | reverse complement strand
TGCACTCCTCCGGATCGATCACGAGCATCCGGTCGCCCTCGTGAATGCAGTCCACCGGACACACGTCCACGCAGGAACGATCCTTGATGTCGATACAGGGCTCAGCGATGATGTACGTCATAGCGCCTCCGGGCCGATCTGACTGAGAGTTAGCACTACTTCGTTCCTCTAAACAGCATACCCGGATCAGGGCTCGACGCAGCACCAGCCGACCGGCTCGGGGAACGCACCGCCCCCCGCTCCGGGGTCGAAGCGCGCCGCCACGCCGGGCTCGACTGGGATCTTGCCACCCTTGCCGGCCGGCACGAACAGCCACTGGCCGGCCGGCTTCCACGGGACGAGCAGGTAGCGACCGTCCGGCGACCAGACGAGCCGGTCGAGCCCGCCCGCGCCGGCGAAGAGCAGCCGGAGCGCCTTGCGCCCCGTGTCGAGGATGTACACGGAGCTCTTGCCCGTGTCGGGCGAGAAGACCGAGTAGGCGACGTCGGCGCTGCCGGGCCGGGGGGCGAGCGCGAGACCTCCCGTGCCTTCGGGGAGGTCGAAGGACGCGACCAGCTCGCCGGGGTCGGCGAGCAGGCGAAGCCGCCGCTGCTCGAGCGCGACGAGCGTCGCCGCGTCCGCCCAGGCCAGGGCGACGGGCACGGGCGCGCGCGCGGTGCGCCAGAGCGCCTTCCCCGTGTCCGCCTCGACGACGGCGAGCTTGCCGTCCGCCTCCGCGTACGCGATCACCTCTCCCCGGCCGGGCCGCCAGGAGGGCTCGAGCTCGGGCACGTTCGCCGCCAGCTCCCGATCGCGGGTGCCGTTCTCGACGACGACGCGCAGGGCGGAGCCGCTGCGGTAGGCGATGCGCAGGCCGGTGGGGGACCAGCGCACGTCGGCGATGTCCGGTCGCTCGAGCGACCAGTGGACGAACTCGTTGCGGGCCGGATCGAGCTCGACGAGACGCTCGTCGGTCCAGGCGGCGACGTAGATCCCCGTGGGCGCCCAGGCGGCCTCGGGGTAGTCGCCGACGTGGACGCGGGCGCCGTCCTCGTGGATCACCCACACCCCCCGGGGGTCTGTGACGAGGAGGCGGCCGGGAGCGGGGAGCGTGATGGGCGCGGGCGCGGTTGCCGTCTCGACCGTCGTTGCGACGCCTTCACCCGTGCGAGCGTCGATCCAGTCGACGATCGCGGGCCCTGCCGGGCTGAGCGCGACCCCGGCCGCGCCGGCGACGACGGCGAGCAGGGCGAGCAGGCGCCAGGGCAGGCGCCGGTGGTGCGGGACGGGCTGGCGGGTCTGGAACGCTTCGCGGACGACCTCCCAGGTCCGCTCCTCCGCGATCTGCTCGTCCGGAACGGGCTGCGAGAGGAGTAGTGTCCTGAGGTCGCGGGCGCTCATCGTCCCGGCTTCGAGGCGCACGGCGACCTGGTCGAGCCCGCGTGCGAGGCGGTCGCGTACCGCCCGGCGGGGCAGCTCGAGCAGGCGGGCGATCTCGCGCGGCTCGTAGTCGACGACGGTGCGCAGCACGACGACCGCGCGATCCTCGGCGGTGAGAGCGGCGAGCCCGCCCGCGATCGCGCGGGTCTGCGGGTCGAGCAGCGGCTGGGGGGTCTCGGGTCCGGTCGGCCAGCCGAGTGGCGCGTCGAGGTCGAGGTAGGACTCGCCCTGGACCTCGCGCCGCGCCATCCGCGCGCGCGCCGCGTCGATCGAGCGGGTGGCGACGAGCCGGTGGAGCCACGGCCCGATCGGCTCCTCCACGTCGAAGCTGTCCAGGTGGCGGACGGCGGCGAGGCAGCTCTCCTCGGCGATCTCCTCGGCAGCGACGTGCTCGTGGACGATCAGGTAGGCGACCCGGTAGGCACGAGGCCAGTGGAGCCGGAAGAGAGCTTCGAGATCGGAGGCGGAACCCGCCCGGGCCCGCCGGAGCCAGGCCCGCTCGTCGCGCGCGATCGCCGCCATCGGCCGCTGACTATACGAGCAAACGCCCGCGCCCAGCCCCTCGCCCCTCGCCCCGCCGGCCATGGCCCCCGGCCGGCAGCCGGGGTCAGCCGGGGTCAGACCCCGGGGTCAGGCACCCGCCGGGGTACTCCGCAATGGGAGAGGCCAGGGCCACCTCGCCACGAGATCTGAGTCGATACGCATCAGGGGTCTGACCCTGGGGTCTGACCCCGAACAAGGGCCACCTCGCCACGAGATCCGAGTCGATACGCATCAGGGGTCTGACCCTGGGGTCTGACCCCGAACAAGGGCCACCTCGCCACGAGATCCGAGTCGATACGCATCAGGGGGTCTGACCCCGGACATGGCCGATCGGGGCGGGGCCGCCTCAGGCGCCGCGGCGGATCGCGTCCAGATCGCCCTCGGCGGCCGCCTGACGGCGCACGAGATCCCGGTCCGGGTTCACGAGCTGCCCGTCGCGGCCGACGTAGCCGCCCTGGCCGCCGACCATCAGCACCACGAGCTCCGTGTTGCCCGCGTTCCAGAGCTGCCGCGGCGTCCGAGCCTCGACGTGAGCGAGCGTACCGGGGCCGAGCTCGAGCGTCTCCCCACCGACCCGCATCCCCGCGCGGCCGGCATGCACGAAGTAGAGCTCGTCCTGGCGCTCGTGCGTGTGCTCGAACCACTCGGTGCCCGGCGGCAGGGTCATCACGTTGACGCCGAACGCGGTCACGCCCAGCCGCTCGCGTGCGCGCTTCAGGAAGGCGCCGTCGAGCTCCCCGACCTGAGCCACCGCGTAGCCCACGCCGTAATCCTACGCGGCCACCCGGGCCGCCGCTTCGAGCCGGGCCAGCGTCTCCGCCCGTCCGACGAGCTCGATCGACTCGAACAGCCCCGGCGAGACCTTCGAGCCGGTCACGGCGATGCGGACCGGCTGGAATGCCTGCCGCGGCTTCAGCCCGAGCCTCTCGCACACGCCACGCAACGCCTCCTCCACCCCGGCCGCGGTGAACGGCTCCAGGACGGCAAGCGCCGCCCCCGCCGCCGCCAGCATCTCGCCCGCCCCCTCGAACGCATCCGGCGCCGGCTCGACCGGCCCGAACAGGAAGCCCGCGAACTCGGGGAACTCCGCCAGCGTCGCGAGCTTCTCCTGGCAGAGCGGAGCCGCCTCCCGCACCCGCCGCTCGTCCCACCCGCGCCCGGACTCGCGCAGGAAGCCGACGAGCGCTTCCGCGTAGTCCCCCGGGGACATCGCCCGCAGGTAGACACCGTTCAACCAGCGAAGCTTCTCGTAGTCGAACGTCGCCGGGCTCGTTCCGACCCGCTCGAGGGTGAAGCGCCCGACGAGCTCGTCCCGCGACATCACCGTCGTCCGGTCGTCGTAGCTCCAGCCGAGCAGCGCCAGGAAGTTAAGGAGTGCCGCCGGCAGGTACCCGGCCGCCCGGAACTCGTCGAGCGACACGGCCCCGTGGCGTTTCGACAGCTTCTTCCCGTCCGTGCCGAACACGTTCGGAACGTGCGCGTAGACGGGGAGCTCGGCGCCCAGGGCGCGCAGCACCTGGATCTGCTTCGGCGTATTCGACACGTGATCGTCGCCGCGAATGACGTGCGTGATGCCGTCGAGCCAGTCCTCGAGCGGCGACGCGAAGTTGTACGTCGGCCGCCCGTCCGAGCGCACCAGCACGAGATCCTCGAGCCGCTCGCTCGGGAACTCGATCGGCCCCTTGACCGCGTCGTTCCAGCCGGTGGTCCCGACGTCGGGCATGCGGATGCGGATCGCGCCCTCGTCCTCGTAAGCGGCGCCCTCGGCAACCAGCCGCTCCGCCTCCTGCCGCGCCCGCTCCCCACGGTCGAGCTGAAAGGTCACGGGCCCGTCCCAGTCGATCCCGAGCCATCCGAGCGACCGCTGGATCTGCTCGACCGACTCGGCGACCTCCCGGCTCGTGTCCGTGTTCTCGATCCGCAACCGGCACTCGCCGCCGCGGCCGCGGGCGAACAGCCAGTTGAACAGGAACGTGCGGACGCCGCCGACGTGGAGGAGCCCCGTCGGGCTGGGAGCCATGCGCACGCGGACGGGGCTGGCTGGCACGGGCCGTATGCTAGCCGCGTGCTCTACGGCGGCCACGTGTCGAGCTCGGGCGGAATCCACACCGCGATCGACCGGATCGAGGCCCTCGGCGGCGACGCCGTCCAGCTCTTCACGCAGAGCCCGCGGACGTGGCGCCCGACCCGGCACGACCCCGCCAGCCTCGCCCGCTTCCGGCAGCGCCGCGCCGGGGCCCGCGTCGGGTACGCGCTCTGCCACGCGCTCTACCTGATCAACCTCGCGAGCCCAGACGACGGCCTCCGCGCGAAGTCGGAGACGGCGCTGCGCAGCACGCTCGCCGTGGCGCGGGAGCTCGACGCGGACGTCGTCTTCCATGTGGGCTCGCACCGGGAGGCCGGCTTCGAGGCTGGTATCGAACGCGTCCTGCCGGCCCTCGAGCGGGCGCTCGGCGACACCGCGGAGGCGACCTGGCTCCTGCTCGAGAACACGGCCGGCGCCGGCAACACGATCGGCCGCTCGATCGCGGAGCTCGCGGTGCTCATCGACCGTCTCGACCGCCACCCACGCCTGGGGCTCTGCCTCGACACGTGTCACCTGTGCGCGTCCGGCACGGACGTGACCGATCCGGACACGGTCGAGCGGCTGCTCGCCGAGGTGGCGGCCACGGTCGGCCTCGACCGTCTGCGAGCGCTCCATGTCAACGATTCGGCGGCACCGCTCGGCTCGAACCGGGACCGGCACGCCAACCTCGGCGACGGCGAGCTCGGGGACGGGCTGGCCGTGTTCCTCGCGCATCCCGCGCTGCAGGAGCTGCCCGCGATCCTCGAGACGCCCGGCCCCGACGGGCACGGGCCCGACCGGAGCGAGCTCGAGAAGCTCCGCGCGCTCCACGAGCGAGGGCTGGCGCGGAGATGAGCGGGGTCGAGAACGCGAGCGGCCTCGTCTCGACGGTCGCGCACGAGCTGCAGGCGCCGCTCGCGGCCATCCGGGGGGCAATCGGCGCGCTGCGCGATCCGGCCGCCGGTCTCGGCGGGGAGGCACGGGAGCGACTGTTCCGCGTGATCGCGGACGGTGCTGATCAGCTCCAGGGACTCGTCGACGATCTGCTCGTCGCCGGCCGGCTCGGGGCGGGGCGGCTGCCGCTCGAGATCGGCCCGTGTGACGCGGCTGTGATTGCCCGCGACGTCGTCGAGGCTGCCGGGGCCCACCTCCGCCCAGGCGTTCGACTCAGCCTCGACGCTCCGGCCCCCCTGCCCGCGGTCGCCGCCGACCCGGAACGTCTGCGTCAGGTGCTGGCGAACCTCGTCTCCAACGCGACGAAACACGCGGCCGCCGGCGTTCGCGTCTCGCTCGCCGGCGCCGGCGACCGCGTCCGCGTCTCGGTCGCCGACGACGGCCCGGGCGTCCCGGCGGAGGCTCGCGAGCGGATCTTCGAGCCGTTCGAGCGCCTCCCCGGCGCGCCGCCCGGAACCGGCCTCGGCCTCCACCTCGCACGCGGCCTCGCGGCCGCGATGGGCGCGACGCTCACCCTCGATGACGCGCCCGGCCCGGGCGCCGCGTTCACGCTCGACCTGCCGGCCGCGTAGGGGCGGCCCTGACCCGCGCGCCGCGCGCTCTCAGGCCTCGGCGCCGTCGGCGCGGGCGACGATGCGAAACGGAGGCTGGCCGCGGGCGAGCTCGGCGAACTCCGGGTTGGGACAGCCGAGCTCGTCGCCGCGGGTCTCGTAGCAGCGCACCACCTCGGCGTGACACATGGGTAGCGGCTGGCTCGTCGCGCGCACCGCGCCAAAACCGCCTCTGCGCCCCTGCGCCTCGGTCAGGATGGCCACGTCGATCTCGACGTCGTACACCTTCTGCATGCAGCCGACGTAGGTGCGCCCCCACTCCCGGTAGGCGTACACGAACGGGCAGGAGCGGTCGAGACACGCGGCCGGATACACGACCTTGTCGCAGTGGACGCAGCAGCGGCGGCACTCGGTCTCGTCCTGGGGCCGGAGCGGCAGTGCCCCCGCCACGCGCCGCGTCTCGGTCGCCCGCCTCTGCATCCTGCGCCGATTGTGCGCCACCTCGCGGCCGGCCGCAAGACTTGACACCGGCACGGCGAGACGTTATGGGCGGGTCCAGCACACCGCAGCAAGTAGGCTCCCGGCCGTGGGACGCAAGCTCCTCTGGTTGTCGCTCGGGCTGGCTCCGCTCGTGTTCGCGCTCGAGCTTGCTGGCGCGGACGACGTGCTCCTGTTCGCGCTCGCCGCGGCCGCGCTGGTGCCGCTCGCGTGGCTGATCGGCGAGGCAACCGAGCATGCCGCCCACCACACGGGCCCGGGCATAGGCGGCTTCCTGAACGCGACGTTCGGCAACGCCCCGGAGCTGATCATCGCCCTGTTCGCGGTCTCGAACGGCCTCCCGGATGTCGTGCGCGGCTCGCTGTCGGGCAGCGTGATCGGGAACCTGCTGCTGGTGCTCGGCTTCTCGCTCGCGTTCGGTGGCCGGGGCGAGCTCGATCGCTGGTCGAGCCTCGTCTCGCTCGGACTCATAGCCGGGGCGACGGCGCTGCTGTTGATCCCGGCGATCGCCGGCTGGGACGGCGACCCGGAACGCTCCGGGCTCGCCCGGCTCTCGCTGCCGATCGCGATCGTCCTCTTCGCCGTCTACGTCGGCGTCACCTGGTTCACGCTTCGTCGCCACCGCAGCCTGCACGTCTCCGACGAGCCCGCCGCGATGGCCGCGTGGTCGCTCGCTCTGTCGCTCGGCGTCCTCTGCGCCGCGACCGTCGTCACGGCTGTCGTCGCCGAGATCCTCGTGGGCTCGATCGAGACATTCGCGGAGCATGCCGGTCTGTCCGGCTTCTTCGTCGCGGCGGTGATCGTCGCTATCGTCGGGAACGCGGCCGAGCACGGCGGCGCGGTGATCGTGGCGGCGCGCGGGAAGATCAAGCTCGCGGCGGAGATCGCGCTCGCCTCGAGCGCCCAGGTTGCTGTCTTCCTGATCCCGGCGGTGCACCTCCTCTCCTGGGCGGTGTCGCCCGCCCTGCCGCTGTCGTTCCGGGCGGTCGAGGTGGCCGCGCTCGGCGGCGCGGTCGCGTTCACGTCCCTCGTTCTCTGGGGCGGCCGCTCGAGCCGCGGCCGCGGCCTCGCGCTGATCACCGCCTACGTCGGCGTTGCCGCCACGTTCCTCGTTGCTGGCGACCGGTAGCGCGGCGCCCGACAACCGCCCGTCCTTCCCGGACATGGCCGGGGGTCTGGCCCCGGGACATGGCCGAAGTGGACACGCGGGGCAGCGGCGCACGCGGGGAGTGGAGACCGTCAGCCGGCGCGCGGGAGGTAGGTCGTGAACGTCGATCCGACGCCGGGAACGCTGTCGGTCGCGACGTGGCCGCCGCTCTGCTCGATGATCCCGAACACGGTCGCGAGCCCGAGGCCGCTACCCTTGCCCTGCTCCTTGGTCGTGAAATGCGGCTCGAAGATCCGGGCCCGCGTGTTCGCGTCCATCCCGCTGCCCGTGTCGGCGACCTCGAGGGTCAGGTAGCTGCCTGCCGGGACGCCGGTTCCGAGCGCGTCGCGCTCGGTCACGCCCCGCCATCGCCGGGCCGCCGCCTGCCTGCGTCTACGCTTGGCCCGTGGATCTCGGACTGCTCGAACAGACTCTCGCCGCCCGGGGCGAGCCCGGCTACCGTACCCGGCAGGTGTGGGAGTGGACGGCGCGCGGGACCGGTGGCTACGACGAGATGACGTCGCTGCCGGCGGCACTGCGGCGTGAGCTGGCGGCCGCGGTGCCGTTCTCCACGCTCGAGCTGGCCGAGGAAGCGCGGGCGCGGGACGGGACGGTGAAGGCGCTCTTCCGGACCGCCGACGGGCACCCGGTCGAGGCGGTCTCGATGCGGTTTCGCGACGGGCGCCGCTCGCTCTGCGTGTCGAGCCAGTCTGGCTGCCCGCTCACCTGCTCGTTCTGCGCGACCGGGCAGATGCGCTTCGGGCGCAACCTGACCGGATCGGAGATCCTCGACCAGGCGCTGCACTTCCGCCGGGCCGGCGAGGTCGACCACTGCGTGTTCATGGGAATGGGCGAGCCGCTCATGAACCTCGACGCGGTGCTCGAGGCGTGCCGGCGGTTACCCGACCTCGGGATCTCCCACCGGCGGACGGCGGTCTCGACGGTCGGGTGGCTGCCCGGGCTCGTGCGTTTCGCGGAGGTCGAGTTGCCGCTGCGACTCGCGCTCTCCCTGCACGCCCCGGACGACGCGCTGCGCTCGCGCTTGATGCCGGTGAACGACCGCTACCCGCTCGCTGACGTGCTCGCCGCCTGCGAGGCCTACCACGCGCGGCGGCGGCGGATGGTGTTCGTCGAGTACGTGCGGCTCGCCGGGGTCAACGACCGGGCCGAGCAGGCGGCGGCGCTCGCGCGGCTCCTCGATCGGCGCGTCTACAAGGTCAACCTGATCCCGTACAACCCGACCGGGGTGTTCGAGGCGTCGTCGCCGAAGGCCATCGCCGCGTTCCGCGCGACGCTCGAGCGGGCCGGCCTATCCGTGACGGTGCGGGTGACGCGCGGGCGCGATGTCGCCGCCGCCTGCGGCCAGCTTGCCGCGGCGGCGCGCGGCAGAGAGCCGGTACCCGTGCGCGGCAGCCCGTAGGCCGCGGCGCGTGCCGGTGCCTGGCGCGAGCCAGGCACCACCGCCCGCGGAATCGCGTATCACGTAGCGGGCGAGGTTCGCCTCGCCGGCCGCCACCGCCTCAAGTGCCAGCCGGTGCCTGGCACGTGCCAGGCACGAGCCAGGAACGAACCACGAACCACGTAGGGGCGAGATTGATCTCGCCCGCCGAAACCGCCTCAAGAGGTGTCTGACCCCTCCATCGGGGTGTGGGACATGCCAGCCGGTGCCTGGCACGGGCCAGGCACGTGCCAGGAACGAACCACGAACCACGTAGGGGCGAGATTGATCTCGCCCGCCGAAACCGCCTCAAGAGGTGTCTGACCCCTCCATCGGGGTGTGGGACATGGCCGCGGCGGGCACCGGCGCCCCGGCGCCGGCGGGCTGGCCGGGGGCTCACTTCGCGGCTGGACGGAGCGCGACATCCCCGCCGGCCGCGGCCGCGCTCCCCGGCCCGGCCGCCTCCCCGGCGGGGCTCAGGCCTCGTCGCCGAACCGGTGGCGCACGACCGGCTGCCTGACGGCACGCGCCTCGTCGAGGCGCCCGACGACGGTCGAATGCGGGGCGGAGCGGACGAGCTCCGGATCGCTCTCGGCCTCTTGCGCGATCGCGAGCAGCGCGTCGGCGAACGCGTCGAGCGTCTCCTTCGACTCCGTCTCCGTAGGCTCGATCATGAGCGCCTCCGGCACGACCAGCGGGAAGTAGATCGTCGGCGGGTGGAACCCGTAGTCCATCAGCCGCTTCGCGACGTCGAGCGCGGACACGCCGTGCTCGCGCTTCAACCGCCGCGCGGAGAGGACGAACTCGTGCATGCAGAGCCGCTCGTACGGGAGCTCGTAGCCCTCCCGCAGCCGCGCCAGCAGGTAGTTCGCGTTCAGCACCGCCGCCTCCGACATCTGCCGCAGCCCGGGCCCCCACGCGCGCAGGAACGCGTACGCGCGGACGAGCACCCCGAACGGGCCGGGGAACCCGCGCACCTGCCCCACCGACAGGGGCCGCTGCGCCTCCCGCTCGAGGTCGAAGCTCCCGTCGGCGCGCCGCACCAGCACGGGCACCGGCAGGTAGGGCTCGAGCGCGGCCGACACGGCGATCGGCCCGGCCCCGGGGCCGCCGCCCCCGTGCGGCGTCCCGAACGTCTTGTGGAGGTTGAAGTGGACGACGTCGAACCCCATCTCGCCCGGCCGCAAGATGCCGCAGACCGCGTTCAGGTTCGCGCCGTCGTAGTAACAGAGGCCGCCCGCCTCGTGGACGAGCCGCGTCAGCTCCTCGACGCCCTCGTCGAACAGCCCCAGCGTCGAGGGGTTCGTCAGCATCAGCGCCGCCGTCCGCTCCGACAGCCTCCCGCGCACCTCGCCGAGATCGACGTTACCGCGCGGGTCGGTCGTCACCGGGACGAGCTCGAACCCCGCCATCGCCACGCTCGCCGGGTTCGTGCCGTGCGCTGTGTCGGGGACGATCACCTCGGTCCGTCCGCCCTCGCCGCGGTCGCGCAGGCAGGCCCGGACGAGCATCAGCCCGAGCAGTTCCCCCTGCGACCCCGCCGCCGGCTGAAGCGTGACCGCGTCGAGTCCCGCGATCTCCGCCAGGATCACCTGAAGCCTCCACATCAGCTCGAGGGCTCCCTGACAACCGTCAGGCTCCTGTTGAGGGTGAAGATCGCGGAAACCGGGCAGCGCAGCGAGCCGCTCCCCAACCCTCGGGTTGTGCTTCATGGTGCAGGACCCGAGCGGGTAGAAGCCCGTGTCGACACCGAAGTTCCGCCGGGAGAGAGCAGTGAAGTGCCGGACGAGGTCGGGCTCGGAGACCTCCGGCAGGCGCGGCGGCGCCGTCCGCCGCAGTCCGGCCGGAGCCTCCACCTTCGCTAGAGGGTAAGAGGGGACGGTGCCAGCCCGCCGCCCGGGCCGCGACCGTTCGTAGAGGAGCGCCAAGCCGGGCTCCGGCCCCGGGGCGCCGCCGGCGGAACCGCCCCCCGTCCCACCAGGACGTGTCCCGGGGCCCGGCCCCCGGACGTGTCCCGCCCGGACATCCGCCCGAGCGCCCGCGCCCCTGCCGCCCCCGCCGCCCGCCCCGCCGACGGCCCCCGGGGTCCCCGCGCCCGCCGCGGCCGTCACGCCGCCGCCTCGGCGAGCACCTCGGCGAGCCGGTCGATCTCGGCCGGGGTGCGCCGCTCGGTGACGGCGACGAGGAGCGTGTCGTCCAGCCCCTCGTAGTCGCGCCCGAGCGGGTAGCCAGGGTGGACGCCCGCCGCGCGGGCGCGCGCCACCACCTCCTCCGCGGGCCGACCGATCCGCACCGCCACCTCCTTGAACGCGGGCTGCTCGAAGCGGGGCGTCACGCCAACGGCCCGGAGCTGCTCGCGCGCGTAGCCGGCGAGCGCGAGGCACGTCTCCCCCAGCTCCCTGAGCCCCGCCGGCCCCAACCAGGCGAGGTAGACGAGCCCGGCGAGCGCGCAGAGCGTCTGGTTCGTGGTGATGTTCGAGGTCGCCTTCTCGCGGCGAATGTGCTGCTCGCGCGTCTGGAGCGTGAGCACGAAGCCGCGCCGCCCGTCCGCGTCGACGGTCTCGCCGGCGATCCGCCCCGGCAGCCGGCGCAAGAGCTCCTCCCGCGCCGCCAGGAAGCCGAAGTGCGGCCCGCCGTAGGAGAGCGGGTTGCCGGCCCCCTGCCCCTCCCCGACCGCGACGTCGCAGCCGTAGGCGCCCGGCGCCTCGAGCACGCCCAGCGAGAGCGGGTCGACGTGCGCGACCGCGAGCGCGCCAGCGGCCCCCGCCGCCGCCGCCAGCTGGGGCGCCGGCTCGAGGCAGCCGAGGAAGCCCGGCTGCGGGAAGATCGCGCACGCGGCCCCCTCGCACGCCGCAGCGAGCTCGTCCGGGTCGGTGACCCCGTCCCGGTGCGGCACCTCGACCACCTCCATCCCGAACCCGACCGCGTACGTGCGCACGACCCGCCTCACCTGCGGCGCCAGCGTCTGCGCGACGACGACCCGCCGCCGGCCGGTCGCGTGCCTGGCCAGGTAGCACGCGTCCGCGGCAACCGTGGCCCCGTCGTACCCGGACGCGTTGGCCACGTCCATCCCGGTCAGCTCGCAGATCGCGGTCTGGTACTCGAAGATCGCCTGCAGGATCCCCTGGCTCAGCTCCGGCTGGTAGGGCGTGTACGCGGTCAAGAGCTCGCCGCGGGCGAGCACCGCGTCCACGATCGCCGGCACGTAGTGGTCGTAGACGCCGGCCCCGAGGAAGGAGAGCTCTCGGCCCGCGTGGGCGTTCTCGGCGGCGAGCTCCGCGACGTGCGCGACCAGCTCCGCCTCGGTCAGCGCCGGCTCGAGCTCGAGCTCCCGCCCGAGCCGCACGGCCGCGGGGACGTCCCGGAACAGCTCCTCGACCGAGCCGACCCCGATCGCGGCCAGCATCGCTTCCGCGTCGTCCTCCGTCAGCGCGAGGTACGGCCGCTGCGCGGGCGCCCCGGCGCCGGCGCCCATCTCAGGCGGACTCGAGCGCCGCCCGGTAGGCGGACGCGTCGAGCAGGGCCTCGAGCTCGGACGGATCGCTGAGCCGGATCCGGACGAGCCAGCCTTCCCCGTACGGGTCGTCGTTGACGAGCTCCGGCTGCTCCGTAACCCTCAGGTTGACCTCGAGCACCTCGCCGGAGAGCGGGGCGATCACGTCCGAGACGGCCTTGACCGACTCGAGCTCGCCGTAGCTCTCGTCCCTGACGACCGCGGCCCCGACCTCGGGCGGCTCGTAGTGGACGACCTCGCCGAGCGCGTCCTGCGCGTGCCAGGTTACCCCGAGCGTCGCCTCGCCACCCTCGACGCGGGCCCAGTCGTGCTCGGGGTGATACAGGAGCTCGTCCGGGTAGCTCTCCATCGTCGCACCGTCCCTTCCGCTCGTTCTTGCCGCTCACGCCCGCCGGTAGATCGGCCTCTCGGCCACCCTGGCCCTCTTCGGCCGCCCGCGCACGTCGACGGTCAGCTCCGTCCCGGGCACGGCCAGGCCGGCCGGGACGTACGCGAGCCCGATGCCCGCGTCCAGCACGGGAGAGTATCCGCCCGACGTGACCTCCCCGCCCTCGAGGATCGCCATGCCCGCCCGCGGGATCGCCCGCTCGGCCATCACCAGCGCCGCCAGCCGCTCGGCCGTCCCCTCGGCCCGCTGGCGCCGGAGCACCTCGACCCCCGGGAACTCCTTCTCGAGCGCGCACGCCCAGGCGAGGCCCGCCTCGATCGGCGTCCGCGCGGGAGTGAGATCCTGGCCGTGGAGCGGGTAGCAGGCCTCGAGCCGCAGCGTGTCGCGCGCGCCGAGCCCGCACGGCACGACGCCCAGCGCGAGGATCCCGTCCCAGAGCGCGCCGGCGTCCCCGGGCGCGCAGAGGAGCTCGCAGCCCAGCTCCCCGGTGTAGCCGGTGCCGCAGAGGAGGCAGTCGACGCCGAGCACCCGCTCCTCGCGAAACGCGAACGGCTCGAGCTCGACCCCGAGCAGCGAGAGCGCCGCCGGCCCCTGCACCGCCAGCATGGCGTACTCCTCTGACCGGTCCGTCGCGCGCGCGAGCGCCCGCGCGTCCGCGGCGACGTTGGCGGCGTTGACGACGAGCAGGTAGCCGTCGTCGCGCCGGTAGGCGATCAGGTCGTCGACGACGCCGCCGCGCCCGTTCGTGAGCAGCGTGTACTGCGCCCGGCCGGCGCCGATCCGATCGAGGTCGTTCGTCAAGAAGCCCTGCAGGTAGCCGTGCGCCCAGCCACCGGCGAGCTCGAGCTGGCCCATGTGCGAGACGTCGAAGACGCCCGCCCGCTCCCGCACCGCCCGGTGCTCCGCGACGATCGACGTGTAGAGGACCGGCAGCTCGAAGCCGGCGAACGGGACGAGCCGCGCGCCGAGGGCGGCGTGCCGTTCGTGGAGCGGGGTGCGCCGGAGCGCCTGCACGCCCGTAGTCTGCCCGCCCCGCCCCGCCCGCGCGGCGACAAGCGCGCCGGCGCGAAGACCCGGCAGGAGAACCGCCGCCGGGGGCGTACAGCTTCTCTTGACGTGAGCGCGGGTAAGGACTTCGTAAGCCCGGGCGCAGCCGGTTGCCCCCGTCCGCCCGGGGTGGTAGGGTTGCGCCCGACCTACGCTCTCTGTCGGAAAGGGAGAGTCATTCGAACTGGGAGGGGTGGTATGAGCAAGGTTTCCATGTGGAGGGGCCGGCGTAAGCTGCGGGCGACGCTTGTCGCGTCCGCGGCCGCGT
>JADLFG010000025.1 GCA_020845695.1 Thermoleophilia bacterium | reverse complement strand
TCGCCGCCGTCGAGGGTGTCGTTGCCGTCGCCGCCCTGGAGGGTGTCGTCGCCGGCGCCGCCGGTGAGGGTGTCGTAGCCGGCTGCGCCGGTGAGCGTATCCTTGCCCGCGCCGCCCCTGAGCGTGTCGTCGGCGTCGCCGCCGTCGAGGGTGTCGTTGCCGTCGCCGCCGTCGAGGGTGTCGGTGCCGTCGCCGCCCTGGAGGGTGTCGTCGCCGGCGCCGCCGGTGAGGGTGTCGTTGCCGGCGTCGCCGTCGAGGGCGTCGTCGCCTGCCTCGCCCGCCAGGACGTCGTTGCCGGCTCCGCCGCCGATGGTGTCGTTTCCACCGGCGCCGCTGAGGGTGTCGTCGCCGTCGGTGCCAACCAGCGTCAATCCCGGCTCGACGGGCGGCGCCCCGCCCGCGAGCCCGAGGGACGGGTCGACGCCGGACTGGCTGGCCGCACCCGGGGCGGGAGACGCGACTCCCGCGGCGGGCTCCGCGTCGCCTTCGATCGGTGGCAGGTTGGTATCCGGACCCGGCCCCGCGATCGGGTCAGGGCCGCCGGGCAACGAGGTGCTGCCACCCGGGGACGCCGGCCCGGGCCCCGCGCTGGTGTCAGGGGTATCCGGGAGGCCCGTGCCGCTGCCGCTGTCGGGGGCGGTCGCCGCGGTGGCTGCCGCCATCGCGGCGGTCCCGCGCTCGAAGCTCGGATCCTCGCCCGAGCTGGCGTCGGATCCGGGGATTGCGCCGAATGTGACGATCGTGCCGTCGGGGAGGATCATGCCACCGGCACCGAGCGGGGACGGGCCGGCGCCTGCGAGCGGGTCGACGAGCACGATGCCGTCGGCCGCGCTACCGAGACCGGCTGCCGCGAGCGAGGCCTTGCTCTCCGTGAGTTGCACCGCTCCGAGCGCGACGCCGGCGGAGAGCGCGATGCTGACCGGGATCACGATTGACTTCTTGCGTAGCAGGTTGGCCAGCGTGCGTGCGTCCTCCCGCCCGATCCGCATCAACTCGACGAGCGCGTCGACGACCGCTTCCTCGACCAGGTCAAGGGCCCCCGCGAGCGCGTCCACGTCGCCGGCGCGCAGCGGCATCACGGTGCGCTTGCCGCCGCGGAGTGCCCACACGAGGTCGAGGTAGGCGCTGAGCGTGTCCTGGACCGGATCGTCCCGGATCGCCAAACGCCGCGTCGCGCCGCCGGCCGCGATCACGCCGCCCCGGAAGTCGATCTCGAGCGACGAGCGGGGAGGCGCGATCTCGCCGAGGTCAAGCGCGTAGAGCTCCGCGAGCAGGCGCGAGAGGCGCTCGCCAACGGGGCGGGCGCCGCGCTCGTACGCCCTCAGCTCTCCGGCGGTGAAGCGCCCGCCGGAGGCCCGGGCGAGGTCGCGAGCCGACGCGCCCTGCTGCTCACGGGTCTCCTTCAACGCCCGTCCGAGGCGGGCGGTCCAGCCCATCGGCTCGAGGCTGACGCCGGCTGCGAGTTCGAATGCTGTAGCGGTCATGCCGCGAGGATCGGCGATTAGGAGTAGGGGGCGTATCCCCCGAAGGCGTGACGTGAAGCTCCCCTGGTCGGGCGCCGCGCGTTTTCGCCTCTGAGTCGCTATCCTCCGGCGAGACGATGAGGCTCGCGCTCGCACAGATCGACACCACCGTCGGCGACCTCGACGGAAACCGGGAGCGGATCCTCGAGTGGCTCGAGCTGGCACGCGAGGGCAGCGCCGACCTCGTGCTCTTCCCCGAACTCGCGCTGACAGGCTACCCGCCCGAGGATCTCTTGCTGCGGCCGGCCTTCCTGCGCGCGTCCGCCCGCAGCCTCGAGCTCGTCGCCGCCGAGACCCGCGGGATCGCCTGCCTCGTCGGCGTGCCGTATCTCGACCGCGACCTTTTCAACGCCTGCGCTGTCCTGGCCGGGGGCGAAGTGCGGGCGATCTACCGCAAGCGCTTCCTGCCCAACTACGGGGTCTTCGACGAGGACCGCTACTTCCAGGCCGGCCGCGACCTGCTCCTGCTCCGTTTCGGCGAGACGCTGGTCGGGCCGACCGTGTGCGAGGACATCTGGCAGCCGGGCCCGCCGGCGACCGACCTCGCGCTCGCCGGTGCGCACCTCGTGGCCAACATCTCGGCCTCGCCGTTCCACGTCGGCAAGGGCAGGGAGCGGGAGCAAATGCTGCGCACCCGCGCGCGCGACAATGTCTGCTTCATCGCGTTCGTGAACGCGGTCGGCGGTCAGGACGAGCTGGTCTTCGACGGGCACTCGCTGGTCGTCGACCAGGATGGCGAGGTGGTCGCGCGCGCACCCGCGTTCGAGGAGGCGCTGCTCGTCTGCGATGTCGATCCGGCAGCGTCCGTCGGTCACCGCCTGCGCGACGCGCGCCGCCGGGCGCTCGCGCGCGAGCGGCGCGAGCTGCCAGCACCCGCGCTCGTCGAGCTCGACCGGCCCCGGCCGCAGGCGGCGCCGGCCCGGGCGACCAGCGCCGAGCCGCTCTGCGAGCTCGAAGAGATGCGCCGCGCGCTCGAGCTCGGGCTGGCCGACTACGTGCGCAAGAACGGCTTTCGCGAGGTCGTCCTCGGCAGCTCCGGCGGCATCGACTCGGCGCTGACGGCAGCGCTCGCCGCCGAGGCGCTGGGGCCCGAACGGGTCGTCTGCGTCTCGATGCCGTCCCGCTTTTCCTCCGAGGGCACGCGCCGGGATGCCCGGCTCGTCGCGGAGAGCGTGGGCGCCGGCTTCCACGAGCTGCCGATCGAGCCGGTCGTGGAGGCGTTCCGGTCAGTGCTGGCCCCGGTCTTCGCGGGACTCGAGGAGGGCATCGCCGAGGAGAACGTCCAGGCGCGCGTGCGCGGCACGCTGCTCATGGCGCTCTCGAACAAGTTCGGCTGGCTGCTCGTCGCGACCGGCAACAAGAGCGAGTATTCGGTGGGCTACGCGACGCTGTACGGGGACATGGCCGGCGGCTTCGCGCTCCTGAAGGACGTCTACAAGACCGACGTCTACCGGCTTGCCCACCATCTCAACGAGCGGGCGAGCCGGGAGCTGATCCCGCAGTCGGTGATCGACCGCGCCCCCAGCGCCGAGCTGCGCGCCGACCAGCGCGACGACGATTCGCTGCCACCCTACGCCCGGCTCGACCCGGTGCTCGAGGCCTACGTCGAGCTCGACCGCTCCCGCGAGGAGCTCGCCGTTGACGGCTTCGACGCCGCGGACGTCTCGCGGGTGCTCGACCTCGTCGACCGGGCCGAGTACAAGCGCCGCCAGGCGGCGCCCGGGGTGAAGCTGCGACCGAAGGCGTTCGGCCGCGACCGGCGGCTGCCGATCACGAACGCCTGGCGCGGCTGAGGCTCGTCCGGGCTCAGTCGGGCCCGGCGAAGGAGCGAACCGCCGGAGCCTTCGGCGCCGGTGGCGCGTAGGCGGCGGCTCCCTCGCGCCAGGCCCAGTCGGCCTCGGCCGCGGGCGCTCCGGCGAGATCGAGCAGCGCGAGCCCGTGCGCGAATGCGAACAGGACGAGGTCGCCGACCGGCGGGCGCGCGGGCGGTCGCGCCGCCATCAGCGCGTACAACCGGCGGTTGCGCCGAGCGAAGCTCCGGTAGACCGCGAGCGGTTGGAGCGCTCCCGCCGTCTCGCCCGCCAGCGCCTCCCAGCCGGCGGCGGCGAGCGCTGCCTCGACCTCCTCCTTCCCGGCCAGGTGCTTGTAGAGCGAGGGGGCCCGGATCCCGAGCTCCGCGCCGAGCCGGCGCATCGTCAGGGCGGCAGGGCCCTCGCGCTCCAGGACG
Organism: Thermoleophilia bacterium; assembly: GCA_020845695.1. The sequence continues at coordinate 49,633 of JADLFG010000025.1, read as the reverse complement.
CGAGCTGCGGCGTCGAGAATCTGGCGGCGGCGAACGTCGTTAGCCATGGATCGCGCTCCAGCTTAGCGCCCGGACCGGACGCGCTTTCCCCGGCGGCGGATGGCGCGATCGCGTCATGACGCGATCGCGTAGGGTGGGCCCGTGAGCCCCGTCGACGTTCCAGCTTGCCGGCCAGCCCGGACACGCGTTCCCCGGCGGCGGATGACGCGATCGCGTAGGGTGGGCCCGTGAGTCCCGTCAAGGCCCGCACGTTCGAGTTCGTAGCCTCGCTGGCGCCGGACGGCGTGGTCTTGGCCGAAGGAGCCGAGCCCGTGCGCGCGCCGGAGAGCTGGTTGCCCGAGCACTGGCTGCTCGCCGGCGTTGCGCTCTGCTCGCTCAAGAGTCTGCGCTTCCACGCGCGCGGCGCCACCGTCGAGGCGGCGGCCGGCATGCGCTGCACGGTCACGCAGCGCGAGACGGACGGACGCTACGCGATCGTCGAGACGGCGATCGACTTCGACGTCACGATTGAGCCCGCGCCGGAGCCGGAGCAACTGCCGGGGCTGCTCGCGAAGGCCGAGCGGGACTGCTTCGTCGGCAACTCGCTGACCGCGAAGCCCGCCTACGCCTGGCGCGTGAACGGTCGCGCGGTCGGCGCAGCCCCGGCCGTCGGCTAGTGGATCTCTCCGGACGCTCGACCCGAATCCGGCGGCCGGGAGCGGTGGCGCCGACCCCACCCGGGCGGGACACGTCCGGCCCCACCAACGGGCGGGAGAGCGCCCTCGACGCGGCTTCTCCTGACGGCTAGGATCCGTAGCGGTGCCGTACCGGGTCACCCTCGTGTTCGTCGTCGAAGCCGAGTCCGAGGAGATCCTCGAGCGCTACGTCGACAGGCTCGCGTACGACGTCGCCACGCGGGAGCGTTTCCTCCTCGACAACCGGGAGATCCGCACGTGCGATACCCCTCTTCCGGGTAGCTACCGGACGGTCACCGAGGACGACCTCCCCTACACCGGCGTGTAGGCGGCGGCCGTGGCCGCCCCCGCCCTCGACGTCGCTGCCGTGCGGCGGCGCTTCCCCGCGCTCGCCCGCCCGCTCGCGTTCCTCGACGGGCCCGGCGGCACGCAGGTTCCTGACACGGTGATCGAGGCGGTCACCGGCTACCTCGCGGAAGCGAGCGCGAACCTCGGCGGCCCCTTCCCGACCAGCCGCGAGAGCGAGGTCGTCGTCGCCCGCGCCCGGATCGCGGCCGCCGCGTTCCTCGGCTGCTCCCCCGACGAGGTCGGCTTCGGGCCCAACATGACGACGCTCAACTTCGCGCTCTCCCGGGCCGTCGGCAGGGAGCTCGCGCCCGGCGACGAGATCGTCGCGACCCGGCTCGACCACGATGCGAACGTCGCTCCCTGGCTCGAGCTGGCTCAGGACCGCGGCCTCGTCGTGCGCCTCGCCGACCTGACCGACGACTGCCGTCTCGATCTCGCTGACCTAGAGCGGCAGCTCACCCCGCGCACCCGGATCGTCGCGTTTCCGTGGGCCTCGAACGCCGTCGGCACGATCACGGACGTGCGCGGGGTCTGCGAGCTCGCCCACGCGGCGGGCGCGCTCGCCTGGGTCGACGCCGTCCACTTCGCCCCGCACGGCCCGATCGACGTCCGCGCCGCCGGCGCCGACGTCCTGCTCTGCTCCCCGTACAAGTTCTACGGGCCGCACCTCGGCCTGTTCTACGGCCGTCGCGAGCTGCTCGAGCGCTGGCGTCCCTACAAGGTGAGGCCCGCGGACGACGAGCCGGCCGGGCACCGCTTCGAGACCGGCACGCAGTCGCACGAGGCGCTCGCCGGCTTCGCCGCCGCCGTCGAGTACGTCCGCTCGCTCGGCTGGGACGCGATCCGCGCGCACGAGCGAGAGCTCTCCCGCCGCTTCCTCGCCGGCCTCCCGGCCCGCTACCGGCTGCACGGGCTCGCGGAGCCCGAGGGGCGCACGCCCACGTTCGCGCTCACCCACCCGACCCTGTCCCCGCTCGCGGTGGCGCGAGAGCTCGGCGAGCGCGGGATCGCCGTCTGGCCCGGGAACTACTACGCGCTCGAGGTGATGCGCCGGCTCGGGCTCCAGGACGGGGCCGTGCGAATCGGCTTCGTCCACTACAACACCGCCGAGGAGGTCGACCGGGTGCTGGCCGAGCTCGACGAGCTGGCGCGCGGTGGCGCGGGCCCGCGTAGCTAGCATGCTGGCCGTGGCGGCCTCGTTCGAACGCACCACGCTCGGGAACGGCCTGCGCGTCCTGACGGCGCGGATGCCGCAGGCGAAGTCGGTCGCGTGCTTCCTCATGCTTGCAGCCGGCTCCCGCTACGAGACGCGGGAGACGAGCGGGATCGCGCACTTCGCCGAGCACATGTTCTTCAAGGGGACGGAGCGGCGCCCGACCGCGCGCGACATCGCCGGCGAGATCGACGCGATCGGGGGCGAGTTCAACGCCTTCACCGGCAAGGAGTACACGGGCTACTACGTCAAGTGCGCGGCCGAGCACCGAGACGTCGCCCTCGACGTCCTCGTCGACATGATCCGCAACTCCCGCTTCGATCCGGACGAGATCGAGCGGGAGAAGGGTGTGATCGTCGAGGAGATGAACATGTACTTCGACACGCCGCGCGACTACGTCGATTCGGTCTACGACAGCCTCCTCTACGGCGACCAGCCGCTCGGCTGGGACATCATCGGCACCAAGGAGACGGTTCGGGCGGCCACGCGCGAGACGTTTCTCGCCTACCTCGGCCGCTGGTACCGGGCGCCGCGGCTCGTCGCGGGGGTCGCTGGCGCGCTCGGCGACGGGCTGCCCGAGCGGCTCGAGGAGCTGCTCGGCGACGTTCCGGGCGGGGAGACGCCCGCGCCCGCGCCCGTCCGGATCGACCAGACCGCACCGCGCGTCCGCGTCCACACGAAGGCCTCCGACCAGGCGCACCTGCGCTTCGGCGTCCACAGCTACCCGCTCTCGCACCCAGACCGCTACGCGCTCTCGCTGGTTGCGACTGTGCTCGGCGGTGGCATGTCGTCGCGCCTGTTCACCGAGGTGCGGGAGCGCCGCGGCCTCGCCTACTACGTGTACGGCTACAACCAGGGCTACACCGACGCGGGCACGCTGTTCGCGCAGGCCGGTGTCGACCTCGAGCGGATCGACGAGGCGATCGAGACGATCGGGGCCGAGTTCCGCCGGATCGCCGAGGAGCCGGTCGCCGCCGACGAGCTCGAGAAGGCCCGCAACTACGCGAAGGGCCGGCTCGTGCTCTCGCTCGAAGACCCGAAGGGGATGATCATGTTCGGCCTGCGCGGCGAGGTGCTCGAAGGCCGGGTGCGCGAGCCCGACGAGGTCCTCGCCGGCTTCGACGCCGTCACCGGCGAGGACGTCAGGCGGGTGGCGGCCGACGTGATCAGCGGCGAGCGCCTGAACCTCGCGCTGATCGGCCCGTTCGACGATCCGGCCCGGTTCGAGGCACTGCTCGCCGCAGCCTGACGGCAGGGCGACCGGGCGGGGGCGTTCCGGTATCGTCGGAGCCGTGAAGGACGCGCTCGAGCGGGCCGCCGATCTGCTCTCCCTCTACGACGCCGAGCTGCGGCGGCTCGTCCCGCCCGGAGCGGAGATCTTCGACGCCCACGTCCACTGCGGGGAGGACATCGACGGGTTCGTGGCTCCGCTCGATGACCTGCTCGTGTTCCTGCGCGGCTCCGGGGCGACGCGCGCGTTCTGCTTCTGCCTCGACGAGCCCGACCGTCACCCCGCCTTCCGCGCCGCCAACGACCGGACGCTAGAGGCGGCCGGGCGGGCCGGTGGCACGCTCGTCCCGTTCGTCAGGCTCGACCTCGCCGAACGGCCGCTTGAGGAGGCCGTCCGCTGCCTCGACCGCGGCGCCCGCGGGCTCAAGCTGCACCCGCGGGCGCAGGGCTTCCTCCTCAACGACCACCGGCTCGAGCCGGTGTTCGCGCTTGCGGCCGAGCGGGCGATCCCGATCCTGATCCACGGCGGCCGCGGGCTGCCGCCGATCGCCGGTCACCTCGCGCGCCTCGTCGAGCGCCACCCCGGGGCGCGGCTGATCATCGCCCACGGCGGCATCGCCGACCTCGCCGCCCTCGCCGGCGCGTTTGCCGGCCACCCGGGCGTCTACTTCGACACCTCGATCTGGAGCGCCGTCGACGTCCTCGACCTCTTCTGCCGTGTCTCGCCCGAGCAGCTCGTCTACGCCTCCGACTACCCGTATGGGCAGCAGCCCCAGTCGCTTCTGCTCGCGCTGCGGGTCGCCGCGCTCGCCGGCTTCTCCGAGGACGAGCTCCGCGGCCTGCTCGGGCGGAACGCTGCCAGGATCGCCGACGGCGAGCCGTCGCCGCCGCTCTCCGCGCCGAAGCTCGCGACGCGCACGCTCGTCCAGCCGATCGCCTTCGCCCGGATCCACAACTACCTGACCATGGCGACCCCGCTTCTGTGGACGCGGCAGCCCGACGTGATCGGCGCCGTCGGTCTCGCCATCAATGCCGCCGCCGAGCGCGACGGCCACGCCGAGACTCACCAGCGGATCGAGGAGCTGCTGAGCTGTGCACGCGACCTCTGGCGAACCGTGCCCGAGCTCGAGGAGGAGACCGAGCGGCACCACCTCGGCCGCTCGGTGTTCCGCCTCATCCACCTGGCGGACATCGAGGCGCTGACCACGCATGCCTGAGCCTGCCCCTTCGGGCCATGCCCCGGGGCCAGGCCCCCGGACAGGTCCCGGGCGGGCAGGGTGATCGCCGCGGTGGTGCTTGCGGCCGGCGAGGGCAGCCGCTTCGGCCATGCCCCGGGGCCAGGCCCCCGGACAGGTCCCGGGCGGGCAGGGTGATCGCCGCGGTGGTGCTTGCGGCCGGCGAGGGCAGCCGCTTCGGCGGCCCCAAGCAGCGGCTGCTCCTGCCCCACGTGCTGCGTCGCCTCGAGCGGGCGCCCGTCGGCGAGATCGTCGTCGTCTCCGGCGCTCACACGCTCGACTCGTTCGACCCGCTCGACCCCGGGGGGCGGGCCCGCATCGTCGAGTGCGCCGACTGGGAGCGGGGCCCCGGCGCCTCCCTGCGCGCTGGCCTGGCCGCGCTTCCGCCGGACGTCGAGGCCGCGGTCATCTGTCTCGCCGACGGCCCCCTGCTCGCCCCGGCCGCCGTCGAGCGGGTGATCGACGCCTGGCGCGGCGGCGCGGGCGGCATCGTCGCCGCCAGCTACCGCGGCGAGCGCGGCCACCCAGTCGTGCTCGGCCGGCCCGTCTGGGGCGCGGTCTCCGACGAGGGCGCCCGCGCGCTCGAGCCCGCGCTCGTCCCCTGCGACGATCTCGGCGAGCCAGGCGACGTCGACACGGCGGATGACCTGCGCAGGGTCGAAGGCCTGCTCGGCGAATAGCGAAGCGACCATGGTCGCATCCCCGCTGGGCGCGGCCCGCGTCCGCCGTCGACTGACAGTCGAGGAGGCCGCGGCCCGCGCGGAGCTCGATCCCGAGGCCGTCCGCTCGCTCGAGGAGAGCCGCGTCTACCGCTTCGAGTCGGCCGAGGCGGCGCTCGCCGCCACGCTCGTCTACGCGACCGCGCTCGGTATCTCCCGGCGCGAGGCGCGCCAGCTCGCCGGGCTCCCCGTGCCACCGAGGCTGGTCGAGGCAGCGTCCCCCGGCCGGCTCCTCGCCGGCCTTGCCTTCCTCGCGGCCTGCGCCGCGGTTGCCTGGTGGCTCGTTCTCCCGGGCCTGCACGACCGGCCCGCCGACGCTCCCGCCCTCGCGGTCAGGCCGACCGCGTCCCCGAGCGCGAGCCTGCCGCAGCCGTGGGAGATCCAGGTCGATGTCTACGACGGCACCGGCAAGCGCAACGCCGCCACGCTCGTCGCAAACGAGGTCGCCGCGCTCGCCTACCGGATCGGCGCGGTCGAGCGCGCGACGAACATCGACTACCGGGAAACCCGCGTCTACTTCCCGCCGGGCGGCCGCGCGATCGCCGAGCGCCTCGCAGCGAAGCTCGGCGTCGGCACAACCGCGCTCCCCGGCGGGGACGACCCGCTCCGGCTGGTCGTGATTGTCGGCACCGATCGCTTGCCCTGACGGCCTGAACGGGGCCGGGTCTTCCATGCTCCACGCGGGTCACCGGGCGGCGGTGTCTTCCCGAGCGGGCTGCGGGTTTGCCGCGGCGAGATCGGTAGTCCTCCCGATGCCGACCCGCGTGGCGAGCGGGAGAATGCAGGCCGAACGACTCGAGGAGGAACGCATGACACTGCTCTGGTTCATCGTCTGGGTCATCTCGAACAACGTCGGCGATCACGAGCCGCTGCTCACCGACCCGGTCAACGTCTGGACGTGGACGCTCATCCTGGCCCTGGCGCTCGACCTGGGCAGGCAGCACGCGGCCCGGGGCGGCAAGGCCGCCTGCGGGCGGCGCGCCGAGTAGCAGCATCCGTCTCCTGCCCGCTGCGGTGGCGCCGCCACGGCCATACCGCCCGCCGGGAACGATCCGCTCCGGCTCGGTGCGAGTGATTGCCGTCGCCGAGCCCGGCGCGTTAGTAGAGCGGCGTCCGCAGCGCCAGGAGCTTCTCCTTGAGCTCCACCGGCATCTGCTCCTCGCAGCACTTGCGCACGTAGCGCCGCAGCGTCGATTCGAACCGGTAGCGCCTCGCGCAGTACCCGCACAGCGCCAGATGCGCCTCCGCCTCGATCCGCTCCTCGTCCGTCAGCTCCCGGTCGACGTACGGCTGAAGGAGCTCCTCGCACTTCGTGCACGGATCTCCGCAGTCCATCACGACCTCCCCACCCCGCTCATGTTGCCTGCCCCACCGCCTGCCCGGCGAGCTCGTGCTTCAGGATCCGCCGGCCCCGGTGCAGCCGCGACATCACCGTGCCGAGCGGGATGTCGAGGATCTGCGCGGCGTCCTTGTAGCTGAACTCGCCGATGTCCACGAGCACGAGCACGTCGCGGAAGTCGTGCGGGATCGCCGCCAGCGCCTGCACGACCCCGTCCTGGGAGAGCTTCTCCACGACCTGCTCGTCGCTCGCGCCCCCTCCGGTCTCCTCGAGCCGGTTGTAGAGGAAGTAGTCGCCTTCCTCGATCGGCTGCAGGTCCGGCGTGCGCTGGTTGCGGCGCCCGCGGTCGATGTTCAGGTTGGTCAGGATCCGAAACAGCCACGCGCGCATGTTCGTTCCGGGCGTGAACGAGCGCCAGTTGCGAAACGCGCGCGTGTACGTCTCCTGCACGAGGTCTTCGGCCTCCTCCCGCGTCGAGACGAGCCTCCTCGCCACCCGGTACACCTGGTCGGCAAACTGGAGCGCATCCTCCTCGAAGCGGATGCGGTCGCGGGCCTCACCGGCGATCCGGCGGGCGGCGGTGTCGGTCTCGGGCTCGGTCACGAATGCGGACGCTACCACTCCACCGAGTGGCAACGGGCGTCCGAGCGCGGCTATTCCCCCGCTGTCTGCCGGAACCCGGCCCGTGCGAGTGCCTCGATGATCCTGTCGCGGTCGAGACGCTGGTCGTCCCACGAGAGCTCGACCTCGCCGAGCAGGTTCGCGCTCGCCGTCTCGAGCCCGTCGAGCGCCCCGAGCGCGTCGGCGAGGCGCATCACGCAGCGCTCGCAGCGGATTCCTGCGACTCGGACCGTCTCGGACTGGAGAGCCACGCGGGCATCGTAGCCGGGACGCCAGTCTCGGATCGCGCACCTGACCGCGCCGAAGGTCGAGGGTTGGTCCCGCGGGCGCTCGGGCTGGACGCGGCGGTGCGAGAGCTCGGCGGGCTGGCGGAGGGGATCAGCGAAAGGGCGCGGAGGCCGTGGGGTTCGGTCCCCAGGTGGAACGGACGCAGGAGGCCCGAGCAGGCGGGTCGGGCCTCCTGCGTCCGTCTGCTTCCGGGCCCCAGGGAGGGGGAGCTCTCGGAAGCGGGCCCCGCGGGTGGGGCCCCGGGGCGGCTCAGCCGGTCGGCGTGGCCGGCTGGCTCCCGAGCGTTGCGGTCAGCGTCATCGTCTCGCCATCGCGGTTGACCTCGATCGTCACGGTGTCACCGGGCTCCTTGCTCGTCACCGCGTCGCGCACCTGCTCCATCGTCGTCACCGGTTCGCCGTCGATCGCGGTGATGATGTCGCCGCCGAGCGTGTAGTCGCTTCCGTTCAGGGTCACGGCGGTGTCGCCGCCGCGCAGCCCCGCCGCTTCGGCGGGGCTTTCGGGCCGGACGTTCGCGATCAACACGCCCTCGTCGACCGGCAGGCGAAACGTGCGCGCGAGCTCTGCCGTGATCGGCTGCATCTCGATCCCGAGGTAGGCGTGCTCGACCTGCCCGGACTCGATCAGCTCCGATGCCACCTCCTTGACCGTGTTCACGGGGATCGCGAAGCCGACGCCGACGTTGCCCTCGCCGCCCGCGCCCAGGATCTGCGCGTTGACGCCGATCACCTCGCCGCGGGCGTTCAGGAGCGGCCCGCCCGAGTTGCCGTGGTTGATCGCGGCGTCGGTCTGGATCACGTGGTCGATGCGGAAGCCGTTCGGAGCGGTGATTCCGCGCTGAACGGCGCTGACGATGCCGGCGGTAATCGTGCGGTCGAGTCCGAACGGGTTGCCGATCGCGACCACGGAATCACCGACCGAGACCTCGTCGGAGTCACCGAGCGGCAGTGGTATCAGCGCCCGCGCGGGCGCGTCCACCTTGAGCACCGCGAGATCGGTCGACGGGTCGACACCGACCAGCGTCGCGAGCACGGGGTCCTGACCGGAGAAGCCGACGTGGAACTCCTGGGCGCCCTCGACCACGTGGTAGTTCGTGACGATGTGGCCCGCCTTGTCGATCACGAAACCGGACCCGAGCGCCTCCTGCTGCTGCGGCAGGCCGAAGTCGAACGGATCCGCGGTTCCCTCGGTCGAGGTAGCCGTGATCCTGACAACGCCGGGCGCCGCCCGTTCGTAGATCGCGCCCGTGCTCAGGCTGCTCTCGCTTGGCTCGAACGCGGCGGGAGCGGTCTCACCGGCCGCCCGCTCGACGACGGTGGTCGTGGCCGAGCCGCCGCCGAGCTCCGTGGCGGCGACGATTCCGACCGCGACTGCGGCCCCGAGCAGGCTCGCCCCCAGGAGCGGCGCGGCCCGACCGGCGAGCAGGCGCAGGCCGTGGCGTCGCGGACGCTGAGGGGGCTCGGGCGGCGAGGAGGCAGCGTATTCGCTCACGACACCGGTTATAGCGGTCGTTCGTTAACTGGCCAGGATCTCGTGTTAACCGCGAATGAAGCGCCGATTAACGTGTGTTTCGCGGCCCGGCGGCCGCGCCAAGGAAGCTCGCGGGGGCATGTCGAACTCCGCTGCGTGGCTCTGTCCGATCGCACCGTCGACGCTCTCGTGACAGCGGGTGTCGGCATCGCCGTCGTGGCCGTGGCCCGCTGGTCGCTCGCTCAGGTGATCGCACGCTACGTCGCCCGCGCCGAGACGCGACGCAGCCCCGACGAGGTCGCCCGGCTGCGCACGCGCGCGGGCGTGCTCGTCTGGGCGGTTGTCACGTTCCTCGTCGTCGTGTTCGTCTGGCAGCTCCTGACGATCTTCCCGAGCACGCGCACGCTCGCGAATACGGTCGTCACCTCCGGCGCTGTGTTGGCGCTGCTGGCTGGTCTCGCGCTGACCGTGCCGCTCGGGAACCTGGGAGCGGGGATCATGCTCGCGCTCGCCCAGCCCGTCCGCCTCGGCGACCGGATGACGATCGACGACGTGACGGGCGAGGTCGAGCAGATCACGATCATCCACACGGTTCTGCGCGCGGACGACGGCCGCCGCGTCTACGTTCCGAACAGCCGCATGTTCGCGACCGTCGTCGTCAACCGCACCGTCGACGACCGTCGCCGGCACGTGCACGTCCAGCTTCCGGTCTCGCTCGGGACGCCGGTCGAGCGGGCGCGGGAGGTCGTGCTCGAGGCCGTGCGGGGGGTATCCGCGCAGGAGGCAACGGTGCAGCTGACGGAGGTCGGCGAGCGGGCGGGCTGGCTGACTCTGAGCGCGGTCGCGCCGGCCGACGCGGACGCCGCGCTGCTCGGCAGCGAGCTGCGCGAGCGGGCGGTCGGGGCGCTCGCCCGCGCAGGGTTCCTCCCCGCCTGAGCTGGGCGTCCGTCAGAATCGCGGCCGACCCCGAGCTCCCGAGGAGGCCCGCGATGATGACGCCCGCCTGGCGTGGAATGTTCCCCTCGCTCTGCACGCCGTTTCGCTCGGACGGCGAGCTCGACGAGGACGGCGTGCGGGCGGCGACCCGGTTCGCGCTCGAGGCGGGCGTCCACGGTCTCGTCTGCCTCGGGCTGGCTGGAGAGGTCGACGCCCTCAGCGCCGCGGAGCGGATGCGGGTGGTGGAAGCGGTCGTCGGCGTCGCCGGAGAGGTCCCCGTCCTCGCGGGCGCGACGGGCGGGAGCCTCGCGGAGTCGCTCGAGCTGGCCCGCCATGCCGAAGCCGCCGGCGCCGCCGGGATCGTGCTGCCGCCGCCGCTTCGGCCCGGCATCGACACGGCCGGGATCGTCTCGTTCTTCGTCGAGGTCGCCGGCTCGGTCTCGGTCCCGGCGCTGCTTCAGGACGCGCCCGAGTACCTCGGCGTCGAGATCGGTCCGGCCGCGGTCGCCGAGGCGATCGGCCGGGCGCCGTCCATCCGCGGCGTCAAGCTCGAGACCGGGCCGGAGGGGATCGAGGCCTGGCGGGCGGAGCTCGGCGAGGACGTCCTGATCTTCGGCGGCAACGGCGGCATGTACCTACTCGACTGCTTGAGAGCAGGCGCGGATGGCGTGATGCCCGGCGGCGACACGATCGACCTGCTCGTCTCAGCGTACGAGGCCGAGCGGGCCGGACGGCCGGAGGAGGCCGAGGAGGCCCTGTTCTCGTTGCTGCCGCTGCTCGTCTACGAGCTCCAGACGATTCACCACTACAACGCGTGCGCGAAACATGTACTGGGCCGGCGCGGGGTGGCGCTCGGCGGTGCCGTACGCCCGCCGGCGCGAGCGCTCGACGCTCGCTCGGTCGGGCGGCTCGACCGCTATCTCGACCGGCTCAGGCTGGTTGCGGTCGGCCGCGCTTAGCTGAGCGCGAGCGTGTCGATCGGGGCCGGCCGCGCTGTCTCGTACGCCGCGATCTCGGCCTCACGGGTGAGCGTGATGCCGATGTCGTCGAGCCCGTTCAGGAGCCGGTGGCGCTGGGAGGCGTCGAACGGGAAGTGCAGCACCTCCCCGCCCGGTGCCGTGATCGTCTGCTGCTCGAGGTCGACGGTCATGCTCGCGCCGTGCTCGCGGTCGACGAGCGCCATCAGCTCTCGCACCCGCTCTTGCGGCAGGACGATCGGGACGAGCCCGATCTGGATGCAGTTCGAGACGAAGATGTCCGCGAAGGACGGTGCGACGACCACGTCGAAGCCGTAGTCCTGGAGCGCCCACGGCGCGTGCTCGCGAGACGAGCCGCAGCCGAAGTTGCGTCCCGCGAGCAGGATTCTCGCGCCGGTGAAGGCGGGGTTGTTGAGCTCGAAGTCGGGGTCGCGGCGCCAATCGAAGAAGAGAGCGTCCGCCCAGCCCGTCCGCTCGATTCGCTTCAGGAACTGCTTCGGGACGATCTGGTCTGTGTCCACGTCGGGACGGTCGAGCACGGCGACGCGGCCGGTGGTGCGGGTGAACGCTCTCACGGGAGCTGGCGCACGTCGACGAAGTGGCCGGCAATCGCCGCCGCCGCTGCCATCTCGGGGCTGACGAGGTGTGTCCGGCCGCCGCGACCCTGGCGGCCCTCGAAGTTCCGGTTGGACGTGGACGCGCAACGCTCGCCCGGCTCGAGGATGTCCGGGTTCATGCCGAGGCACATGGAGCAGCCTGCCTCGCGCCACTCGAACCCCGCTGCCCGGAAGATCCGGTCGAGCCCCTCGGCCTCGGCCTGGTGCTTCACCCTGGCCGAGCCTGGGACGACGAGCGCGCGGATGCCGTCGGCGACCCTGCGGCCGGCGACGACTGCCGCGGCGGCGCGCAGATCCTCGATCCGCGAGTTCGTGCAGGAGCCGATGAAGGCGCGGTCGATCCTGATCTCGCTGATCGGCGTGCCCGGCTCGAGCGCCATGTAGGCCAGCGCGCGCTCGAGTGCGGCCCGCTCGTCCGGATCGCCGGCCCCGGCGGGGTCGGGCACCCGGCCGGTGACGGGCGCGACCATGCCGGGGTTCGTGCCCCAGGTGACCTGCGGGACGAGCGCGGCGACGTCGACCTCGACGTCCCGGTCGAAGGTCGCATCAGCGTCGGAGGCGAGCGAGCGCCAGCCCTCGAGGACCTCCTCCCAGGCGGCGCCCCGCGGCGCGCCGGGGCGATCTGCCATGTATGCGAACGTGGTCTCGTCCGGGGCGATCATCCCGGCCCGCGCCCCGGCCTCGATCGACATGTTGCAGACCGTCATGCGGTTCTCCATCGAGAGCGCGCGGATCGCGTCCCCCGCGTACTCGATCACGTGACCGCGGCCACCGGCGACGCCGATCTGACCGATTGCGGCGAGGATCATGTCCTTCGCGGTCACGCCGGGCGCTCGCTCGCCCGCGAACGTGATTCGCATCGAGCTTGGCTTGCGCTGCGGCAGGCACTGGGTGGCGAGCACGTGTTCGACTTCTGAGGTGCCGATCCCGAACGCGAGCGCGCCGAACGCGCCGTGCGTGGAGGTGTGGCTGTCGCCGCAGACGATCGTCATTCCCGGCTGGGTCAGGCCGAGCTCGGGCCCGATCACGTGCACGATCCCCTCGCGGCCCGACCCGGTGGCGTAGAGCGGGACTCCGAACTCGGCGCAGTTGGCGCGCAGCGCCTCGAGTTGCGCCTTCGCGAGCGGGTCGGTGACCGGGCCCCCGTCGGTCGGGACGTTGTGGTCCATCGTTGCCACGGTCAAGTCGGGGCGCCGCACGCGCCGGCCGGCGAGTCGGAGCCCCTCGAACGCCTGCGGCGAGGTCACCTCGTGCACGAGGTGCAGGTCGATGTAGAGCAGCGGGGGCTCGCCCGGCTCCTCGTGGACGACATGGCGCGCCCAGACGCGGTCGAAGAGGGTCTCGGCCATCCTCGTACGCAATCTAGCCGAGGGCACCCGGCGACCCGCCCCGGAACCTCCCTCCCAGCCATGTCCCGGCGCCGCTGGGAGGGGTCAGACCCCGCGGGGTCTGACCCCTCGAGCAATCCCGGCCGGGCGGGCTCGCGCCGGCGTCACGCCGACGGCTTGCCGCGGCTCGGGCCGTCGGACCGCCGCCGCGCGCCACGGCGCCACGCTGGGTGCCGGGGTTGCAGTCGCCTCGCCGCGGGGGTCTGACCCCGGGGTCAGACCCCTCAACATTGCTTAACAGTGAGGCGCTGGTTACCTCTGGCCGGTTGCCGCGGGCCGGGTCGGGCGGGCTTCCGGCTTCAGGATTGCCTCGAGCGCCGTGTTGGCCAGCCAGACAATCACGGCGCCGCCGACCGCGGTCCAGAAGCCGGACACGTCGAAGCTGCCGACGATCTGGCCCGTGAGCCACAGCATCAGCGCGTTGACGAGCAGCAGCCCGAGTCCAAGCGTCAGCACGACCGCCGGCAGCGCGAGCAGGACCACGATCGGTCGCACGACCGCGTTGACGAGGCTGAAGACGAGCCCGGCCAGCACGAGCGTCCAGAAGCTCCCGTGGTCGATCCCGGGGAACACGAGCGACGCGACGAAGAGCGCGACCACGTTCGAGAGAAACCGGAACAGGAACCGCTGCGCCAGCCGTTGCCAGCCGAGCGGACCGCCGAGGACGATCACCGGGCACACGGCCCGATCGTACGTGTCTTCTGCGGTGGGGTGGGGGCGAGCGGGTCGCGGGCGGTGTGACGCTCGCCGCCGGGGGTTGCGAGCGGGCCGGCGCTCGCTGTCCCGGGGCGGGACCACGGGCCCGGTGCTGCCCGATCGTACGTGTCTCGTTCGGCGAAGTGGGGCGCGAGCGGGCCGCCGAGGTTGTCGCGGTGCCGCCGGGCGTCGGGCGCGGGCCGGCGCTCGCGGTCCGGGCCGGAGGCCGGGCTACCCGCGGCCCCGAGCGGGCGCCGCGTGCTCTCGAGGGCGGGACGGGCGTGCCTGCCGGTCGCCCTCCGCGGCATCTGGGTGAGCGTCCGAAACCGACCGGCGCGCGGTGCGGGCGAGGCCGTAGGATCGGTACGTGCGCACGTCGCTTCCGGTACGCCCGCCCCGCGACTACCGGCGATCCGCCCGGGCAACGCGCCCGGCCCGGCACCTCGCCCGTCGGAGTGGCCACCGGTGAGCGGCCTCCTGGTGGGCGACCCGGCCGGCGGCGTGCTCGAGCTAACCCTCGACCGCCCCGGGCAGCGCAACGCTCTCACTCCGGACCTGATCGAGGAGCTCCTGGTGGCGCTCGAGCGAATCGACACCGATCCGGCGGTGCGCGTCGTCGTCCTCGCCGGCGCCGGCGAGGCATTCTGCGCCGGCTTCGACGTGACGCACTTGACGAGCCCCGGCACGCCCGCGGCCGGCGCTGAGCGCGACCTCGTCGAGCGGCTCTGCACCAGGCTTCGCGGCCTGCGTGCGGTCACGGTCGCACGGGTCGACGGGATCGCCTCCGGCGGCGGCTGCGACCTCGCCGTGAGCTGCGACGTGCGCTTCGCGTCCGACCGCTCCCGGTTCGCGATGCCGCCCGCCCGGCTCGGAATCCTCTACAGCCACCAGGGGATCGCCCGCCTCGTGGCCCTCGTCGGCCCGGCGGTCGCCCGGGAGCTCCTCTTCGGCGCCGAGCAGATCGACGCGCGACGCGCGCTCGCGATCGGCCTGGTCAACCGGGTCGTCCCGGCCGCCGAGCTACGTGCCGAGACGGCGACGTTCGCGGCAGCCGTCGCCGCCAACGCGCCGCTCGCGGTTGCCGCAACGAAGCGGGTGGTCGACCTCGTCACCGGCGAGCAGCCGCTGAGCGCAGCCTCCGCCGCCGCGATCGAGGAGCTTGCGCGGCAGGTCTGGGCGAGCGCGGACGCCGTCGAGGGCCCCGCCGCGTTCCGCGAGCGGCGGTCGCCGCGCTTCCGCGGCGCCTGAGCCGCTCAGCTCCCGCCCCGCGCGCGGTACGCGATCACCCGCACGCGCTCGAGCGTCACGAGCCCCTCGGCGACCATCTCGTCGAGCGCCGGCAGGATCGCCTCGACCCGCTCCGGCCGGTCGACGATCTCGATCACGACCGGCAGGTCCTCGGACAGGCGCAGGATCCGCGACGTGTGCACCCGCGAATGCGCCCCGAAGCCCTCGAACCCGCGCAGCACCGTTGCCCCGGCGAGCCCCCGCTCGCGCGCCAGCTCGACGATCGCCTCGTAGAGCGGCTTGCCGCGCCAGCGGTCGGACTCCCCGACGAAGATCCGAAGGAGCGTGCCGTCGCCCTCGATCCGCACCTACACGAGTCTCCCCAGGACGACGCCAACATATACGGCCGCGAGTCCGGCGGCCAGGCTGCCGAGCGCGTTCGCCGCAGCGAGGCCCCAGGCGCCGTCCTCGATCAGGCGGTAGGTCTCGAGCGACAGCGTCGAGAAGGTCGTGTAGCCGCCGAGCAGCCCGATCGTGAGCGCCGAGCGCAGCCACGGCGCGACCTCGAACCTGCCGGCGCAGACCGTGAACAGGAAGCCCAGCGCGAGCGCTCCCGTGACGTTGACCGCGAGCGTCCCCCACGGAAAACCCGACCAGCGTCGGCTGATCGCCCCGTCGAGGAGATAGCGAGCCACGGCGCCGGCAGCGCCGGCGAGCGCGACTCCGAGCACGATCGGCACGGCTGCTCCAGGTCGAAGGAGCGGAAGGTACGCACTACCCTACTGGACGACCCCACGAGCAAGGAGGCCTGAGTGGCAGCAGGAGACAAGGTCGTGATCAACCTGTCGAGCGGCCCGGACGATCCCGAGGTCGTGACCGTCGCGTTCCTCGTCGCCGACTCGGCGCTCTCGTCAGGCAAGCAGGTCGTCATGTTCCTGACCGGGGACGCGGTGCGCGTCGCCGTGCGCGGCGCCGCGGACGGGATCGCCGCCGCCGGCTACAAGCCGCTCGGCGACCTCTTCCGTGCGGTTGCGAAGCTGGGTGGCGAGCTGCACTGCTGCACGCCATGCGCCCGCACGCGCGGGATCGTCGAGGGTGACCTCGCTCCCAACGCGAAGATCTCGGGTGCCATGAACCTGTTCGCCTGGGCCGGCGACGACGGGGCCATGGTCTTCTCGTACTAGGCCCGCGCGTGGGCGCCCTCGCCGTCGTCGGCCACACCACCCTCGACCTGATCGGCGCGGACCCGCCGCGACCCGGGGGCGTACCCTTCCATGCGGCCCGCGTGCTCGGCCCGCTCGGTGAGCCGGCACTGATGGTAACCCGCTGCGCGGCCGCCGACACCGAGCTCGTAGAGCGCGTTCGGAGGCTGGGCGTACCGGTCGTCTGGCGGGCGGAGGCGGCCACGCCGGTGTTCCGGCACGAGTACGCGGGGGGGCGACGTGACACGAGGATCGAGGCTCTCGGCGAGTCGTGGACGGAGGACGACGTCTCCGGCTGGGTCGGCGAGGCTCTGTCGGACGCCGACTGGGTTCATGTCGGCGCGCTCTGGCGGGACGACTTCCCCGCTGCCACGCTCGCGGCGCTTCGTCGGGGCAGGCGGCTCTCCTACGATGGACAGGGGCTCGTGCGGCCGAGGCGTCTCGGGCGCGTCGAGCGAGACGCCAATCTCGACGCGCACGTGCTTCGATCGGTCGACCTGCTCCACCTGTCCGAGGAGGAGGCCGAGACGCTCGGGCTCGCGCTCGACGGGCACTCGCTCGCCGCGCTCGGCGTCGCCGAGGTCATCGTCACTCTGGGCGAGCGCGGCGCGGTCGTGTGGGCGGGCGGGGTCGCGGAGCGGGTGCCCGCCGAGCCCGTGGAAGGAGCCGATCCCACGGGTGCGGGTGATGCGTTCACCGTCGCCTACGCTGCCGCGCGCCGGCGCGGGCTCGCCCCTGCCGCCGCTGCCACCAGCGCTGCCGGGGCCGTCAGCGAGCTGCTCGCGGCGGAGCGCTCGCGATGATCGCGGCCGTCGCGTGCGCCGACGCGCTCTACCTCGTCGAGCTCGGCGCGGATGCAGGCGCGGACGAGCTGGTCGGGCGGGAGCCGGGCGGATCGCTGCCCGGCCGGGAGCGGCCTGTCGAGCTCGTGCCGCCCTGGGCAGCCTCGCTGCTCGTCGACCTCGACGCGGTCGGCTCGACGATCGTGCTGGCGCTCGACCGCCGCCCGCCGCTGCTCGTCTCCCACGATCTCGGCGGGGCCTGGAGCGAGTGCGGCAGCGGGCTCCCGCGGGCCGTGGCGGTTGCGGTCTCGGACAATCCGGATCGCGTGCTCTACGCCGGGCGCAACCGCCTCTACGTCTCGCTCGACGGCGGGCGCTTCTGGCGGTCTGCCGGGGTCGAGCTGCCCGAGATCCGCGCCGTCGCCTGGGGGTAGCGGATCAGAGGAGGAACTCGCCGCGGGCGACGATCACCGCCGCGCCGCCGACCTCGACCCGCTCGACCAGGCCGCCCCGGCCGTCCGCGCGCGCGTGCAGCGTGCTCGGGCGGCCAAGCTCGGCGCCCTGCGAGATCACGAGCTCGGTCCCGAGCGGCGCGAGCCCGTGCCGCCCGAGCCAGCAGGCGAGCGGCCCGGCGGCCGACCCGGTCGCGGGATCGTCGGGGACGCCGTCTGCCGGGGCGAACATCCGCACCCTCCAACGTGGGCCAGCGCCGGCCGCGCAGACAGCGTGGAGCGAAGGCAGCGGGTCGCCGCTCGTCAGGCGGCGAAGCGCGGCCAGATCGGGCTCGAGACCGGCGACCGCGCCCTCGTCGTGGAGCAGGAAGTAGACGTTGAGCGTCCCGTTGTCGTACAGCTCGAGCGGTAACGGGGAGCTCTCGAGCCCGAGCGCCGGCAAGAGCGCCGCCGCCTGCGGGTACGGGCGTACCGACGGGAGCGGCTGGCTCATGCGCCCGAACACGATCCGGGCGCCCTCGCGTTCGAGCGCGACGGCAACGACCGCGGCCGCGGTCTCGAGGTGGAGCTCGGCGAGCTGGAGGGGGCCGCCGAGGACGAACGCCGTACCGAGCACGGGGTGGCCAGCGAACGGGAGCTCAGCGGCGGGCGTGAAGATCCGGAGTCGCGCGTGGCCTCCGGCCGCTGGCGGGTAGCAGAACACGACCTCCGAGAAGCCGAGCTCGCGGGCGAGCGGCTGGAGCAGCGCCTCCGGGAGGTCGCGGGCGTCGGTGAAGACCGCGAGCGGGTTGCCGGCCAGCGGCACATCTGTGAAGACGTCGGCGACCGTGAAGCGGAAGCGCCGGGGCACCGGTCAGACGAGCCCGCTCACGCGGCGCGGCTTGCCCTTCAGCCGGCGAAACTGCCACGGCTTCACCCAGCCGGCCCGCGGCGTTCCATCGGGCAGCGTGGGCGGGAAGCCGGTGGAGACCGCCTCCGCCGCCTGGCGCCAGAGACTCAGGATCTCGAGCCGCAGGAGCTCGGCTGCCTCCCGGTAGCCGCGCCCGTTCCGCGGCAGCCCGTCGAAGCGCATCGGCTCGCCAACGACCAGGCAGCAGCGGCGACGGTTGCGGCGCGTCCACCCGAACGTCTCGAGCCCGACCGGAATCACCGGGACGTCCTCCTTCATCGCGATCGTGAGCGCGCCCGAGTGGACGGGTCCCGGGTAGCCGAAGCGCTGGCGCGTCCCCTCGACGAAGACACCGACCATGTGCCCGGCGCGGACGATCTCGCACGCCTTGCGCAGCCCCTCGCGGTCGCTCTCGCCGCGGCGGATCGGGAAGGCGCCTGTCCAGGTGAGCGCCTCGCCGACGACGGGGATGTCGAGCAGCTCGTTCTTCATCATGTAGTAGATGGTGCGCCGGGAGAACGAGCCGAGGAACGGCGGGTCAAGCGCCGACAGGTGGTTCGAAGCGACGACCCCACCACCCTCGATCGGCATCCGCTCGAGCCCGTAGCCGCACGAGCGCGGCGCGAGCAGGAGCGCCGTCGCCGGAACGACGTTGTAACGCATGAACAGCCAGCCCTTCTCCACGTCGGCTCCCCAGAGCCACGGGACGCCGAGACGGGTGAAGAAGGTGGGATCCATGGCGACCGGACGGGCGCAGCGATCGTATCCCAGAAGGAGGGCGCTCACGCGTCGCAGTGGGGGGGCGGGGCTGCCGGCACGGCTATCCTCCGTCGCGGAGATGCAGGTCTTCCTGGTCCGTCACGCGGAGGCCGCGCCCGGCCAGCCCGACGAGCTCCGTCCCCTGACCGCGCACGGGCGCGACCAGGCCCGCGAGCTCGGTGATCGTCTGCGCCGCGAGGGGACCCGGGTCGACGTCGTTCTCACCAGTCCGTTGCTGCGCGCCCGCGAGACCGGCCGGCTCGTAGCTCGGGAGCTCGGTGCGAGCCTGAGGGTGAGCGAGGAGCTCGCCCCCGGCGCGACACCCGCTTCGCTCGCCCGGGCGGTGCGGGAGGCGGCGCCGGCTGGCAGCGCCGTCGTCTGCGTCGGACACCAGCCCGACTGCGGTCGGATCGCCGCCGCTCTCACGGGGGAGCCGGAGCCGCCGTTCCCGCCCGCAGCGTCCCTCGCCGTCTCGCTGGAGTGAGCGCGATCGAGGTCAAGGGGCTGCGCCGCTCCTACGGGCAGCGCGAGGTACTGCACGGCGTCGACTTCGCCGTCGAGCCGGGCGAGGTGTTCGCGCTGCTCGGGCCGAACGGGGCCGGCAAGACGACGACGGTCGAGATCCTCGAGGGCTACCGGGAGCGCGACGGTGGCCGGGTCGCCGTGCTGGGCGAGGATCCCGCCGCCGCCGGCGCCGGCTTCAGGGCTCGGGTCGGAATCGTGCTCCAGTCCTCCGCCGTCTACCCGTCCCTGACGGTGTCCGAGACGCTCGAGCTGTTCTCGGGCTACTACCCGCGGCCTCGCGACCCGGACGAGGTCGCACGGCTCGTCGGCCTCGAGGAGGAGCGCCGCACCAGGGTGCGCACGCTCTCCGGCGGCCAGCTTCGCCGGCTCGACCTCGGGCTCGCGCTGGTGGGCGACCCGGAGCTCCTATTCCTCGACGAGCCGACCACGGGCTTCGACCCGGCGGCGCGCCGGCGGGCGTGGGACACGATCCTCGCCCTGCGCGCGCTCGGCAAGACGGTGCTCCTGACCACCCACTACATGGAGGAGGCGCAACGGCTTGCCGACCGGCTCGCGATCCTGCGCGACGGGCGGATCGTGGCCACCGGCACCCCGCGGGAGCTGCTGGCGGCGGACGGCACGGTCGAGATCCGCTTCCATCGCGGCGGCGAGCGGGTCGTGCTGCGAACCGACGAGCCGACCCGCGTCCTGTACGAGCTGACGCGCGAAGCGCTTGCTGCCGGGGACGAGCTCGCGGAGCTCGAGGTGCGCCGCCCGACGCTCGAGGACGTCTACCTGGAGCTGACGAGCGAGGAGACGTCGTGAGCCTGCTCGGGCACGAGCTGCGAAACCAGCAACGGCTGTTCTGGCGCAGTCGCGAGTCGGCCGTGTTCACGTTCGCGATGCCGCTCGCGCTGCTCGGCCTGCTCGGCGCCGTCTACGGCGACCGGGAGATCGACGGGGTCGACGGGGCCACCTACCTCCTGGCCGGGATGCTCGGCTACGGGATCGTCGCGACGGCCTTCGCGGGGCTCGCGATCCACCTCGTGATCCGGCGCGAGTCCGGAGTGCTGAAGCGGGTGCGCGGGACGCCGCTTCCGGCCGGCACCTACCTTGCGGCTGTGATCGCCTCGACGACGCTCGTGATCGCGCTCCAGGCGGGCGCCCAGCTCCTGATCGCGCGCCTTGCCCTCGGCGCCGAGCTCACGCTGGCGGGCGGTGGCTTTGCTCTCGCGGTCTTGCTCGGCACGCTCTCGTTCGCGGCGCTCGGGCTCGCGCTGACGGCCGCCGTGCCGAGCGCCGAGGGCTCGTCCGCGGTCGTGACGGCCGTGTACCTGCCGATGGTGTTCATCTCCGGCGCGTTCTTCTCCGTCGAGCGCCTGCCGGGGTTCCTGGAGGCGATCGCCGGCGTGCTCCCGCTCACCTACCTGCTCGAGTTCCTGCGCGCCAGCCTTGTCGACGGCGAGGGGATCGAATCCGCCTGGACGCCGATCGCCGTGCTGCTGCTTTGGGGGGCGCTCGGCGTGGCGGTCGCGGCCCGGTGCTTCCGCTGGGAGCCGAGGGCGGCCTGAGCGGCATGGCGCGGGCCGCAGCGGCTAGGCTCGGCCCGTGAGCTCCGTCACCGTCACCGATCTCGGCGGCGGCGTCCACCGGGTCACGCACCCGCTCCCGTGGGCGCTCAACCACATCCACTGCTACGCGGTCGCGAGCAGCGACGGCTGGGCGCTGATCGACGCCGGGCTCGCGACGCCCGCGGCGGAGTCGCTCTGGCGCGAGGCGCTGGCGCAGCTCGGGCGGCCGCGGATCCGGACCGTCTTCATCAGCCACTACCACCCGGATCACATCACGGGCGGCGCCGGGCTGGTCGCCCTCGTCGACCCGGACGAGGTGCTCGAGGGCGCGTACGACGCGGTGCTGGCGGCGCGCGTCTACACCGACCCGGACGATCTCGCAACGCTGGAGGACTACCTGCTCGCGAGCGGGATGCCGCCCGAGCTCGCGGCCGACTCGGTCGAGGATGAGGGCACGTACGTCGTGCCGCCCGCGGAGCCGACGAGGCTGCTCGAGGAGGGCGACACGGTCGAGCTCGGGGACGAGGCGTTCCGCGTGCTCCACCTGCCCGGCCACGCCGACGGGCACGTCGTCCTGCTGGGCGAGCGGACGGGGCGGATGTTCGGCGGCGACGTGCTCCTGCACGGCATCACCCCTAACGTCGGACTCTGGCAGGACACGCTGCCCGACCCGCTCGGGCGCTACCTCGAGACTCTGCGGCGGATCCAGGAGCTCGCGCCCTCGGTCGTCTACCCGGGGCACAGGCGCGTGATCGAGGATGCGCCCGGGCGCGCGGCCGAGATCGTCGAGCACCACGCGATCCGCCTCGACGAGCACGAGGCGGCGCTGCGCCGCGGCGCGGCGACGCCGTACGAGTGCGTGCTGGGGGTGTGGGGGGACGATCTGGGCCTGCACGAGCGACGCTTCGCCCTCGTCGAGTCGCTGTCGCATCTCGCTCGCCTCGCCGCGCTCGGCCGGGCCGTCGAGCGCGAGCCGGGCCGCTGGCAGGCGGTGTAGGCGTGGTCGAGGTCTCGTCCGGCGAGACCCTCGCGGAGCCGAGCCCCGGCTCACCCGGCCATGTCCCGGGGCCAGGCCCGCGGCCATGTCCCGGGGCCAGGCCCGCGGCCATGGCCCGAAGGGGCGGGCGCCCGGCTACGCGCGCGCGCCGTCCGCGGTGGTGAGGTAGGCGAGGACGGCGCGCGTGCAGGCGGCCCGGTGGGCGGCATGGGTCGCCTGCCAGTTGTCCTCCTGGAGCCACTGGAGGAAGAACCCCTCGACGAGGGCGCGCATTGCGGCGGCAGCCTCGTCTGGGTCGCTCGCGCGGAAGTCGCCGGTCTCGGCACCCGCGCGGATCACCCCGGCGTAAAGCGCGTTCACGGTCTCCCGGAAGGTCTGGGAGAGCTCCCCGAAGCGGTGCTCGCGCGCGGCGTACTCGACGAGGTCGAGGTAGACGACGTAGTAGCGGCGGTTCGCCGCCGGCTCGGCCCAGATCGCGTCGAGCAGGGCGATGAGGCGCTCACGTGGTGTCTCCGTGCCGGCGATCGCCTGGCCGATCCGCTCCGACACCTGGAACAGCACCCAGCGCATCGTCGCCAAGATCAGGTTCTCCTTGGTCTTGAAGTAGTAGGGGACGAGGCCCTTCGAGACCCCGGCTGCCTGGGCGATCTCCTGGAGGGAAACGCGATGCATCCCGCGCTCGCCGATCAGGCGGTACGTCGCCCGGACCATTCGTACCTGCTGGTCGGAGAGCCTCTCGTCGAGGCCCTGCGGGGCCGGCGGCGCGGGCACGGCGCGGACTCTAGCCGGCGAGCTCGGCCAGCGCGCGCCGCACGTGGACGCCGATCATCCGCTTTCGGTACAGCGGCGTCAGGTCCGTGTTCTCCATCGGCTTCGCCGCGGCGGCGGCGAGCTCGGCGGCCGTCGCGATCGCTCCCGCCTCGAGCCGCCGCCCGCTCAGCGCCGCCTCGGCGCCCGCGCAGCGAAGCGGCCGGGACGCGACCGCGCCGAGCACGATCCGCGCCTCCAGGCACGTTCCGTCCCCGTCCGTGCGGACGGCGGCGGCCACCCCGAGCAGCGGGAAGTCGATGCTGCCGCGCTGGCGCACCTTGCGGTAGGTCGCTCGCAGGCCGGGCGGGACGAGCACGCCGGCCACGATTTCGTCGCGCCGCTTGCCGAGGTACCTGACTCCGTCGTCCTCGTAGAGGTCGGCCGCCGGCAGGACTCGCTCCCCGTCGGGCCCGACCAGCCGCACGCGCGCGTCGAGCGCGACGGCGACCGGGGCAAGGTCGGAGGCGGAGATCGCCCAGCAGCGATCGCCGCCTGGCGCGACCCGGCAGACGTCCGAGCCGGCCTTCAGGCAATAGCCAATCGATGCCCGCCAGCCCTCCGGCAGGTCGTAGTAGTTGCAGCGCGTGTCGACGCAGAGGTTCCCCCCCACGGTCGCGACGGTACGCACCTGCGGGCTGGAGACGAGCTCCGCCGCCCGGGCGAGCGCGGGCGCGTGCGCCAGCACGGCCCGGTCTCGGGCCAGCTCGCGCAGCGTCGTCCCCGCTCCGATTCCCAGCTCCCCGTCGCTCCCGGCTCGGCAGCCCCGAAGCTCGCCGATGCCGCGCAGGGAGACGAGCGTCCCCGGCGTCACCTGCCGGCGCTTCATGTTCGGGTAGAGGTCGGTGCCGCCCGCGATCGCCATCGCGTCGGTGCCGCCGGACGCGAGCAGCTCCGCCGCCTCGGAGACCGTGCGTGGTCGCAGCAGGCGAAACGGCGGTAGCCGCATCACAGCGCGCCCACCGCCCCGGGGTCTGACCCCGGGGTCTGACCCCGGGGTCTGACCCCCCACTGCGTCGGGGGCTCGACCCGAACCGCCTCGCGGAACGCGAACCCGGGCAGTCGCTTCGGGCCGACGCGGCCCTGGCGGAGCGCCCGCAGCACCTTGTCGGGGGTGATCGGGACCTCGTCGATCCACACGCCGAGGGCGTCGTGGACGGCGTTCGCGACCGCCGGGATCACCGGCAGGAGCACGCCCTGCCCGACCTCCTTGGCGCCGAAAGGACCCTCCGGGTCGTCCGACTCGACAACGATTGGCACGACCTCGGGCATGTCGAGCGCGGTCGGCGTCTTGTAGTCGAGCAGCGACGGCCCCAGGTGAACGCCGTCCCGGAAGGCGTGGTTCTCGAGCAGCGCCTCCCCGAGCGCCATGTAGACGCTGCCCTCGATCTGGCCCTCGACGAGCAGCGGGTTGAGCGCCCGGCCGACGTCGTGCGCCACCCACACCGTCTCGACGCGGACCTCGCCGGTCTCCGGGTCGCAGTCGACCTCGACGACAGCCGCCGAGAAGCTGTACGCGGGTGACGGCCCGACGCCGGCGCCCTTGTAGGGCCCCGCCAGATCGGGCGGCCGGTAGCTGCCCGCGGTCACGAGCGGCCCACGTGAGGCGGCCGCGACCCTGATCGCTTCCACCCAGTCGATTCCGCTCGCCGGATCGCCGGGGTCGAATGCCCGTCCGCCGCGCAGCACGAGCCGGTCGAGGGGCAACCCGAGTTGCTCGGCGACGGCTCCCAGCACGAGCGAGCGCATCCGCTCCGCGGCCTCGACGGCCGCGTTTCCGGCCATGAACGTGACGCGGCTCGAGTAGCTGCCGAGGTCGATCGGGGTCAGGTCGGTGTCGGCGCTGACGACGGCGACGTCGGCCGGCTCGAGGCCGAGCACCTCCGCGGTCAGGTAGGCGAGCACCGAGTCGGAGCCCTGGCCGATGTCGGTCGCCATCGAGTAGACGGTCACGCCGCCGCCGCGGTCGACCTTGATCTGAACCTCGGACTGCGGCAGCTCGTTCGCGTAGATCGGCAGTCCGGCCCCCGACATGTACGCGCTCGCCGCGAAGCCGACGCCGCGCCCGTGCGGCAGCTGCCGGTGCTTCCCGTGGAAGCCGGAGGCCTCGACGACGCGGTCGATGCACTCCTCGAGAGCGCAGCTCGTGATCCGCAGGTGATTGACCGTCCACGAGTGTGGCCGGACGAGGTTGCGGCGGCGCAGCTCGACCGGGTCGAGTCCGAGCTCCGCCGCCGCCTTGTCGAGGTGACACTCGAGCGCGAACCGCGGCTGGGGAGTCCCGTGGCCGCGTTTCGGCCCGCAGGGTGGCTTCGTCGTGTACGCGCGCAGGCCCTCGAAGCGGTAGGCGGGGATCGCGTACGTGGTCGTCTGGAGCGCGCCCGTGTACAGCATCGACGCGGCTCCGTAGCTGCCGTAGGCGCCGCCGTCGAGGAAGCAGCGAAACTCCATCGCGGTGATCTGCCCCTCCTGGTCGAAGCCGGAGCGGACCCGCATCAGGACTGGGTGGCGGCCGCGGTGGGCGTAGAAGACCTCCTCGCGCGTGAGCGCGATCTTGACCGGGCGGCCCGTGACGACCGCGAGCTTCGCCGCTGCGAGCTCGTGCGAGAACGGGTCGCACTTGCCTCCGAAGCCGCCGCCGAGCGCCGGCACGATCACACGGATCCGGCTCTCGGGCAGCTCGAGCACGCGCGCAAGCGCCCGGTGCAGGTAATGCGGCACCTGCGTGGAGGTGCGGATCGTGAGCTTCGAGCCATCCCATTCGGCCAGGGTCGCGTGCTCCTCGAGCGGGACGTGCGTGTTGCCGTGGACGAAGAAGAGGTCCTCGCGCACGTGGGCGGCGGCCGCGAAGCCCCCGTCGACGTCGCCGAACTCGAGCGCGGTCGCTCGATGGACGTTCCCCGGGCGCTCCTCGTGAACCACCGCGGCACCATCCGCGAGCGCCGCCTCGACCGACATCACGGCCGGCAGCTCCTCGTACTCGACCGTGACGAGGGCGAGTGCCCGCTCGGCCGTCTCCTCGTCGTCGGCGGCGACGGCCGCGACCGGCTCACCGGCGTAGCGGACCTTTCCGAGCGCGAGCGCGTGCTCGTCCTGGCTGACGGGGAGAATGCCGTACGCGATCGGGAGGTCAGTTCCCGTGAGCAGCGCGTGGACGCCGGGCAGCGCGAGCGCGCGCGAGGTATCGAGCCGCGTGATTCGCGCGTGCGTTCGGTTTGAGCGCAGGAGCTTCGCCGTCAGAGCCCGCGGGGCACGCAGGTCGTCGGTGTAGCGGGCGCGTCCCGTCACCTTGGCGACCGCGTCGATCTTGGGCCGGCGGGTGCCGACGACGGAGAACGTGTTCACGCCGCCCCCATTCTCCCCGCGGCGAGCTCGACGGCCTCGACGATCTTGACGTAGCCGGTGCAACGGCAGAGGTTGCCGGACAGCGCCTGCCGGATCTCGTCGCGACTCGGAGCGGGGCTCGACTCGAGCAACGCCGACGCCGACATGAGCATGCCCGGCGTGCAGTAGCCGCACTGGGCGGCGCCGAGCTCGACGAAGGCGGCCTGGAGCGGGTGGAGGTCGGCGCCGCGCGCGAGCCCCTCGACGGTCGTCACCTCGAGCCCGGCCGCGTCGAGCGCGAGCGTCAGGCAGGCGAGTTGCGGCTCCCCGTCCACGAGCACGGTGCAGGCTCCGCACTCGCCGAGCTCACAGCCGTGCTTGGTGCCGGTCAGGTCGAGGTCCTCGCGGAGCACTTCGAGCAGCGTGCGGTGGGCGGCCGCGGCCACGGCCAGCTCGTCGCCATTCACCCGCAGCGCGAGCAGAGTCCGGCCGGTCACGCCGCCGCCTCCGCGGGCGCGCCCAGGTCTTGCGAGACAGCGGCTGCGCCGGCGACGAGCTCCGGCACGACCGCGCGCAGCCGGCGCTCGGACAGGCGCGAGGCGGCACCGACGATGCTGATCGTCGCTACCGCCCGGCCCGAGCTGTCGCGGATGGGCACCGAGGCGGCCCGCACGCCGAGCAGGTACTCGTCGTGCTCGAGCGCGAACCCCTGGCGGCGGACGCGGTCGAGCTCGGCGAGGTAGCCGTCGGGATCGGTGACCGACCGCTCCGTGAACGCGGGCAGCGGGCCGCGACGGACGAGCGCCCCGGCCTCCTCGCTCGAGCGTGCGGCCAGGAACGCCTTGGCGACCGAACCCGCGAACGCGGGCAATCGCAGGCCGGCGCGCGCGACCACCTTGAGCTGCGTGTCGGGCTCGGCCCGCTCGACGATCACGTACTCCTCCCCCTGCGGTACGTGCAGGATCGCCGTCTCCCCCGAGAGGTCGCGCAGCCGCTCGAGCTCGGGCCTCGCCGCGGTGTTGAGATCGAGCCGGCGCAGGATCGGGCTGCCGAGCGCGAGCAGACCCACCCCGAGGCGGTAGGCGCGCGTCCCGGAGTCGCGCTCGACGAGGCCGTGCCGCTCGAGCGTCCCGAGCAGGCCCCAGGCCGTGCTCTTCGAGAGGCCGAGGCTCCGTGCCAGCTCGGAGAGCGGGCGGCCCTCGTCGTTGCGCCCCAGCGCCTCGAGGATCCGGATCGCCCGCTCCACCGCCGGTACGGTCGTGCGAGGTTCAAGATCCCGAACAGCGTTCATCTGGATGAACATACGCGCCCGTGGGCGCGGAGTCAAGGTGAGGACTGGTCTGGCGGCCCGCCGGGGGCTGGGCTAGGGTGGGCCGGTCGGAGACGAAGGAGGGGCGGTGGAGTTCGAGGATCGTGTTGCGCTCGTTACCGGCGGGGCGAGCGGGATCGGCCGGGAGGTCGTCCGCGCGCTCGCCGCCGGCGGCGCGAGGGTGGCGGTCTGCGACCTGAACGCGGACGGCGCCGCGGCGGTCGCCGCCGAGGTGGGCGGCGGCGCGCTCGGCGTCGGCATGGACGTGACGGACACGGCCAGCGTCCGCGCCGGCGTGGCGCTGGCGGTCGAGCGATTGGGCGCGCCCGACCTGCTCGTCAACGCGGCCGGCTGGGACCGGATCGTGCGCTTTGCCGAGAGCGACGAGGAACTCTGGGACCGCGTGATCGGGATCAACTACCGCGGCGTCCTCGCGGTCACCCACGCCGTGCTCCCGCACATGATCGAGCGGGGTCGGTGCCAGGCAGGTGCCAGGCACGTGCCTGGCACCGGTGCGGGCACCGGTGCGATTGTCAGCATCGCGTCCGAGGCGGGCCGCGCCGGCTCGTCGGGCGAGGCCGTCTACTCGGGCGCGAAGGCGGCCGTGATCGCGTTCTCGAAGGCGCTCGCGCGCGAGGTCGCCCGCCACGGCATTCGCGTCAACGTCGTCACCCCCGGCCTCACCGATACCCCGGTCCTCAAGCGCCAGGTCGACGAGGGCCACGGCAAGCTGATGGACGCGATGGCGGCCGCGACCCCGCTCAGGCGGGTCGGCCGGCCCGAGGAGGTGGCGCAGGCCGTCTGCTTCCTCCTCTCGGATCGGGCCTCGTTCACGACCGGGGAGACCCTGTCCGTGAGCGGCGGCCTCGTGATGGTCTGATCCCGCATGGTCGAAATCCCGATCCTGTGGGAACGACGGGGCCCGGTCGGGATCGCCACCCTGAATCGTGCCGCAGCGCTGAACGCGCTCACGGTGGAGGCGCTCGCCGCGCTCGAGCGCTGCCTCGACGAGGCGGAGAGCGACGCCTCGCTGCGCGCCGTCGTGGTCACGGGCGCGGGCGAGAAAGCGTTCTGCGTCGGCGCCGACTTGAAGGCGCTCGCATCCGAGTACGCGGGCGACGAGCCCCCGGCCGGTCTGACCGCCGCGATCCATCGGGTGTTCGGGCGGCTCGAGTCGTGCTCTCGCCCCGTCGTCGCGGCGATCCGGGGCTACTGCCTCGGCGGCGGACTCGAGCTCGCGCTCGCCGCCGACCTGCGCGTGGCTGCCGCGGACGCGCGCTTCGGGCTGCCGGAGGCGCGGATCGGCAGCATCCCCGGCGGCGGCGGCACGCAGCGGCTGCCGCGACTGATCGGCCTCGCGCGCGCGAAGGAACTGATGCTGACCGGCGAGCAGATCGACGCGGCAGAGGCCTACCGGATCGGGCTGGTCGGCCGTGTCGTCCCGGCCACCGCTCTGCTCGACGAGGCGGTCGGGCTCGCCGCCGGGATGACCCGGCTCGCGCCGCTCGCGCTGGCGCGGATCAAGGAAGCAGCGAACGGCGCGGCCGACCTCCCGCTCGAGCAGGGGCTGCGACTGGAGCAGGCCTGCCACGATTCGCTCTGGACGAGCGAGGATCGCCGCGAAGGCATCCGCGCGTTCCTCGAGAAGCGCGACCCCGACTTCCGCGGGCGCTGAGCTCTACCCGTCCACCTGGAGCACGACCGCGGCGCCGCTGTCGCCGGCCGCGCAGCCGGTGAAGAGCCCGACGCCGCCGCCGCGGCGAACGAGCGCGTGAATCAACTCGACGATGCCGCGCGTGCCGGTCGGCCCTTGCGGGTGGCCGTAGACGAGGCTCGACCCGTACGGGTTGACCTCGGCGGCGTCGACACCGAGCTCCCGGGCGAGCCAGACGTCGTTGACGGCGAACGGGTTGTGGGTCTTGATCACGTGCACGTCGGCGATCGACAGCCCGGCGTCGGCGAGCGCGGCCCGGGCCGCGGGGACGGGAGCTTTCGGCATCCGCGCCGGCTCGACCCGGGCGAACCCGGTCGCGCGCAGGTGGGCGAGCGGGCCGTCGACTCCGAGGGCGCGTGCCTGTGCCGGGCTCGTCACGACCAGCCCGGCCGCGCCGTCGGCGGGGTGGGTCTGCGTCGCGTAGCTGACGACGCCGCCCTCGCGGACCGGCGCCAGGCTCGAGATCTTCTCGAGCTTGACCGGGCGCACTCCCCAGTCCTCGTCCAGCTCGACCGGCTCCCGGCGGGTCCCGACCGTGATCGGGATCATCCAGGGACGCTGGAAGGCGCGGCCGTCGGCGAGCGCGTCGGTGTACTGCTCGTAGCGGCGCGCGGCGAGCGCGTCCAGCTCGGCTTTGCCGATCCCGGCCTCCGCGGCGACGTGCTCGGCCGTCTCGAGCATCGAATGCCCGCCGACCGGGTCGCGCTCGAAGTTGTCGAGCATCCAGCGCTCGCTGTCGAGCGCCCCGCCCGGGGCCCCGGGACGCGGGTAGACGAGCAGTGGCGAGTTGCTCGTCCGGTCGGTCGTGACGACGAGACCCGCTCCTTCGCCGCGAAGCTCCTGGCTTGCGGCTGCCGCGTGCAGGCAGGCGACCGAGGTGGCGCACGCCTGGGCGATCATCGCGCCGGGTAGGTGTCCCAGCCCGCAGCGGGCCGCGACCGTCGGGCCGCCGAAGAACGACTCCTTCTGCGGGATCGTCAGCCCGAGTGTCACCTCCCGAAACGGCCACTCGACCCCGCCCGCCTCGAGCGCGCGGCGGGTCACCTGGACCGCGAGGTCGATGCTCGAGACCTCGGCGGCCGGCCCCTGCCAGCGCACGAACGGCGACGACCACGCCGCCGCGACCGGGATGCACACTCCTTCGAGCCTCACGTCTCCCCCTTCCTCGTCCCGCCGGAGCCGCTCGCGAGCTCGACGTAGAAGTCGAGCGCCCGCGGGTCGGCGAGCGCTCCCGTGATCGCGACCCGCTCCGGCGCGTCGCCGGCGAGGATCCGCTTCACCGGCACCTCCAGCTTCTTGCCGTTCAGAGTTCGCGGGATCGCGGGCGCGGCGCGCACCTCGTCCGGCTCGTGGCGGGGCGAGAGCGCCTCGCGCAGCGCCGCCCGGATCCGAGCCTCGAGCTCGGGCGTGAAGGCGACGCCGCCGGCCGTGACCACGAACAGCCAGAGCCGGCCCGTGTCGACGACCAGGCTGTCGGCGACCTCCGGCAGCTCCTCGACCACCCGGTAGAACTCGGCGGTGCCCATGCGGACGCCGCCGCGATTGAGGGTCGCGTCCGAGCGGCCCGTGATCGCGCAACTGCCGCGCTCCGTGAAACGAACCCAGTCGCCGTGGCGCCAGACACCCGGGTACGTGTCGAAGTAGCTCGCGCGCAGGCGCTCGCCGTCCGGGTCGTTCCACAGGCGCAGAGGCATCGACGGCAGCGGCGCGGTCAGCACGAGCTCGCCCACTTCCCCTGTGACCGCCCGCCCGTCCGGATCGAACGCCGCGGCAGCGACGCCGAGGCAGGGGGCAGCCATCTCGCCGGCGTAGACGGGCAGGAGAGGCTGGTTCGAGACGAGCCCCGAGGCGACATCCGTGCCGCCGCTGCCGCAGTAGAGCCAGAGGTCGCCGCTCGCCACCTCGTCGTAGACCCAGGCGCAGAGCTCGGGCGAGGCGGGCGAGCCGGCGCAGCCGAGCGTCCGCAGGCCACCGAGGTCGGCCGCGCGCCGGGGCGAGAGCCCCTCGCGCTGGCAGGCGGCGAGGAAAGGCGGGCTCGTGCCGAAGAACGTCACCCCCTCCTCGGCCGCAAGCCGCCAGGTCGCGCCGAGGTCGGGCTGGGCCGGGCTGCCGTCGTAGAGGACCGCGGCCGTGCCGGTCAGGAGGCTGCCGGCGACCACGTTCCAGATCATCCAGCCCGTGCTCGTGAACCAGTAGTGGCGGTCGGCGGGGCCGAGGTCGAAATGGAGCGCGTTCGACTTCAGGTGCTCGAGCACGATCCCTCCGTGCCCGTGCACGATCCCCTTTGGCGGCCCGGTCGTGCCGGACGAGTAGAGGATCCAGAGCGGGTGGGAGAACGGGAGGCGCTCGAAGTCGGGCTCGGCCTCCCGCGCGAGGAGCGCGGCGAAGCGCAGCGCGTTGCCGAGGCTCGGTGGCAGCGGCCGGCCGGGCTCGAGGTAGTCGAGCAGGACGACCGTCTCGAGCGAGGGCAGCTCGCGGCGCAGCGTCTCGAGCTCCCCGAGCCGCTCGACGCGGCGGCCGCCGTAGAGGTATCCGTCGACTCCGAGCAGGAGCTTCGGCTCGATCTGGCTGAAGCGGTCGATCGCGGCGCGGGCGCCGAAGTCGGGGGCGCAGGAGGACCAGATCGCGCCGATCCCCGCGCAGGCGAGCAGCGCGACGACCGCCTCGGGCACGTTCGGGAGGCAGCTCGCGACGCGGTCGCCCGGGCCGATTCCGAGCTCGCGCAGCGCGGCGGCGACGCTGCCCACCCGGGCCGCGACCTCGGCGAACGAGAGTTCCCGGCGCAGGCCGTCCTCGCGCCGCGCGATCAGCGCCGGCGCGTCGTCGCGGCGGCGCAGCGCCACTTCCGCGTAGTTGAGCCGGACGTTCGGGAACCAGTCCGTTCCGGGCATCCCGCTGTGGCCGAGCACGGGCGCGGGATCGCCGTCGAAGGGGACGTCGAAGTGGTCGAGGACGGAGCGCCAGAACGCTTCCGGCTCGTCCACCGAGAAGCGCCACAGGTCGCCGTAGCCGGGGAGCTCGCCGCCTCCCCGTTGCTCGAGCCAGCGGCGGTAGACCGTCAGCCGCGCCGCCTCGCGGCGCTCGGAGGAGGGTGTCCAGAGCACCGTCCCCTGCTCGACCTCGGGGCGACCGCTCATCGGGGACAGCTCCCCGGGGATGACCGCGCGCACCGTGGTATGGTCGCCCGCGACCGATGGGAGCGAGCGGGCAGGAGACGCGGGGGGCGGTGCTCGAGGGCATCCGCGTCCTCGACGTCTCCCAGGGGGCGGCCGGGCCGACCTGCGGGGCGCTGCTCGGCGACCTCGGTGCCGACGTCGTCAAGATCGAGCCGCCGGGCGGCGAATGGGGTCGCGTGCTCGGCCCCCCGTTCACCGAGGGCGTCGCGAGCGCGTTCCTCGCGATGAACCGCAACAAGCGCGGCGTGGTCGTCGACCTGAAGCGACCCGGCGGCGCCGACGTCGTCCGGCGGCTCGCCCGCGGTAGCGACGTCGTGCTCGAGAGCTTCCGGCCGGGCGTCGCCGACCGGCTCGGGATCGGCTACGAGGCACTCGCCGCTGACAACCCGCGGCTCGTCTACGTCGCCATCTCCGCCTGGGGGCCGGCTGGACCGTGGCGCGACCAGCCGGGCGTCGACGGGGCCGTCCAGGCCGTCAGCGGGATCATGAGCGTGACCGGAACGCCCGACGGGCCGCCGGTCAAGGTGGGCACGCCCGCGGCGGACATGGCCGGGGGCTTCGTCGCCGTCCAGGCCGTCCTGGCGGCGCTCTACGCGCGCGAGCGCACCGGCCGCGGCCAGCGCGCCGACGTCTCGCTGCTCCAGTCGCTGCTCGCCTTCCAGCTCCCGGTGCTCGCGATGTTTCTCGCGACGGGCGAGCCGGTCGGACGGCTCGGCAGCGCCGCCCCCTACGCCGCCCCGAACGAGGCGTACGCGACCCGGGACGGGCACCTGATGGTCGCCGCCTACACGCCCGACCGCTGGCCGCGCCTCTGCGCCGCGCTCGGCCGCCCGGAGCTCGCCGAGGATCCTCGCTTCGACACGAACGAGAAGCGGGTGCGCGACCGCGACGCCCTGCGCGCGGAACTCGAGCGGCTCCTCTCCGCCCGCTCGACCGCCGACTGGGTGGAGGAGCTTCGCCGGGCGGACGTGATCTGCGCGCCGCTTCTCGACTACGGCGCGCTTGTCGCCGAGCCGCACCTGGCCGAGTCCGGGGCGCTCTGGCCGCTCAAGTACCAGGTCGGCGGCACGATGCGCGCGGTCGCAAACCCTCTGCGGCTCGAGCAAGCGCCGCCGCGAGCACGGCGCGCCCCGCCCCACCGGCCCGGCGAGAGCACTCGCGAGGTGCTGCGCGAGCACGGGATCGCCGGCGAGGAGCTCGAGCGCCTGCTCGCCGACGGGGTCGTCGAGGACGCCTCGGGCAGCGCCTGAGCGCCTCACACCACTCCCCGCTCCCGCAGCGCCTCGATCTCGTCCGCGCCGTAGCCGAGCTCGGTCAGGAGCTCGTTCGTGTGCTCGCCGAGACCGGGCACGCGCGGCCGCTCGGCCGCAGCCAGCGGGAAGCGGACGAGCGGGAGCGGGCCCACCGGGGAGTCGGCCTCGACGAAGAGCCCCCGCTCGACGAGCTGCGGGTGCTCGAGCACGTCGGCGAGCGAGCGGACGCGTCCGTACGGGAGACCGGCCCGCTCGAGGCGCGCGATCCAGTCCTCGGCAGGCGCGGTCGCGAGCAGCTCCTCGACCAGCCGGTCGACCTCGCCGCGGTGCTCGCGGCGCGCCGCGACCGTGGCGAGGCGCGGGTCGTCGGTCCAGGCGGGCCGGTCGACCGCGGCGCAGAACCGTGCCCAGTCGGCGTCCGAGGCCACGACCACGTTGACGTAGCTGCCGTCGGCGGCGAGGAACGGCCCGTACGGGCACAGGTACTGGTGGCGCATCCCCGTGCGCGGCGGCTCCGTGCCCGCGTGCCAGCGATGGTGTGGGTAGTAGGCGAGCCAGAACGCCGCCGACTCGAGCATCGACACGTCGAGGTAGGCGCCCTCGCCGGTGCGCTCGCGGCGGTGCAGCGCGGCGACGATCCCGAGCGCCGCGTGGATGCCCGCGACCTGATCGGTGATCGGGATCCCGATCTTCGCGGGCTGCTCGGGCGTGCCGTTCGCGACCAGGAGCCCGCTTTCGCCCTGGACGAGCAGGTCGTAGGCCTTGACGTCGCGGTAGGGGCCGGTCTGACCGTAGCCGGAGAGCGAGCAGTAGACGAGCCGAGGGCTCGCGGCCCGGAGCTCCTCGGGACCGAGCCCGAGGCGGGCGGCCGCGCCCGCCGCGAAGTTCTCGACGAACACGTCAGCCCGGGCGGCGAGCCGGCGTAGGAGCTCGCGCCCTTCGGGGGTCTTGGCATCGACGGTCAGGTCGCGCTTGCCGGCGTTGAAAGCGACGTAGCCGGTCGAGAGGCCGCGCACGGCGCTGTCCCAGCCGCGGATCACGTCGCCCCGCCCCGGCTGCTCGACCTTGACGACATCCGCGCCGAGCGCGGCGAGCACGAGCGTGCAGAATGGCATCGCCACCGCCTGCTCGAGCGCGACCACCCGAACGCCGGCGAGCGCGTCGCGCATCAGGACTTCGGTGCCGGGAACAGGTCGAGGCTCGGCGCGTGCTCGCGTTTCCAGACCATCACGGAGCGCCGGTAGCGGATCACGAGGTCGCCGTGCTGGTTGTAGCCGCGCGTCTCGACCTTGACGATCCCCTGCGTCGGGCGGGAGCGGGACTCCCGCTTCTCGACCACCTCGCTCTCCGAGTAGAGCGTGTCGCCGGGGAAGACCGGGTGGGGCAGCACGATCTCGTCCCAGCCGAGCGCGAAGCCGTTCTCGCTCACGTCGGCCACGCCCATCCCGGCGACGATCGAGAGCGTCAGCGCGCTGTTCACGAGCATCGAGCCGAACTCCGTGCGCTCGCCGTAGTCGCGGTTGTAGTGGATCTGGTTCGTGTTGTTCGTGAGCAGGGTGAACTGGATGTTGTCGGCCTCGGTCACCGTTCGCCCGTAGCGGCAGCGGTAGACGTCACCGACCTCGAAGTCCTCGAGGAACCGGCCCTGCCAGCCGGGCTTGACCTGACTCATCGTGACACCTCCGGTTCGGGGATCCCGAGCTCCTCCGCGAGCTGGAGCAGGCGCTGGGCGCGCAGCACGATCGGGCGGTCGACGAGCTGGCCGCCGACGGCGACCGAGGCGTCTCCGCGTGCCGTCGCCTCGTCGAAGGCGTCAGCGATCCGCCTCGCGTAGGCGAGCTCGTCCGGTCTCGGGCTGAACTGCTCGTTGATGAGGGCGATCTGGCGCGGGTTGAACGTCGACTTGCCGCCGAAGCCGAGCCGCCGGGCCTGGACGATGTCGGCGAGCAGTCCCTCGGGATCGTCGAGGTCGGGGAAGACGCCGTCGATCGAGACGACGTCGGCGGCCGCGGCGGCGATGACGAGCGCGGACCGCGCGTACACGAGCTCGGCCGCCTCCGCCTCGCGCTTCGTGCCGAGGCCGAGGTCGAGCGCGTAGTCCTCGGCCCCGAACATGACCGCGACGACGCGCGGGTGGGCGGCCGCGATCTCCGGAGCGCGCAGGAGCCCTCTGGCGCTCTCGATCGCGGCCACGATCCGGACCTCGCCGGCCGGGTCGAAGCGGTCGAGCTCGCCCGCGACCCACCGCACCTGCTCGGCGTTCTCGACCTTCGAGACGCAGAGGCCCTCGAGGCCCGGGACGAGGACGGCGTCGAGGTCCTCGCGCAGCCAGTCGGTACCGACCGCGTTGACGCGCACGAGCCGCAGCGGGCCAGGCAGCTCGCGGCGAAGGACCGAGGCGACGAGCTCGCGTGCGGCCGCCTTCTCGGCCGGGATCACCCCGTCCTCGAGATCGAGGAAGACCGCATCCGGCGGCGTCTCGAGCTCGTAGACCTTGTCGAGGAACCGCTGGCGGTTCCCCGGCACGAACATCCAGGAGCGCAGCGGCCGGGCCATCAGTACGACCTCGGCAGGCCGAGCACCCGCTGGCCGATGTGAGCGAGCACCAGGTTGTTCGAAACCGGAGCGATCTCGAGCAATTTCGCCTCCCTGAACTTGCGTTCGACGTCATACTCGCGGGCGAAGCCGTAGCCCCCGTGCGCGCTCATGCACGCGTTCGCGGCGTGCCACGACGCCTGGGAGCCGAGCAGCTTGGCCATGTTCGCCTGCGGCCCGCACGGCTCGCCCGCGTCGAACAGGGTCGCGGCATGGAAGCGCACGAGGCTCGCCGCCTCGACCTCCGCGTACGCCTGCGCCAGCGGGAACTGGACGCCCTGGTTGGCGCCGATCGGGCGCCCGAACACCTCCCGCTCCGACGCGTAGCGCGCCCCGCGCTCGACGAACCAGCGCCCGTCCCCGACCGACTCGGAGGCGATCAGGATCCGTTCCGCGTTCATCCCGTCCATGATGTAGCGCAGCCCGAGCCCCTCCTCGCCGATCAGGCTCTCGGCCGGCAGCTCGAGGTCGTTCATGAACACCTCGCACGTGTGGTGGTTCACCATCACCTCGAGCGGGCGGATCTCGACCGCGCCCCGGGCCTCGCGCAGATCGACGAGGAAGACGGAGAGGCCGTGGCTTCGGCTCTCGACCTCCTCGAGCGGCGTCGTCCGCGCGAGCAGGAGCATCAGGTCCGAGTGCTCGGCGCGCGAGATGAACACCTTCTGGCCGTTGACGACGTAGCCGCCGCCGCGTCGCTCGGCGCGCGTCACGAGCCTGGTGGTGTCCGAGCCGGTCGTCGGCTCCGTGACCGCGAACGCCTGCAGGCGCAGGCGTCCCTCCGCGATCTCGGGCAGGTAGCGGCGTTTCTGCTCGTCGCTGCCGTGCCGGAGCAGCGTGCCCATCGTGTACATCTGGGCGTGGCAGGCGCCGCCGTTGCCTCCGGAGCGGTTGATCTCCTCGAGCACGATTCCCGCCTCGACGAGGCCGAGTCCCGCGCCGCCGTACTCCTCGGGAATCAGCACCGCGAGCCAGCCGGACTCGGTCAGCGCCGTCACGAACTCCTGCGGGTAGTCGCCGCGGGCGTCGACCGCGCGCCAGTACTCGTCCGGAAAGCGCGCGCAGACCTCCTTGACCGCCGCCCGGATCGCCTCCTGGTCTTCCGTCAGCCCGAAGTCCATGTCAGGCCACCGCCTCGACGAAGTCGGCGCTGTCGAGGAAGCGCGTGAGCTCGGCGCGGAGGTCGTCGCCGGTCGGCACGCACGCGACGATCATCCGGGTCGCGCCCGCCCGCTCGTACTCCCTCAGGCGCTCGGCGAGTCCCTCCGTACTCGAGCCGGCGAACATCGGCACCCGCTCGAGCATCGAGTCCGGCACCCGGGCGCGGGCGGCCGCGAAGCCGTCGCTGCGGTAGGCGCCGCGGATCGTCTCCACCTCTTCCCCGAGTCCCATCTCCGTCAGCATCTGGCCGTAGCCGTTCTGCAGGGCGTAGAACGTCAGGACCTTCTTGAGCGTCCGGCGCGCCTCGGCGGGGTCCTCGTGGAGCGCGACGCGGAGCTTCGGCACGACCTCGAACCCGGCCGGATCGCGTCCGGCGGCGCGGGCGCCCTCGTGGCACCAGGCCGTGATCGTGGCGATGCGGTCGGGATCGGCCATGTTGACGATCACGCCGTCCGAGATCTCGCCGGCGAGCCGGGACATCTTCTCGCCGAGCGCGGCCAGCATCAGTCGCAGCGGGTGAGGTGGCGGCTCGAACGCGAGCCTGAAGCCATTCGTGCTCGCGTAGCGCTCGCCAGGGTAGTCGACCCGCTCGCCCGCGTACGTCGCCCGGACGACCTCGACGTACTCGCGCATCCGCCTGAGCGGGCGGTCATAGGTGTCCCCGTGCCAGCCGGCGATCGTGCCGTTGGCGACGCCGAGGCCGAGCACGACCCGGCCGCCCGAGTACTCGTTCAGGGTCGCTGCCTGGATTCCCAGCGTGACCGGGGAGCGGCCGAACACATGCAGGATCGCCGTGCCGAGCCCGATCCGCTCCGTGCGGGCGGCGTACGCCGAGAGGAGCACGACCGGATCGCGGCTGTTCGACTCGCCCTTCCACACGCAGCCGAAGCCGCGCTCCTCGGCGCGGACGGTCGCCTCGACGCAGATCGCCGCCGGCACCTGCGCCGCGGAGTTGAACTCGGTGTCGATGATCACTGCGCGCCTCCGCGTTCTGTATGGCAGAATCGTGTTCCTCGAAACACCACGATACTAGAGCCGCGGACGACATGGGAGGCAAACGGGTATGTGCGACGAGCATCTGATCGAACTGGTTACCGGCGAGAAGGTCG
This sequence comes from Thermoleophilia bacterium, assembly GCA_020845695.1. The sequence goes on along the minus strand of JADLFG010000025.1, from coordinate 11,051 downwards.
ATCTCCACAAGCACGGGTTGCACCCGTCGCAGATCAGGGTGGGGCGCACGCTCACCCTCGAGCGCGTGCTCCAGATGAACTCGCGCACCTACTTCTACGCGATGCTGAAGGACAACCCCGAGCTGACGGCGATCTACCCGGGGATCGAGAACGACATCCTCGCCGGCTCGATCGACTGCCACATCCACGCCTACCCCGACTTCGTCCATCGCTCCCAGGACATGATCGAGATCGCGGCCGAAGCGGCGCGCGCGCGCATGCGGGCCGTCTACTTCAAGGATCACTGGAACCTGACCGCGAATGCCGCCTACCTGGTCCAGCGCATCATCGACGAGATGGTCGCGGACGGCAGGCTGGCGCACCGCGTTGAGGTCTACGGCGGCCTGGGGCTCAACCACGGGATCAACCCCGAGGCGGTGCGGATCGCGCTCAAGTACCCGAGCTGCAAGATCCTCTGGTTTCCGACCTTCAAGTCCTACGGTTGGGCCCGCTTCGCCGGGATCGAGAACCGCGAGGGCTACGTGCGGCTCGTCGGCGCGAACGGCGAGGTCCTGCCCGAGGTCCGGGAGGTGTTCGAGCTGGCCGCCGAGGCTGGCGTCCTCTGCAGCCTCGGCCACACCGACTTCGAGGAGCTGCTCCCGCTCTGCACGCTCGCGAAGGAGCTCGGCGTGAAGACGCTGCTCGATCACCCGCTGCTCGAGCTGAACAAGCTGCTCGTCGACGAGATGCGCCAGCTCGCCGACCTCGGCACCTACGTCGGCACGTACTGCCAGCCGATGATCCCGTCGCTCTACCAGCCCGTCTGCGACCCGTTCGAGACCGTCGACACGATCCGCGCGATCGGCGCTGACCGCTGCGTGGCCGGCAGCGACTTCGGCCAGGTCCTGCACGTGAACACCGTGGACGGGATGCGGATCTTCATCCGGGCGCTGCTCGGCTTCGGGATCAGCCCCGCCGACGTGACGAAGATCGTGCGCGACAACCCGGCGGCGCTGCTCGGGCTCGAGCCCGCGACCGCCTGATCACGGATCGGCTCGGCCGGGCGGCTCGGTGCCGCCCGGCCGAGCCGGCGGGCGGGCGAGCGACCCGGTCGCCGCGAGCAGGGCCGCGGCAATCCGCTCCACGTCGGTGCGGCCGACTCGCGAGCTGGGAGCCCCGACCGTGATCGCCGGCTGCGGGAGGGCACCGAGGCCGCGAACGGCGGCCGCGACAGCCGAGACTCCCGGCTCGGCCTCCTCGCTGCTCGTCGCGTAACCGCGTTCTCGGACGTGCTCGAGCTCCCGCTCGAGGTCGGCGAGGCGGGTCAACGTCCGGGGCGTCAGCGCCTCGAGCCGGACGTCTCCCAGGAGCGTGTGGACCTCCTCGGTCGAGAGCTCCGCGAGTAGGGCCTTGCCCGCCGCGGTCGCGTGCGCGGGCAGGAGAATCCCCGTGCGCGCGCCGACCCTGAGCGTGCGCGAGCTCTCGACCGAGTCGATGTAGAGAACCGACCGCCCGTCGAGGACGGCGAGGTGCACGGTCTCGTCGAGCTCCCGGCAGAGCCGCTCGAGCGCGGGCCGGGCGAGCCGGCGCGCCTCGAGGCTGCGCACGGCGGCGAGCCCGAGATCGACGAGCCCTCTCCCCGCCAGGTAGGCCTTCGTGACCGGGTCCTGGCGGACGAAGCCGTGGTACTGGAGCATCGCGAGCAGCCGATGGGCGGTCGAGCGCGCGATCCCGAGCAGCTCGCTCGCCTCGGAGACCCGGACGACGCGCTGCTTGCGAAAGAGGTGGAGCAGCTTGAGCGCGTTGTCGACGGACTCGATCGGATAGGTCGGCCTCGGCGCCGCGCGTGAGTCAGCGCCTCGACCATCGCCGGGCAAAGCCACCGGTGCGCCTCCCTCGCGTGCCGACCTGGTCCGTCTCACCCTACAGCGTCTCGCCGACCCCGAGCGCGGGCCCCGTACGGGCGACGACGGCGTGCGCGGCCTCGACGACGGCAGCCGCGACGCGTGCCGTCTCCTTGCTCGTCAGGCGGAAGCTGGGCGCGGAGATCCCGATCGCCGCGCGTGGCAGGAGCGCGGGCTCGGGGATCGCCGCCGCAATCGCGGAGACCCCCGGCTCGCACTCCTCGAAGCTCGCCGCGAAGCCGAGCTCGCGGATCTGCTCGAGCTCCCGCTCGAGCTCGTCGAGGCGGGCGATCGCGCGCGGCGTGGGCGTCTCGAGCGGCCCGTCGCCGAGCAGCGAGCGCAGCTCGTGGCCGGCAAACTCGGCGAGCAGGGCCTTGCCGGGCGCGGTGCAGTGGCAGGGGTCCGCCACGCCCGTGCGCGCGCCGACCCGCAGCGCGCGCGTGCTCTCGACCGAGTCGATCGTGAGCGCCGCCCGTCCCTCGAGCACGACGAGATGCGCTGTCTCCTCGAGCTCGCGGCTCAGACGCTCGAGCTCGGGTCGGGCGAGGGTGCGGATGTCGAGCCCCTGCACGGCCGCGAGCCCGAGATCGAGCAGGGCCTGACCCGCGACGTAGGCCTTCGAGAGCGGGTCCTGGCGGACGAAGCCGTGGTACTGGAGCATCGCGAGCAAGCGGTGCGCCGTCGAGCGCGCGATCCCGAGTGCGTCGCCCGCCTCGGAGACACGCACGAGCTGGCGTCTGCGGAACATCCCGAGCAGCTTGAGCGCGTTGTCGACCGACTCGATCGGGTAGGCGGGCCTGGGGCCGTGGCTGCCCGGGACTCGCTCGGGCCGGTCGTGGTCGTTGGGCGGTACCTGTGTCATCGTCGCGCGTCGCAACCCCTCCCGGGGGCGCCGGAACCGGTCAAGAGATCTCCTTGACAACCGCCGGGCCTCCGTACATTATGCGGAATCCTGTTCCGCTGGACAGAATTGGAGTTCGTTGTGACAGAACCAAACTCGCTGCCGGTACCGTCCGGGCCGGATTGTCGCCGTACCGGGGGACGGTGCTCGTGACCGGGCTCGAGACCGTCGCGTCCGGACCACCAGCAACGGGCGGCGCGCGCTCCCGGCGCCTGACCGTCGACATCGATATCGGCGGGACCCTGACGGACGGGCTCTTCAGCGATGGCGCGACGTACTGGACCGCGAAGGTCGACACGACGCCACACGACTTCACCGTCTGCTTCTTCACCTGCCTCGAGGAAGGTGCTCGCCTCGGCGGCTTCGAGGATCTGACCGGCCTCCTCGACCAGGTGGCCGTGATCCGCTGGTCGGCGACGATCGCGACGAACGTCCTCGCCGAGCGCAAGGGCCCGCGGATCGGGCTGGTCGTCGATCCCGAGCAGGAGGCGGCGCTCTACGGGGCGGGGCCGAGTCCGGCCGTCGGCCACGTCGTCGACACGGCCAGCATCGCCACGGTCGCGCCGGGCGCGCGCGAGGAGGAACTTCTCGCCGTCCTGCGCGCGCTGCTCGAGCGGGGCGCGCGGCGTTTGTGCGTCAGCTTCGGCGGCGCCTTCGAGGACGCCGGCCGGGAGCTCGAGGTCAAGCGGCTGGTCGAGGAGCAGTTCCCCGACCACTACCTCGGCTCCGTGCCGCTCGTGCTCGGCTCGGAGATCTGCCGTCACCCGGACGATCGGACCCGCACCCACATCGCGCTCGTCAACGCGTACGTGCACACGCCGCTCGCGAGCGCGCTCTTTCGGGCCGAGGACGAGCTGCTCTCGCGTTACCGCTACCGCCGGCCGCTCTATATCGGCCACGTGAACGGTGGTGTTGCACGGGTGGCGAAGACCCGCGGCGTCGACACGATCGAGTCCGGCCCGGTGTTCGGGCTCGCGGGGGCGGCGCACCTGGCGCGCGCGTACGGGTTGGGTCGGGTGCTCGCGCTCGACATCGGCGGCACGACCGCGAAGATCGGCCTCGTCATCGAGGGAGAGCCGGTGCGCAGCTCGGAGACCGACTTCTTCGGCATCGACGCGCGTATCCCCTGGCTGCTCCTGCGCTCCGTCGCGCTCGGTGGTGGCTCGGTCGCCCGGGTCGTCGACGGCGAGCTGACGCTCGGCCCGGACTCCATGGGGGCCTTCCCGGGTCCGGCGTGCTACGACCTCGGCGGCGAGAACGCGACCCTCACGGATGCCTTGCTCGTCGCCGGCCGGCTCGACCCGGAGCGGTTCCTCGGCGGGCGCAAGACGCTCTCTGCCGGGCGGGCCGCGGAGACCCTCGCCGAGCACGTCGCCGCGCCGCTCGGCGTCCCCGTCGCCGAGGCGGCCGAGCGCGTGCTGGCGGCTGCGGTCGAGCTGGTCGCCGCGGCGGTCGAGCGCACGCTCGCCGAGGCGGACGAGAGCCCGGACGGGCTCGCGCTGTTCGCGTTCGGCGGTAACGGGGCGAACTTCGCCGCCTCGGTTGCGGGCCGGCTTGGCGTCCGGGCGGCATCCGCGTTCGTGCTCGGCCCCGTGCTCAGCGCGTACGGCTCCTCGGTCTCGGACCTCTGCCACGTCGAGGAGCTGTGGCCGCACCTGCGGATCGACGCGGACACCGGTCCCCGGGTCGGGGCGCTCGTCGAGGCGGGACGGGAGCGTGTCGTCGCCGAGCTCGAAGGCGAGGGCTTCGCGAGGGACGCGATCGTGCTCCAGGCCGAGCTGACGCTCGGCGGCGGCAGCCTGACCGAGTGGCGGGGACCCGCTGAGGCGGCGGCGGTTGCAGCCGCGCTCGCGAGCGCCGCGGGCAGGTCGGTCGAGCGGATCGCTGTGCGCGGCTCCTGCGCGATGCCGTCTCCCGAGCTGCGGCGCGAGCCGGGCGGCGCGCCGACGCGGCCGCAACCGGCCTCGCTGCGCGAGCTCGGGGCGGGTGGCTCGCTGCCGGTCTTCGACTGGGACGCGCTCGCTCCGGGTGCCCTGATCGAGGGGCCCGGGCTGCTCGAGTCCGACACGAACACGTGCATGGTCCCGGCCGGCTGGTCGCTCGTGATCGACGAGCTGCGCAACGCCCGGATCGAGCCGGCCGGGGGAGGGAGCTGAGATGGAGCGGATTCGCATCACCGAGTACCTCGACCTCGACGTCGAGTCGGAGTCGTGGCACTGCCATCGCTGCGACCGCCACCTTGGCCCGGCCTCCCGTAGCTACAAGCAGGGCTGCCTCGTCCACGATCGCGACCCGCGGGAGATCCACCGGCCGCTGATCGAGGGCGAGTACACGTTCGCGCCGGACCCTGACTGGGTGCGGATCCTCGAGTTCTACTGCCCGGGCTGCGGCACGCAGGTCGAGGTGGAGTACCTGCCGCCCGGCCACCCGGTCACCCATGACATCGAGCTCGACGTCCCGCGCTTGCGCGAGCGAATCGAGCGCGGCGAGCTGTCGATCAGGGAGAACCGCCTTGTCTACAACGGCTGAGCAGGACGCCTTCGAGCTGGCGCGCAACACCGTCGACGTCGACGTCGGCGGGACCTTCACCGACATGGTGATGGTCGTCGACGGGCGCACGATCTTCCGCAAGGTACCGACTACCCCGTATGACCTCTCGATCTGCTTCATGCAGGTGATCGAGGAGGGCGCGGAGGAGCTCGGGACGACGATCGAGGAGCTCGCGCCGCGGCTCGACGCCGTTCGCTACTCGACCACCGTGGCGATGAACCGGTTGATCGAGCGGGACGGGCCGCGGCTCGGCCTGATCACGACCGAGGGACACGAGGACGCGGTCCTGATCGGCAGGGGCGCGCAGTGGATCGACGGCAAGCGTCTCGACGAGCGCCGCGCTCTGCCGCTGCAGGAGAAGCCGTCGCCGCTCGTGCCGCGCGACATGATCGTCGGCGTCAGGGAGCGGATCGACGGGCGCGGGCGCGTGATCAGGCCGATCGATGCCGACGACGTGCGGCGCAAGGTGCGCCGGCTCGTCGACGGGGGTGCCCGCGGCTTCGTCGTCTCGCTGCTCTGGTCGTTCGTGAACGCAGAGCACGAGCGCAGGGTCAAGGAGATCATCCGGGAGGAGTACCGCGACTACCACGTCGGGCATCTGCCGGTGATCCTCGCGAGCCAGGTCGTCAGCCGCCTGGGCGAGTACGGGCGCACGATGACCGCCGTGCTCGACGCCTACCTGCAGCGCGCGATGCGCGCGGAGCTGTCCGCGACCTGGGACAAGCTCAGGGACGCGGGCTACCAGGGCCCGCTGTTCATGGTGCACAACTCGGGCGGCTGCGCGGACATCTTCAAGACGACGGCGGGGCGCACCTACAACGGCGGCCCCGTGGCGGGGCTGATCGGGGCGAGCGACATCGCCCGGCGGATGGGCGCGAAGAACGTCGTCACCTCGGACGTGGGCGGCACGAGCTTCGACGTCGGGCTCGTCGTCGACGAGTCCGTGCGGAACTACGAGTTCAACCCCGTGATCGACACCTGGATGGTCGCGATCACGATGCTCCAGTCGATCTCGATCGGCGCGGGCGGCGGCTCGATCGCCTGGGTCAACGAGGCCCTCGGCCACCGTCTCGAGGTCGGCCCCCGGAGCGCGGGCGCCTATCCCGGCCCGGTTGCCTACAACCTGGGCGGCATCGAGCCAACCGTCACGGACGCCGACCTGGTGCTCGGCTACATCAACCCGGACAACTTCTTCGGCGGGCGGATGCAGCTCGATCGCGACGCCGCCGAGCGGGCAATCCGCGAGCGGGTCGCCGAGCCGCTCGGGCTCGGCACGATCGAGGCGGCCGCGCTGATCCGACGGATCATCGACGACAAGATGGCCTCCGCGATCCGCAAAGAGGTCGTCCTGCGCGGCTACCGCCCGTCGGACTTCGTCGTCTTCGCGTTCGGCGGCGGCGGTCCCACCCACGTGGCCGGCTACATGGACGAGATCCCGCGCGCGGTCATCTTTCCGTTCTCGCCGGTCTTCTGCGCCTACGGCAGCTCGATCATGGACGTCGTCCACGTCTACGAGCGCTCGCACCGCATGGTCCTGATCGAGCCCGCGAGCGAGGCGCCCACCGACGACTACGCCGGCTTCAACACGATCGTCGAGCACCTCGTCAACGAGGCCCGGCGCGAGCTGCTCGCCGAGGGCTTCAACCCCGAGCGGGCCACGTTCGCGCTCGAGCTCGACATGCTCTACGGCGGTCAGATCCACGCCAAGCGGACCTCGACGCCGCAGCTCTTTCTCGAGTCCGAAGCGGACGTCCACCGCCTCTACGACCACTTCGAGCGCGAGTTCTCCGAGGCCTTCAGTCCGCTGATCGTGAACAAGCCGGGCGGCGTCTACATCGACACGTTCGTGCTCAAGGTCGCCGTTCCCGGGCAGCGGCTCGAGCTGGAGCCGATCGCCGCCAACGGCAGCGGCACCCCGGCGCCCAAGGGCACCCGGCGGGCCTGGTGGCCCGAGTCCGGCGGCTTCGAGGAGACGCCGGTGCTCGACCTGGAGCCCCTCCTGCGCTCGCGCGGCCGGCTCGAGGGGCCGGCGCTCGTCGAGTCCCCCTACACCACCGTCGTCGTGCCGCCCGGAAAGCGCTTCAGCGTGGACGAGCTCGGCCTCGGCGTCCTCGAGTCGATCCGCCAGGGAGGCTGAATGTCCGTTCCGACCGCAGAAGAGAAGCTGGCGCTGCTCCGGGTCGAGCCGCCGACGCCCGAGGAGCTCGCGGCGCTCGAGACGCTCCAGCCCGGCGACTACGAGATCGGCTTCCAGCGCACGAACGACATCGTCGACGAGGCGCTCGAGCTGTTCGAGCGCTCCTGCCGCTCCAGCATGGGTATCGCCGGGGATGTGATGGTGGCACTCTTCACCGCCCAGGGCGACCTCGTGAACGGCGTCTCCGGCACCTACCTGCACGCGATCATCCAGCCGGTCATCATCAAGTTCATCCTCGCGAACTACGCGGAGAACCCGGGCATCGCGGACGGGGACGTGTTCGTCGCGAACGACGCGCTCTACGGCGGCATTCACAACCCGGACTTCGTCGCTGTGATGCCGATCTTCTACGGCGACCGGCTGCTCGGCTGGGCCGGCGCGGCCAACCACACGACCGAGACCGGCGCCGTCGAGCCCGGGGGCCAGCCCGTCTCCGCGACCTCGCGCTTCATGGAGGGCCTCAACCTGCCGCCGGTGCGGGTCGGCCAGAACTTCCGCATCAACCGCGACTGGCTCGAGCTCTTCAACGCGTTCGGGATTCGGGCGCCCCAGATGGTGACGACGGACATGACCGCCCGCGCGACCGCCGCCGATCGCGCCCGGCGCCGGGTCGTCGAGCTCGCAGACCGGGAGGGACCCGACTTCGTCGTCGGGCTGTTTCGGCGCATGCTCCAGGTCGCCGAGGAGGGAGCGCGCAAGCGGATCGCCTCCTGGCCCGACGGCAAGTTCCGCGCGGTCGCGTTCGCCGACTCGATCGGCCCGGAGGTCGGGCTCGTGCGCTCCGCGAGCCTCGAGTTGACGAAGGACGGCGACCGGCTCGTGCTCGACTTCGAGGGCACCTCGCCCGAGACGCCGAGCTCCTACAACGCCCACGTGACCGCGGCGCTCGGCCACCTCGCCAACTACGTCTACTCCTACATCTTCTACGACCTGCCGATCTCGAGCGCGACGTTCGCTCCGATCGAGTGCCGCTTCCCCAAGGGGACGCTGCTCAACCCCGACGACCGGGCGGCGACCTCGAACTCCGTGATGATCTCGACCGGGATCATGAGCGCGGCCCCGTCCGTGTTCTCGAAGGTGATGTTCTGCACCCAGGATCATCCCCGGGTCTCCGCCTCCGCGGCCAACATGGGCGCCGGCAACGTGATCGCCGGGCGCAGTCAGTGGGGGCTGCCGATCGCCGACCTGCTCGCCTACGCGCTCAACACCGACGGCCAGGGCGGCCGCACGTGGGCGCCCGGGATGAACGCGGCGCATTTCTCCTGGTGCCCGTTCGGTCGCGCCCCCGACGTCGAGCTGATGGAGAACGAGTTCCCGGTCTTGATCCCAGTCTCCTCGCACCTGATCGACTCGGGCGGGCACGGGATGCACCGCGGCGGCTGCGGCACGGTGCAGGTCTGGGTCGCGCACCAGTCCGCGCCGGTCTTCTTCATGTGCCTCGCCGACAACTCGAAGATCCAGACCGCGCAGGGGCTGTTCGGCGGCTACGGGCCCTGCGCCATGCCGGGGCTGAGCGGGCGGAAGACGAGGGTGATCGAGCGGCTCGGCGAGGAGGGTGACGAGCTCGAGCTCGCCTTCGAGCCGCTGCTCGACGATCTCGGCGAGAACGGCCTGCTTACGGTCGAGTTCATGGCGCGGACGACGCGGGCGTTCGACGAGGGCGACGTGATCTCGTTCGTCCTCTCGGGCGGCGGTGCCGGCTACGGCGACCCGCTCGATGCGGATCCGGAGTCGGTGCTCCAGGGCCTCGCCGAGGGCTCGATCTCCGAGTGGGCGGTCGAGGTGATCTACCGGGTCGCGTACGACTCCGAGTCGGGCAACGTGGACGAGGAGGAGACGCGCCGGCGCCGCGACGAGGAGCGCCGCGCCCGCCTCGAGCGCGGGCGGTCCTGGGAGGAGTTCAACGCCGGCTGGTCGGCGCAGCGCCCGCCCGAGGAGATCCTCACCTGGTTCGGCAGCTGGCCCGAGGGCAAGCCGACGGCTCCGATCATCCGGCACTGAGGCGATGGTCACCCCGGCGCCAGCCCAACGAAGCCGCCGCCTCCGGGACGCGGTCGGCTCGCGCATGCGCGGGGCGGGCTCCGAGCGGGAACGGGCGCCCGAGGGTCTCCTCGTCATCGAGGGCGCCGTCAAGTCCTTCGGCGGCGTGACGGCGGTCAACGACGTCTCGCTGCGGGTCGAAGATGGCGAGGTGCTCGGCGTGATCGGCCCGAACGGTGCCGGCAAGAGCACGCTGCTCAAGCTCGTCTCCGGCGAGCTCACGCCGGACCGGGGACGCATCTGGCTCGACGGGCACAGGATCGACGGCCTGCCGAACAACCGGGTGGCCAGGCTTGGGATCGGCCTCGCCTACCAGATCCCGCAACCGTTCCACAAGCTGACCGTGCGCCAGAACGTCGAGGTTGCCGCGCTCGCTCGCGGTGGCGGTCGCTCCGGCCGGGTCGACGAGGTGCTCGGGCTGTCGGGTCTCGCCGGGCGGGCCGACCGTCCGGCGGGGTCGCTCCCGCTGCTCGACCTGAAGCGGCTCGAGCTCGCGCGGGCGCTGGCGCTCGAGCCGAGGCTCCTGCTCCTCGACGAGGTCGGCGCCGGGCTCGTGCGCGCCGAGCTCGAGGAGATGATCGAGCTCGTCCGGCGGATCCACGAGTCCGGCGTGACGGTTGTCGTGGTCGAGCACGTCGAGCTCGTGATCCGCGCGCTCGCGTCCCGCGTGGTCGTGATGGACTGGGGCCGCGTCATCACGGAGGGCACGCCGGAGGCTGTCTCCGCCGACCAGCGCGTGCGGGAGCTCTACCTCGGCCACCGGCCGGAGGACACGGCGCCCGTCGCCAAGGCGCTCGCGCCACCGCCCCCCGGACGAGAGCCGCTGCTCGAGCTTCGCGGCGTCGATGCCGGCTACGGAGGCGCGCTCGCGCTGCGCGGCATCGAGCTCGAGCTCGCGGAGGGCGAGGTGGTTGCGGTGCTGGGCGCCAACGGCGCGGGCAAGACGACGCTCGCGAACGTCGTCTCGGGCGCCCGGGCGGCGCGTGCAGGCCTGATCTCCTTCGGTGGCGCCGAGATCACGCGCCTGCGCGCGCATGAGCGGGTCGAGCTCGGGATCGCTCTCTGCCACGAGGGGCGGCGGCTCTTCCCCGAGCTGAGCGTCGGTGAGAATCTCGCGGTCGGCGCGTACTCACGACGGGCACGTCAGCAGGCGGCGGCATCGCGTGAGCGCGTGCTCGAGATCTTCCCGCTGCTCGGCGACCTGCTCGGCCAGCGTGCCGGGACGCTCTCGGGGGGCCAGCAGCAGATGGTCGCGATCGGCAGGGCCTTGATGGCCGCGCCGAGGCTGCTGATCCTCGACGAGGCGTCGATCGGGTTGGCGCCGGTTGTCGTCGAGCAGCTCTTCGCCGCGGTGGCTGCGATCAACGAGGCCGGGATCTCGGTGCTCGTGATCGAGCAGCACGTTCACCACAGCCTCGCGCTCGCAGACCGGGTCTACGTCCTGGATCACGGATCCGTTTCTTTCTCCGGGACGCCCGCG
>JADLFG010000024.1 GCA_020845695.1 Thermoleophilia bacterium | reverse complement strand
GGGATTCCACGACGCGAACCTCGACACCGAGGCGAGGCTGTTCGCGATGCTCTTCGACTCGCACGACCAGAAGGAAGGCATGGCGGCCTTCGTCGAGAAGCGCGAGCCGCGCTTCACGGGGGCCTAGCGGCTGACGGCGCGGCTTGGCCGCGCCGGACCCGCCTGGAGCCCGCGGAGCGGGCGGTCACGGGCTTGTCGCGGCTGACGGCGCGGTTTGCCGCGCCGGACCCGCCTGGAGCCCGCGGAGCGGGCGGTCACGGGCTTGTCGCGGCTGACGGCGCGGCTTGGCCGCGCCGGACCCGCCTGGAGCCCGCGGAGCGGGCGGTCACGGGCTTGTCGCGGCTGACGGCGCGGCTTGGCCGAGCGGACGGCCCGACCGACTGCCGGCGGGCGGCCCGCTGGTAGGCTTGAGAGACACGGGAGTCCCTGCGCGCAGGGACTGAGAGGCGGCCACGGGGCCGCGACCGTCGAACCTGATCTGGGTCATGCCAGCGAAGGGAAGTGTCATGAGCGCAGTGGATCCACTCGTCATCGCCGGGCGCGAGTTCCGCTCGCGCCTGCTCACGGGAACGGGGAAGTACCCGAGCTTCGAGACGATGCGCGAGGCGGTCGAGGAGTCCGGCTGCGAGCTGGTCACGGTGGCTGTCCGTCGCATCGACCTCGACCGGCTCGGCGATGCGGCGGACATCACCGCGTTCCTGCCCGAGGACGTGCTGTTGCTGCCGAACACCTCGGGTGCCGAGACGGCGGAGGAGGCGGTGCGGATCGCGAGGCTCGCCCGTGCCGGGGGCCTGCCGGACTGGATCAAGCTGGAGGTGATCCCGGATCCGCGGTACCTGCTGCCGGACCCCGGTGAGACGCTGAGGGCTGCGGCGCAGCTCGTCGAGGAGGGGTTCACCGTCCTGCCGTACATGTTCCCCGATCCGGTGCTCGCGGCGCGGCTCGCGGAGGTCGGGTGCGCGACGGTGATGCCGCTCGCGGCCCCGATCGGCTCCGGGCGCGGCCTCAAGCTGCGCGAGGCGGTCAGGATCATGGTGGAGCAGGCGACCGTTCCCGTCGTCGTCGATGCCGGGCTCGGCGCGCCGTCCCATGCTGCGGAGGCGATGGAGCTGGGGGCCGACGCGGTGCTCGTGAACACGGCGATCGCCCACGCCGACGATCCGGTGACGATGGCCCGGGCCTTCCGGCTCGCCGTCGAGGCAGGCAGGGCCGCCCGGCTCGGCGGGATCATGGCCGAGGGTGACGTCGCGGCAGCGTCGAGCCCGGTGGGGGGCGCCCTCGCGGGCTCGTAGGCCGTGGCGACGTGCACCGTCAACGGGAAGCCTCACGAGCTCGAGCAGGGCGAGACGGTCGCCCGTCTGCTCGAGCGCCTCGGCATCGTCTCCCGGTACGCCCTCGTGGAGCGAAACGGGGATCCCGTCGAGCGCCGCCGGTTCTCCGACGTGTCGCTGTCCGAGGGCGACCGGGTGGTCGTGGCGCGTCCCGTAGCGGGAGGCTAGGGTCCCGGGGTGTTCGGCGATCGCCGTCTCTATCTGATCACGGCGCTCCGGCCCGATCTCGAGGACTTCCTGGAGGCCGCGATGGCCGGCGGCGTCGACGTCGTGCAGGTTCGCGACAGGACCGTGGGCGATCGCGCGCTGCTCGGCGGCCTCGAGGTCGCGCGCGAGGTGACGCGCCGGGCCGGTGTACCGCTCGTCGTCAACGACCGCCCGGACCTCGCCGTGGCCGTGGAGGCGGATGCCGTCCACGTCGGTCAGGACGATCTTCCCGTCGCCGTGGTTCGCCGGTTCGGGCTACCCGTCGGTCTCTCGACGCACGCGCCGGGCGAGATCGATGCTGCCGATGCCGACTACCTGGGCGTCGGCCCGGTCTACGCCACCCCCACGAAGCCCGGCAGGTCCGCCGTCGGGCTCGAACTCGTCCGGTACGCGGTGGAGCATGCCCGCATGCCGTGGTTCGCGATCGGCGGGATCGACGCCGCCAATCTGGCCGAGGTCGTCGAGGCCGGCGCCGAGCGGATCGCCGTCGTCCGGGCGATCGGCGACAGCCGCGACCCCGAGGCTGCGGCTCGTGCCCTGCGGGGCGCGCTCGCGCCCGTGTCGGCCGTTGCGGGAGGAGCGGAGTGACCCGTACGCGGCTCGTGACGCTCGGGGTTCTCGCAGCCCTCTCGGTCGCGGGAGCGCTCGTGCTGGCCACCGGGGCGTTCGGCGATCGCAGCGAGCGGTCGGGAGGGGGCGCGCTCGGCCAGATGCTCCCCGATCTCGACCCGATCACCCCGGGCGGGCTCGTGACCCGGCTCGTGTTCGAGGACGGCGAACGCCACATCCGTCTCGGCTTCTACTCGTCCGGCGAGAACCTCGGCGCGGGCCCCCTCGTGATCAGGGGACACCGCCCGAGCTCGGGCGAGGCCTCGATGACGGCCGACCAGCTGATCCAGCGCCGCAACGGGCAGACCGTCGTTCGCCCGGGGGTCGGAGTCCTGCGGTACGTCGAGGATCTCACCCACCAGCACTGGCACCTGCTCAGCTTCATGACCTATGAGCTGCGGCGGGCAGCCGATTTCAAGCTGGTCGTGCCCGACCAGAAGAGCGGCTTCTGCCTCGGCGATCGCTACAACGTCGATCCGGACACGCTGATGCCCGGCGAGCCCGGGTCCCGCGTCTACAACTCGAACTGCGGGCCCGAGCAGACCGGGCTGCTCGAGGTCGTTGAGGGCATGTCGGTCGGCTGGGGCGACGTCTACGAGGCGTGGCGCGATGGGCAGTACCTCGAGCTGACCGGGCTCCCTGCGGGCCGCTACGTGCTCGTGCACCGCGTGAACCCCGACCGGGCGCTGAAGGAGTCGAACTACGCAAACAACGCGTCCTCGGTGCTCCTGCGCATCGCCTGGCCGTCCGGGCAGCGCCAGCCGCCGAGGCTCACGGTGCTGCGTCGCTGCCCGCAGACCGCGCGCTGCCTCCCCCGCGGCTGAGCGGCCTCTGCGGCTGAGCGGCCGGCTCGGCCGGCCGCGACCCGCAAGGAGCCGGGCGGAGCCCGGCGTTCACGGTCTGCGGCTGAGCGGCCGGCTCGGCCGGCCGCAACCCGCGTGGGAGCGGCCCGGAGGGCCGCGGTCACGGTTTCTGCGGCTGAGCGGACGGCTCGGCCGGCCGCGGCCACGGTCTGTCTACCCGAGCGAGATCGCCGAGAGCGACAGGGCTCCCGGCGCGGCCTTCTGGGCCCGGAAGCCGAGCGTCACGGGCGTGGTCGTCAGGGTCACCCGGACGCCTCTGACGAGCGCCGTGGCACCCTTCCGCGTCCCGGTGACGGCCATGTCGACGGGCACCGCAACTGTCACCTGGCGGCTCACGGTGAACGTGGCGCCACCGGCGATGGCGACGCTCGAGATGCGGATCGTGAGCAGCGTGCCGGCGACGAGCTGCTGGCCCCGTCTGGCGGGAGGCGGCGGGGGCGGCGGGGCCGTGGACGAGCCGCCTCCACCACTACCCGGGTCGGAGCCGGTCGTGCCCGAGCCCTCGCCGGCAGAGCCACCGCTCTCGCCGCCGCCGGTCGCGCCGCCGTTCTGGCCTCCGTCGGGCGGGACGGGCTCCTCGCCCGGTGCCGGCTCGACGAGCTTGACGACCGTGCCCGTCAGCGTGAGCGGTGTCTGCTGCTGGAGCTCGCGGCCGCT
>JADLFG010000023.1 GCA_020845695.1 Thermoleophilia bacterium | reverse complement strand
TCCTCGCGGATCACGGGCAGCGCCATCGTGACGACGAGGTTGTCGAGCGTGACCATGAACAGCCCGAGCGACGTCACGATGAACGCCCAGAGCGCACCGGATCTCGCTGTCATGCCGGCTCCTTCCTTTGTAATCGATTACTTACTTGCAGGTGAAAAAAAGAGCTCATACGGCAGCGGGCTCGCCGTCCAGCCGGTCCTCGATCCGGGCGATCTCGGGCTTGCTGCAGATCCCGAGCCACTCCTCGGGGCTGAGGGCGCTCTCGAGCCCGATCGCCATCGAGGCGTTGATGAGGAAGCCGCGCGAGACGAAGCCCCCGGCGTCCGCGTAGGGAGTCGGGTTGCCGTCCCGCTCGAGCAGGTGGACGACGTAGCGGTAGATCCTCGCCAGGTGGTGGCGCATCGCGGCCGCGATCTCGGGGTCGTCGGCCGACGCGTACGCGTGCAGATGCACCATCAGCTCCGACCGCCGCTCGCCGAGCTTCTCGACGTACGTCCGGCCGAGCGTCTGCAGCCGGGTCTCGCCGGGCTCGGGCACGGCGTTCTCCCAGTCGGCGATGATCCTCGACACGCAGCGATCGATCACCGCGAGCGACAGGTCCTGCTTCGTTGGGAAGAACCGGAAGACATACGGCTGTGAGATGCCGGCCCGCCTGGCGATGGCCGCCGTCGTGGCGCCTGCGAAGCCGCTCGCGGCGAACTCCTCGACCGCGGCGGCGAGGATCGCCTCGCGGCGCTCGGCGGCGCTCATTCGATCGGTGGGCGGGCTCATGGTCGAGCACGCTAGCAGCAAATAAGTAATTAGTCAATAGCTTCTGCCGCTCCGTTAGGCTCCCGGTGCATGCCCATGTGGGCCGTCACGGGCGGGAGCGGCTTCGTCGGCTTCCATGTCGCGCGCCGCCTGGGCCGGGAGGGCGTCCGGGTCCGGACGCTCGATCTCGTACCCGCGCTCGTGGCCGGCGCAGAGGCGTTGCGCGGTGACGTTCGCGACCCGCGCGCGGCGGCCGAGCTCTGTGCCGGCGCCGACGTGCTCGTGCACGCCGCCGCGGCGCTCCCGATCCGGGGTGACGCGACCGAGCTCCGCTCGGTCAACGTGGGCGGGACCGCGTGCGTGCTCGCGGCCGCGGCAGAGGCCGGAGTGCGACGAGCCGTGCTGGTCTCGTCGGGGGTGGTCTACGGGTTGGCGCGCCGGGTGCCGACGCCCGAGGGCGAGTGCGCTGCGCCCTTCGAGCCGTACGGGCGCTCGAAGCTCGAGGCCGAGCGGGTTGCCTCAGCCTTCCGTGCGCGGGGGCTCTCCACGGTCGTTCTGCGGCCGAGCGCGGTCGTCGGCCCGGGGCGGCTCGGCGTCTTCGGGATCCTCTTCGACTGGGTGCGGGAGGGGCGCACGATCTTCACGCTCGGGGACGGAGGCAACCGCTACCAGCTACTCGCGAGCGAGGATCTCGTCGAGGCGATCGTGCTGGCGGGCCGGCTGCCGTCCGCGACCGGCGTCTACAACGTCGGGGCGGCCGAGGTCGGCACGGTGGACGAGGAGCTGCGTGCCCTGATCGGGCATGCGGGATCGCCGAGCGTCGTCCGGCATCTGCCTGCGGGCCCGGCGCGGTTCGCGCTTGCGGGGCTGCGGCGGCTGGGCGCCTCGCCGCTCTCGGCCTGGCACGAGCGGACGGCGGCGCACGACGTCGTGCTCGACGTCGAGCGGGCCCGGCGCGAGCTCGGCTGGCGGCCGGTCCGCTCGAGCGCCGCGGCGCTCTGCGAGGCGTACGACTGGTTCGCCGCCGACCGCGGGCGTGCGCGGGCGGCGCCGGGGCTGACGCACCGGACGCCGTGGGACGAGCGCGCGCTGGGGCTGCTGCGGAGGGTCTCGTGACCGGGACCGTCCTGCTCGTCGCGAAGGCGCCGCTCCCCGGGCGCTCGAAGACCCGGCTCGTGCCGCCGCTCTCCGCGGAGCAGGCGGCGCGGCTGCACGAGGCGCTCCTGCTCGACACGCTCGACGCCTGCCGCGCCGAGGCTCCCGTCGTCGGGCTGCTGCACGGGGAGGCAGGTGACGCTCCCGCGCTCGCGGCGCTCGCGGGCGCGGAAACGCCGCTCGTCCTGCAGGAGGGGCGTGGCCTTGCCGCGGCGCTTCCGGGCGCGATCTCGCGCTTCGCGGGCTCGGGGCCGGCCGTGCTCGTCTCGGCGGACGTGCCGGGGCTTCCGCGCGGCGCGCTCGGGCGTGCCTTCGAGCTGCTCGCGGCCGGCGCCGATGTCGTGCTCGGGCCGGCGCTCGACGGCGGCTACTGGCTGATCGCGATGAGCGTGCACCACGCCGAGCCGTTTCGCGACGTTCCCTGGTCGACTCCGGCCGTGCTCGGCGTCACGCTCGCGCGCTGTGCCGACGCCGGGCTCCGGGTCGAGCTGCTCGAGCCCTGGCGCGACGTCGACACGCTCGTCGACCTCGACTTCCTGCTCGAGGAGCTCGACGGACTCGATGCGCCGCGGACGGTCGGCGTGCTGCGCGAGCTCGAGCGGGCCGGCCTGATCGGCGGGGGATCGCCGGGGCTGCGGCTCGTCGAGGGCGAGCTGCTCGCGGGCACGCCCTGGCGGGCCGTTGTTCGTGACCGCCTCGCCGGGCGGGACGGCCGCGAGACGTCGTACACGTACCTCGCCTGCCCGCGCGCGGTTTTCGTCGTTCCGGTCACGGACGGCGGCGACGTCGTCCTCGTGCGCCAGTACCGTCATCCGGTGCGTGACTGGACGCTCGAGGTGCCCGCCGGCACCGTTGACGAGGGCGAGGCGCCGCTCGACGCCGCGCGGCGCGAGCTCGCCGAGGAGGCGGGCGGCACGGCGCGCGAGTGGGCCCACCTCTCGACGTTCTACTCCTCGAGCGCGCACCTCAGCCTGCGCTCGGACGCGTACCTCGCGACCGGCGTCGTGCTCGCGGCCGCGCAACCGGCCGTAGGGGAGGAGGTGACGACCGTCCGCCTGCCGCTGGAGGAGGCGTTCCGTCGCGCCCGCGGCGGCGGCTTCGCGGAGGGCCAGACCGCCCTCGCGCTGCTCCTCGCAGCCGAGCGACTCGGGTGAGGCGTACAAGACGATAATGTGCTACAGTACGACGCACAATGGCGATCGCTGTTGGCGTTCGTGAGCTGCGCCAGAACCTGAGCCGCTACCTCGATCGGGTCAAGGCGGGCGAGGCGTTGATCGTGACCGAGCACGGGCGTGAGGTCGCCCGCCTCGTGCCGTCTCCCCGTGCGGGCTACTCGGAGCTTGCGACCGTGTTCGCCGCCAGCGTTCCGGGCGAGCGTCTCGACGTCATCGCCGGCAGGCTGAATCCCCCTGGCGCCGCTGCGGGCACCACGGACGCCTTCCTGGACGAGAGTCGAGACGCCCGCGGCTCCTGAACCGTGTCCACGCTCTACCTGGACACGAGCGCCGTCGGGCGAATCCTGCTCGGCGAGCCGGATGCTGGTTCCGTCATCGACGTCCTCGCCGGGTTCGACCAGTTCGTGTCGAGCCGCCTCCTCAGCGTGGAGCTCCGGCGCCTTGCGCTACGCCATTCGCTGCTCGACGCCGCAGACCAACTCCTGGCCGGCATCGCGCTCGTGCCGATGGACGAGGCGGTACTCGCCGCCGCGGAGACGATCGGGCCTGCGCCGGTGGCGTCGCTCGACTCGATTCATCTCGTCACGGCCGTGCGCCTCGCGAGCGCCGGACTGCTCGACGCAGCCCTGACCTTCGACGGACGGCTCGGGGAAGGAATGCGCGCGCACCGGTTGCCCGTGCTCGCCCCTGCCTGATCCCGCCCCGTGCGGAGCGGCTAGAATCCGGCCCC
>JADLFG010000022.1 GCA_020845695.1 Thermoleophilia bacterium | reverse complement strand
CTGCTCGTTCCGGCCCGTGGCGGCCAGAGCCGCGCCGATCCCCTCGAGACCGTAGATCGACCCCTCCGCGTAGCCGATGTCGGCGGCGATCTCAACGGCGCGGACGAAGCAGTCGAGCGCGCCGCCGAGGTCCAGCTCGAGCAGCGCGGCCAGCCCGAGGTTCCCGAGCGCGACGGTCGTCCTCGCGCGGAGGCCGAGCCGCTCGAGAATGGCGAGCGTCTCGTGGCAGAGCTCCCGGGCCCGTTCGGTCTCGCCGTCCTCGAGCAGCCTGTAGGCCGTGTTGTTGAGCACGGCCGCGAGCCCGCGCTGGTCGCCCAGCTCCCGGTAGAGGCCGGCGCACCGCTCGTAGAGCGCGCGGCTTCGTCCGCGATCGCCGAGGCACCCCGCGGCGATCCCGAGCCCGAGCAGCGCCTGCGCCTCGCCGTGGCGGTCTCCGGCAGACCGGTACGCGGCGAGGCTCTCCTCGGCCAGGCGCCGCATGACCTCGTGGTCGCCGAGGCTGTGCGCCAGGCGGGCGGCGCCGAAGAGGGCTTTCCCGCGTAGCAGCGCCGGTGCGTCCCCGGCTCTCGCGACCGCCCGCTCGATCGCGGCGAGCCCTTCCCTGAGGTGGTTGCGAACCCACCAGTAATGGGCGAGCGCGGTCGCGAGCCTGAGCTCGAGCTCGGCGCCACCCGCGGCGTGGCTCCAGGAGAGGGCGGCCCGCAGGTTGTGCAGCTCCGCGTCGAGCTGCGCCCAGGCCTGCTCCTCGCCGGCCGAGTCGAGCTCGAGCTCCGCGGCCTCCGCGAGCCGGACGTAGAAGCCGGCGTGACGGCGCGCGTACTCGTCGAGCTCGCCTCTCGCCGAGAGCCGCTCACGCGCGAACTCACGCACCGTCTCGAGCATGGAGAAGCGAAGCTCCCCGCCCGTGTAGCGTTCGTGCAGCAGGCTCTGGCCCGCGAGCGAGGCGAGGCCGGCGCGGCCTGTCTCGCACACCGCCGTGGCAGCCTCGACCGTGCACCCACCGACGAAGATCCCGAGCCGGGCAAACGACGCCTGCGCCTCCTCGGGCAGCAGCCGGTAGCTCCACTCGATGGTGGCGCGCAGCGTGCGCTGGCGCGCGGGCAGGTCTCGAGCGCCGTCGGTCGCGAGCTCGAGCGAGCGGGGCGCGAGCGCGAGCAGCTCGGCCGGGTGGTAGTCGCGCGTCCTCGCCGCGGTCAGCTCGATCGCGAGCGGGAGGCGATCGACGCGCTCGCAGAGCTCGGCGACCTCGTCGGCCTCCTCGCCGGCCAGCCGGAAGCTCGGCGCGACGGCACGCGCCCGGATCACGAACATCGCCACGGCGTCCCCGAGCGGCAGCGGCGGCACGCGGTACTCCCGCTCGCACGAGAGGCGCAACGCCGTCCTGCTCGTCACGAGCACGCTCAGACCCGCCGCCGCGCGGATCAGCTCGCCGAGCAGCGGCGCCGCGTCCTGCACCTGCTCGAAGTTATCGATCAGGAGGAGGACGCGGCGGGCGCCAACGAAGGCGGCCAGAGCGCTCGCGAGCTCCTCCTCGTGCCGCTCGATGCCGAGCGCCGTCGCGATCGCTTGCGGGACTGCTCGGGGATCGGCGAGCGGCGCGAGATCGACGAAGTAGACGCCGTCGCGGTAGTCCTCGGCGAGGTCGTGCGCGACCTGGAGCGCCAGTCGCGTCTTGCCGATTCCCCCCGGCCCGGTCAGGGTCGCTAGCCTGACTCCCTCGTCCCGCAGGAGCCGGCCGATCTCCGCGAGCTCCGTTCGCCGGCCGACCAGGGCTGTCGCGGGTGCCGGCAGGTGACGGCGCGTGCGAACCTCCGGGGCCTCGACGCCCAGGCTAGCGTCCTGGCGGAGGATCGCCTGCTGGAGGTCTCGCAGCTCCGGTCCGGGCTCGAGCCCGAGCTCCTCCCTGAGCGCGCGACGCGCCCGGCCGAAGACCTCGAGCGCATCGGCCTGCCGCCCGCTCCGATAGAGCGCGAGCATGAGCTGGGTGTACGAGCGCTCGCGCTCCGGGTGCTCGGCGACGAGCGCCTCGAGTTCCGGGACGAGCTCGGAGTGGCGTGCCAGGGCCAGGTCTGCCTCGACACGTTGCTCGAGCGCGACCAGGCGGAGCTCCTCGAGCCGGGCGATTTCCGGCTGCGCGAACGGCTCGTACGTGACATCCGCGAGCGCGGGCCCGCGCCACAGCGCGACCGCTTCGCGAAGCCGCAAGGCAGCCGTCTCGGCATCCCCGGTCGCCAGCGCGCTTCGCCCGCTCGCGGCGAGCTGCTCGAAGCGCTCGAGATCCAGCTCCCCGCGGTCGACGCGAAGCCGGTAGCCGGAGTGCTCGGTGACGATCCGCTCCGGCCCCAGGCGCTTGCGCAGCGAGTGCACCTGGACCTGCAGGGCGTTCGCCGCCGTCGCGGGCGGGCGCTCTCCCCAGAGCGCGTCGATCAGCCGATCGCGCGAGACGACGTCGTTGCGTTGCAGGAGCAGGCAGTGCGCGAGCAGCAGCTGACGGCCCGACCCGAGCGCGACCGTCCGGCCACCGTCGTCGACGACCTCGAGCGGGCCGAGCAGGTTGAATTCCAACGCGTCTCCCCGCGCACGGAGGCTCCGGGCCGCGCGCAGGCGCATCGTACGCCCCGCCGGGCGAGGTCCGCAACGTCCGGACCGCGCGGCGCGACCCCCGGCGTATTCGTCGAGGTGCGTGCCCCGGGCCGTCCTCGAATCCGCCGGCGGGGCCGGCCCGGCGCGTCGCCCGAGGGGGGCCAGATCCTCCGGCTTCCACCGGGCTGCCGGCGGCTCGCGGGATCACGGCAGGAGAGGCG
>JADLFG010000021.1 GCA_020845695.1 Thermoleophilia bacterium | reverse complement strand
GCGCCAGCGTGGCCTCCTCTTCCACCGCCTGCTCGAGCAAGCCATGCAGATCGATCACGTCCCCGTCACCGCGATCGCCAGCGGTCGCCCATGAGCAGACAAGGGGCGTCATCCGGATACCCCACTGGTCACATACCTGGCGCGACTTCGTGCTGTTTCACACTCACGGCTTGCGGCCCTCGACGACGCGGTCGCGGCCGGCGAGATCCGGGGAGACCGAGACACGGGCGAACCCGAGCTCGCGCAGCAGCGCGGCCACCGCGTCGCCGCGGCGGTCGCTGCACTCGAGCACGACCCAGCCGCCCGGGCGCAAGAGCTCCCGGGCGGCCCGGGCGATGCCCCCGGTCTGGTCCTCGTCGACCAGCGCGAGGCGCGGCTCGAAATCGCGCACCTCGGGGTCGAGCTCGCCGAGGTCGGCCGAGAGGACGTAGGGCGGGTTGGAGACGACGAGATCGAACGGGCCCTCCTGCCCCGCCGCCAGGTCGCCCTGCACGAGCTCGACCCGTTCTGCGAGCCCGAGTCGGGACCGGTTCTCAGCCGCGACCGCGAGCGCGGCCGCGGAGACGTCGGTGGCGACGACGCGGGCGTCAGATCGCTCGCTCGCGAGCGCGAGCGCGATCGCCCCGGAGCCGGTACCGACGTCGAGGACGCGCGGTCGCTCGACACAAGAGAGGCGGGCGAGCGCATGCTCGACCACCACCTCGGTCTCGGGGCGCGGCACGAGCACGCGGGCGTCGACGGCGAGCACGAGCCCCCGGAAGCCCCACTCCCCGAGTAGGTAGGCAAGCGGCTCGCGGGCGGCCCGCCTGGCGACGAGCGCCGCGAGCGACGCCGCCTCCCCCGCCGTCAGCTCCCGCTCGGGCGTCGCGTACAGCTCCGTTCTCCCGCTGCGAAGCACATGCGCGACCAGGTGCTCGGCATCGGCCCGCGGGGACGGGCAGCCGGCCCGCTCGAGCTCGCGACGGGAGGAGCCGAGCGCCTCGCGGACGGTCACGCGACCGCGGAGGCCTCGAGCGCGCGGCGCCGCTCCTCCGCGGCGAGCGCGTCGGTGAGCTCGTCGAGCTCGCCCTCGAGCACCGCGTCGAGCCGGTGCACGGTCACCTTGACCCGGTGGTCCGTGACCCGGCTCTCGGGGAAGTTGTAGGTGCGGATCTTCTCGGAGCGCTCGCCGCTCCCGATCTGGGCTCGGCGGGTCGCCGACAGCTCCTCGTCGCGGCGGCGGCGCTCGAGCTCGAGCAGGCGCGCGCGCAGCACCCGCAGCGCCTTCTGCTTGTTCTGAAGCTGCGACTTCTCGTCCTGCATCGCCACGACGAGCCCGGTCGGGAGATGGGTCAGGCGCACGGCCGAGTCGGTCGTGTTCACGCTCTGGCCGCCCGGGCCGGTCGAGCGGTAGACGTCGACCTTGAGGTCGCCCGGGTCGATCTCGACCTCCACCTCCTCCGCCTCGGGCATCACCGCCACGGTCGCCGTGGACGTGTGAATCCGGCCCTGCGATTCCGTCGCGGGAACACGCTGCACGCGGTGCGTTCCCCCCTCCCATTTGAAGATCGAGTAGGCGCCGTCGCCTTTGACCGCGAACGTCACCTCTTTGAAGCCGCCCGCCTCGTTCGGGCTCGAGCCAAGCACTTCCGACTTGAAGCCGCGCCGCTCCGCGTAGCGGGTCAGCATCCGCAGCACGTCGCCCGCCCAGAGCGCGGCCTCGTCACCGCCGACGCCCTGGCGGATCTCGACGATCACGTCTCTCGAGTCGCTCGGGTCGCGCTCGACGAGGGCGAGCTTCAGCTCCTCCTCGAGCTCGGCGAGACGCCGCTCGGCGTCGGGCAGGAGCTCGCGCAGCTCGGAGTCGGCCGACGCCGCCTCGACGTCCGCTGCCGCCTCGCGCCACTCCTGCGCGAGCCGGTAGGGCGCCTCGAGCTCCTTCAGGCGCCGGCCGGCCGCGGCGGCGGCTTGCCGGTCCGAGAAGACCCCGGGGTCGGCCATGCGCTCCTGCGCGTCCGCGTAGGAGCGCTCGAGCTCCTCGATCAGCCGTTCGATCGCCGTCACCCGGCCATTGTAGGCCGGGGCGTCCGCTGCCCCGGCGGCGGCTACTCGAGCGTCGCCGCGTGCGTGATCCCGACGCCGGCGAGCGCCTTCGAGACCGGGCAGCCGGCCGCGGCGCCGGCAGCGGCCTCGGCGAACGCGGCCTGGTCGAGGCCGGGGACGGTGCCGTTGACGTCGAGGTGGATGCCCGTGATCCCCTGCCCGGGCTGGAAGCCGACGGTCGCCGTCACCCGCAGCTCCTCGGCGGGCGTGCCGCCCTGCGCGAGCCCGTGCGAGAGCGCCATCGAGTAGCACGCGGCGTGGGCGGCCGCGATCAGCTCCTCCGGGCTCGTCGCCTCGGCGCCCTGCTCGGCCCGCCTGGGCCAGCTCACGGCCACCTCGCCCAGGGCGCCGCTCTCGCCGCTGACGGTGCCGCTGCCCTCGAGCAGATTCCCCTGCCAGATCGCGGTTGCTCGCTTCTCGACAGCCATCGTCCCCTTCCTCCTTGTCCGGTTGACAGCATACTAGTGCCTGTTTGCTGGTTGCCCTACCCACTAGGCCATGATCTCGATCTTGCGCTCCTCGGGCGTGAGTCGGCCCTCGAGGCGGAGCACCTCGGAGAGGGCGCGGATCGAGACCTCGACCTGGTCGAGCGTCGGCTGGCGGGTGGTCAGCCGCTGGAGCCAGAGGCCGGGCGCGAGCAGCGTTCGCAGCGCGGGGTTGCGCGGGTGCTTGCCGGCGAAGCGGATCACCTCGTAGGCGAGCCCGGCGATCAGCGGCAGCGCGAGGATGCGCGTCACGACGAGCCAGTACCAGGCGGGGCGACCGAACAGGGCGAAGACGAAGATCGCGATCACCATCACGTAGAGCAAGAAGGCGGTGCCGCAGCGGACGTGCAGCAGGCTGTGGCGCTGCACCGTCTCCGGCTCGAGCGGGTCACCGGCCTCGTACGCGTTGATCGCCGTGTGCTCGGCAGCGTGATACTGGAAGACGCGGCGCAGGTCGGGCCAAAGCGAGATCAGGCTCAGGTAGGCGACGAAGATCGCGACCCGCACGACACCCTCGACGATCACGAACCACCAGGTGCTATCGACCGGCAGCCAGTTCGTGATCAGCGCCGGCGTGACCTTGAAGAGCAGGATCGCGAACCCGATCGCGATCGCGAACGCAAACAGGAGCTGCGCGCGGGTCAGCTCGACCGGCTGCTCGCCGTCCTCGGCCTCCCCCGGCTCCTGCGCGGCGTAGTTGGCCGAGATCGCGAGCGCCCGGAAGCCAATCGCGAGCGACTCCCCGAGCGCGATCACCCCGCGGATCACGGGGAGGCGCAGCCAGCGGTGACGGACGAGCACCGAGGCGATCGGCCGGTTGACCTCCGCGATCTCGCCGGCGGGCGTGCGCACGGCCACCGACCACGCGGACGGCCCGCGCATCATCACGCCTTCGAGGACCGCCTGGCCGCCGATCGGCGCGCTCACGGCTTGGGGAGCCCCCGCGTCAGGAGCGGCTGGCCTGCTGCGCCTTCTCGAGCCGGCGCTGGAACCGCTCGACGCGACCGCCCGTGTCGACGAGCTTCTGCTTGCCGGTGTAGAAGGGGTGGCACTCCGAGCAGATCTCGACGTGCAGGTCCGGCTTGGTCGAGCGGGTCTGGAACGTGGCGCCGCACGAGCAGCGAACGGTGGCGAGCACGTAGTCGGGATGGATGTCGGTCTTCATCCGGGTCGAGGATACCAGACACCCCCGGCAGGCCCACGGGCGGCAGGGGAGAGACGGGTCTCGGGCGAGGCCGAGGGGCGAGACACGTTTCGGTCTCGCCCTTCACCCGCGCCCGCGGCTCACATGAGCTGGTAGTCCGGCCCGTCGCCGCCCTCCGGCGGGGTCAGGCGACCTCCCTTGGCCGTGATCGCGCCGCACTGGACGCAGTTCGAGGCCGTGACCGCGACGCCGCCCCCCTCCGCGAGCTCGTAGACGGCGGCCGGGCACATGGCGACCCAGGCCGCGGCGAGCTCGCCCGGGACGTCGTGGCGGACACGGATGTGGTCGGGCGCATCGTCGCGGGTGCGATTCCCGGACAGGTAGACGCTCGAGAGCTTGTCGAACGTGAGCACGCCGTCCGGCTGCGGGTAGGACCGGGCCCGGCCGCCGGAGGAGACGGCCGCGTGGGCGTCCGCCTCGAGGCGCAGGTTGCCGCGCGGGGCGCGCCCGCCGGTCACCGTCGCGAGCCCGGCGAGCGCGGAGCCGGCCAGGAAGCCGCGCGCGAACGCCGGGCGCATGTTGCGCACCCGCCGCAGGTCGCGCCAGATGAAGCTCTCCCGCACGGCCCGGTCGTACCCCTCGAGCGCGCCGGGCGCCCAGGACGTCGAGCCGGGCGCAATCGCCTCGATCGCGGCCTCCGCGGCCAGGTGCCCGGAGTGGATCGCGTAGTGAACGCCCTTCAGCGCGGGCACGTTGACGAAGCCGGCCGCGTCGCCGACGAAGACACCTCCGGGGAAGTGGAGCTTCGCGGGGAGCGCCTGCAGGCCGCCCTCGGGGATCGTCTTGGCGCCCCAGCCGACCCGCCTGCCGCCCTCGAGAACGCGCCCCACGAGCGGATGCAGCTTCAGCGCCTGGAGCAGATCGTGGACCGAGACCGACGCATCGCTCGTGTCGAGCCCGGCGACGAGCCCGAGCGACACGTGCCCCTCGCCGAGCGGGTAGAGGAAGCTACCTCCGAACTCCCGGCTCGAGAGCGGCCAGCCGAGCGTGTGCACGATCCGCCGGAGCGGTCGCGCCACCTCCCAGACCTCCTTGACACCGAGCGCGTACACCTGCGGGGCCTCGCCCGCGAGCCCGAACCGCTCGACAGCAGCCCGCGTCAAGTGCCCAAGCGTGCCCTCGGCAAGGATCGTCATCCGGGCGACGATGTCGGAGCCGGGTTCGAAGTTCGCGAGCTCCTCCCCGCTCCGCCCGCGGCCGCGGTCGCCGGTGCGGATCCCGACGACGCGCCCTTCGCTCTCGAGCAGCGAGACGGCGGCTGTCTCGGGGACGATCGTGACGCCGAGCTCCTCCGCCCGCTCGGCCAGCCAGCGGCAGAGGCGGCTCAGGGAGGCGATCCGGTTACCGTGGTTTCGCATCGTCGGTGGCGCCGGAACGCGCAGCGCCCGCCGCCGGGTGAGGTAGTAGACCGCCTCGTCCTCGACCGTCCCGTGGAACGGCAGCTCGTCCATCGACACGCCCGGGAAGAGCGCGCGCAGGGCGCGCGGGTCGACCACGGCCCCCGAGAGGACGTGCGAGCCGGGTGCCTTGCCCTTCTCGACGACGCAGATGGGGACGTCGCCGAGGCTCTCGGCCAACTCGGGCCGCTCGGCGAGGAGCTGGGCGGCGCGGATCGCCGCCGCGAGCCCCGCCGGCCCGCCGCCGACGATCAGGATGCCGACCTCGATCCGCTCGTCCGCCGGGTCGCTCGGGGCGGTCAGGAACTCCCCGGGCGCGACCGCTGGCGCGAAGTCGGCCGGCCGGACGGTCATCCCGACTTGCGCTGGCGAACGAGCTCGGTCAGGCGCGGCACGATCTCGTGCAGGTCGCCGACGACGCCGAGGTCGCAGTAGTCGAAGATCGGCGCGTTGCGGTCCTTGTTGATCGCGACGATCGTGCCGGAGCCCTGCATGCCGACCTTGTGCTGGATCGCGCCGGAGATGCCGCAGGCCACGTACAGCTTCGGCGAGACCGTCTTGCCGGTCTGGCCGACCTGGGTCGAGTACGGGTACCAGCCGGAGTCGACCACGGCTCGCGTCGAGGCGACGGCGCCGCCGAGCGCGCCCGCCAGCTCCTCGCAGAGCCGGAACCCGTCCGGCGAGCCGAGCCCGCGCCCGCCCGCGACGATCACCTCGGCCTCCTCGATCGCGGGGCCGGAGCTGTCAGCCGACTCATGGCCGGCGAGCGTGGCCGCGCGCGAGAACTCCGCGACCTCGACGGGGACGTCGACGACGGTCGCGGTGCCGCCCGTTTGCACGGGCTCGAACGAGCCGGAGCGGACGAGCGCGAGCCGCGGCCGCATCTTCCAGCCGACGTCGACGTAGACGGTGTCCTGGAGCGCCGGGCGGGTGCCGACCAGCCGGCCGCCCTCGAGCCTGAGCTCGACGAGGTCCCAGTTGAGCCCCCCGCCGGTGCGCGCGGCGAGGCCGGCGGCGACGTCGGCGGCGAGCACGGAGGAGGCGAAGAGCACTGTGTCCGCGCCGCTGGCGGCGACAGCGCGCTCGAGCGCGTCGACGCGGGGCTGGGGCAGTGGCGAGGCGAGCGCGTCGTCGTCGGCGACGTAGACCGTCGCGGCGCCGTGGGCGCCGAGGGCCGCGGCGAGCTCCCTGACACCGGAGCCGCACACGACGGCGGCGACGTCGCCGAACAGGCTCGCGGCCTTCGCGAGCACGCCCAGCGACGCCTTCGCGGGCGCGCCGGCGTGGTGCTCGACGAAAACGAGAGCGCCCATCAGACGAGCTTGCGCTCCGCGAGGAAGTCGAGAATCCGCTCGGCGGCGTTGCCGTCGTCCTCGACGACGAGCGAGTCGCCGCGCGGCGGCGGCGGGCCGAGCGCGTACACCTCCGTGCCCGAGCCGGCGTCGCCGGCGTCGGCCGCGGCGAGGCCGAGATCGGCCAGCGAGAGGGTCTCCTGGGGCTTCTTCTTCGCACCCATGATCCCCTTCAGCGAGGGGTAGCGGGGCTCGTTGATCGCATCGGAGACAGCCACCACGCAGGGCAGCGGCGCCTCGATCAGGTCGTAGCCGTGCTCGGTCTGGCGCTTGACCCGCACCCGGCCGTCCGAGAGCTCGAGGCTCGCCGCCTGCGACAGGACCGGCAGGCGCAGGCGGTCGGCGACCGCGGCCCAGAGGACGGCCCCGTCGGAGTCGGATCCCTGCTGGCCGAAGAGGACGAGGTCCGCTTGCTCGCGCCGCAGCGCCTCGGCGAGCACGCGGCTCGTGGCGACGAGATCGGAGCCGGCGATCGCCTCGTCGGCGACCAGCACGGCCCGGTCGGCGCCCATCGCGAGCGCCTTGCGCTGCGTCGCCGCCGCCCGCTCCGGGGCGACGGAGATGCAGACGACCTCGCCGCCGTGGGCCTCGACGAGGCGCAGCGCGGCCTCGACGGCGGGCAGGTCCCACGGGTTGAGAGCGCCCTCGCCGGAGCGGTCGAGACGGAGGCTGGAAGCGTCGAGCTTCCTCGGCACGGCCGGGTCCGGCACCTCCTTCACGCACACGGCGACCTTCATCGGGGGGCATGCTATCCGCCCGCCCGCGAGGCCGCGCGGGGAACCTGCGAGCCACGAGCTCTGGTACCCTGAGCCCCCTCGTGCGCGCACCGGAGCACAGCGCTCGCCACCGGACGGTCGCCCGAGCGGCTCTCACCCTCGCTCTCGCGTGGGCCCTCGCCGGGACGGCGCAGGCCGGAGTGACGGCGCCCGCGAAGGCGAAGAGCCCCGAGATCGTTTTTCCGATCGTCGGGCCTGCGACCTACCGGGACGACTTCGGCGACCCGCGCGGCTCGCGCACTCACGCCGGCAACGACCTCGTCTCAACCTGGCGCGCGCCCGTCGTCGCGGTCGAGGCGGGGAAGGTGACGATCTGGACGAGCTCCGCGTCCGCCGGCTGCATGCTCTACCTGCACGCGGCCAGCGGCGCCGAGTACCTCTACATCCACCTGAACAACGACCTGACGGCGGATCGCGACGACCGTGGCGGCTGCAAGCCCGGCGTCGCCTATGCACCCGGGCTGCGCGACGGGCAGCGCGTCCGCCAGGGAGAGCTGATCGGCTACGTCGGCGACTCGGGCGACGCGGCCGGGCTCGAGTACCACCTGCACTTCGAATACCACCCGAGAGGCGGGGACGCCGTCTCGCCCTACCGGCTGCTGCGCCGTGCGGAGAAGCTCCTGTTCGCCCTCCCGGAGAGCGAGCTCGGCCGCGGCGCCGCGGGCGCGGCCACGCTGACGCTCGCCGGCAAGGTTCGCGCGGTCGAGCCCGCCGAGGGCGAAGGCGAGGCGTCCGGGAGCGGCGAGGGCGAGAGCACAGGGCCGGAGCCGCCCCCGCCGCCGCCCTCCGAGCGCCGCCAGCAGGCCGTCCTGCTCACTGTCGACGTCACGAGCATCCGGCTCTCCGGCGGCGAGCGCTTCGAGGTGACACGCCGGGTGACCCTGCTGCTCCCCGCCGACGCGACGCTCGAGCGCGCGCGGAAGAACGGGGCGGCCCGGCTCGACGACCTCGTCGCGGGCGCCCGCGTCACGGTCACGACGGCCCCGGTCGAGTTCTCCCTCGAGACCCAGCGCGCCCGCCCCGGGACGCTCAGCGCGGCCCGCGTCGTCGTGCGCGGCTGATCCTCTGAGTCGGATATGCTCAAGGAATGAGTACGCGCCTGCAAGTCGTTCTGTCCGGCGACGAGCTCGAGGAGATCCGCGAAGCCGCCACGGCCCAGGGCATGACGGTTTCCGAGTGGGTGCGGCAGGCTTTGCGTCGCGCCAGGCGCCAAGCCGCGCTCGGAGACCCGGCACGACGGCTGGCCGCGGTCCGCGCGGCCACTCGCCACGAGTTCCCGACCGCTGACATCGAAACGATGCTCCAGCAGATCGAGTCCGGCTACCTGGGCCGGCCAGGGTGATCTTCGTCGACTCGAACGTCCCCATGTACCTGGTCGGCGCGCCGCACCGCCACAAGGCGGACGCGCAGAGGCAGGTGGAGGCGGCCATCTCGAGCCGGGAGCGTCTCGTCACCGACGTCGAGGTTCTCCAGGAGATCCTCCATCGGTACGCAGCCATCGACCGGCCAGACGCCATTCAGCCCGCCTTCGACGTACTCCTCGGCATCGCCGAGATCGTCTTCCCCGTTGAGCTCCCCGATGTGCAGCGCGCGCGGGAGGTCGTTCTGGGCAGCTACGGACTCTCGGCGCGAGATGCCCTGCACGTCGCCGTGATGGAGCGACAGGGAGTGGAGCGGATTCTGTCGTTCGACACGGCATTCGACCGCTACCCGAGCGTGACTCGCATCGCGTAGGAAGGCCAGCCCGCGGGCCGCTGCCGGCTCACGAGCCGTAGCGCTCGTGCCAGAGCGAGAACGAGAGCAGCCCCCAGAGCGGGCGCGAGAGGTCTTCCTCGCCGGCGACGTGGCGGTCGAGCAGCCCCCCGACGGCGTCCGGCCGGAAGAAGCCCTGCCGCTCGAGCCGCTGGCGGGAGAGAACGTCGCGCGCGAACGGCTCGAGCTCGCCCCTGAGCCAGGCGGCCGCGGGGATCGAGAAGCCGCGCTTGGCGCCGCGGGCGATCTCGCGCGGCAGGAGCGGCGCGACGGCCCGGCGCAAGAGCCGCTTCTTCGCGAGCCCGTGCACCTTGAGCCGGTCGGGCAGCGAGAGCGCGAAGTCCGCGACGGCCGGATCGAGGTAGGGCACCCGGACTTCGAGCGAGTGGGCCATGCTCGCGCGGTCGGTCTTCACGAGCAGGTCGTCGACGAGGTAGAGGCCGAGGTCGACATCCTGGAGCCGCGCGAGCGGCGCCGCCCCCTCGGTCTCCGCGTAACGCGCCCGGAGCAGGTCGACCGGGTCGAGGCTGCCCCGCCACTCGGGCACGACGAGCTCAGCCTGAAGCTCGAGCGAGAGGATCTCCTTCCAGCCGTGGTGGCGCTCGAGCGGCGGCAGGTGGGCGGCGCGGGCGAAGCGCTTCGCCATGTACTCGGGCCCGACCCGGCGCGACGAGCTCGGCAGCAGCTCGACGAGCGGACGGGCCGCGCGCGCGGCAGGGCCGAGCCAGGGGGCGAGCCCGTCGGCGACGTACGTGAAATAGCCGCCGAAGAGCTCGTCGGCACCCTCGCCGGAGAGCACGACCTTGACGTGGTCGGCGGCGAGGCGCGAGACGAGGTAGGTGGGGATCGCAGAGGAGTCCCCGAGCGGCTCGTCGAAGGCGACGGCCAGCTCACCGAGCAGCGCCGCCGCGTCAGGGCGCAGCACGAGCTCGTGGTGGTCGGTGCCGTAGCACTCCGCGACGAGGCGGGCGCGGTCGCGCTCGTCGAAGCTCTGCTCCTCGAAGCCGATCGTGAACGTGCTGACGCGCTCGCCGCTCTCCGTCGCGGCCAGCGCGGCCAGCGCGGAGGAGTCGACACCGCCCGAGAGGAGCACGCCAACCGGCACGTCGGCGACGAGGTGCGCGCGCACGGAGTCGGCGAGGCGGGCCCGCAGCTCGACGGCGAGCTCGGCCTCGCTCTCGGAGCGCGCGGCCCCGGCGGGCACGGGCGCGGGACGCGCGTAGCGCTCGAGCGCCGGCTCGCCGCGACCCGGCTCCCAGACAAGCAGGTGCCCGGGCGACAGCTTGCGCGCCTCGCGGAAGATCGTGTGCGGGGCGGGCACCGAGTTGAAGGCGAGGTAGGCGCGCAGCGCCTCCCGGTCGACCTCGCGCGAGAAGCCGGGCTGGGCGAGCAGCGCCTTCAGCTCGGAGGCGAACGCAAGCGCGCCGCGGGCGCGGGCGTAGAAGAGCGGCTTGATCCCGAAGCGGTCGCGGGCGAGCACGAGCCGCCCGCGGGGGGCGTCCCAGAGCGCGAGCGCGAACATCCCGCGCAGGCGCGCCACGAAGCCGGGACCTTCCTCCTCGTAGAGGTGTGCCAGCACCTCCGTGTCCGAGCGGGTGCGCAGGGTGTGGCCGCGGGCGGCGAGCCAGCGACCGAGCTCGCGGTGGTTGTAGATCTCGCCGTTCTGAACGACGGTGACGGAGCCGTCCTCGCTCGTGAGCGGCTGGTCGCCGCCCTCGAGGTCGATGATCGCGAGCCTGCGCGCCGCGAGCGCGGCCGGGCCCTCGACCGCGAGCCCGGCGCTGTCGGGACCGCGGTGGGCCAGCGTGTCCCGCATCGCCTCGACGAGCGCGCGGTCGGGCGGGGCGCCGTCGTCGCGGACGAGCCCGCAGATCCCGCACATGGGCCGGCCCGGTCCCCCCTACGCCCCGAGCGCGGCGCGAAGCTCGCGCGCCGCCCGCTCCGGGTCGGCGGCGTCGCCGATCGCCCGCACGACCGCGATGCGGGTGGCGCCGGCCGCGACGACGTCCGCGACGTTCGTCGCGTCGATGCCGCCGATCGCGAACCAGGGCTGACGCGCGTGGGCGGCGGCGTAGCGAACCAGGTCGAGCCCGACCGCGGGCCGCCCCAGCTTGGTCGGGGTCGCGTGGACGGGGCCGACGCCGATGTAGTCGGCGTCCGCGGCGTCGATCTCGGCGGGCGCGTGCGTCGAGAGTCCGACCCGCAGGCCGAGGCGCCGCGCGGCGGCGACGGGCAGGTCGTCCTGGCCGACGTGGAGCAGATCGGCGCCGGCGAGGAGCGCGAGGTCGGCGCGATCGTTGACGACGAAGGGAACGCCGAGGCGGGCCGTCACCGCTCGCGCCTGCTCGAGCGCGGCGAGCAGCTCGCGGTCGGTGAGACCGCGCTCGCGAACCTGGACGACGTCGACGCCGCCGGCGACCGCCGCCTCGAGGAAAGCGGGCAGGTCCGGCCGAACACCGGTGACGAGGTAGAGGCGCCGGTCGGCGAGCACCGCTACCCACCCGCTACGGGACGGGCGACGACGAGGGTGTCGCCCGCGGCGAGCTCGACCTCGGCGTAGCGGACGCGCTCGACCGGCTCGCCGTTTCGCTCGACGAGCGCGTACGGGCCCTCGAGGCCGAGCCGCTCGAGCAGCCGGGCGACCGTCTCCCCCGGCTCGAGCTCGTGCGGCTTGCCGTTGACGGTGCACGCGCCCACGGATCAGCTTCCCGTGACGAGGCCCCCGGTCGGGCTGGACGGTGCCGCCTGGACGCCCTCGTCCATGATCCCGGCGAGGTGGGCGGCCCGACCGGCCTCGACGGCGAGCCGGAAGCCGCGGGCCATCGCGACGGGGTCGCCGGCACGGGCGATCGCCGTGTTGACGAGGACGGCGTCGGCTCCGAGCTCCATCGCCGCGGCGGCGTGCGAGGGGGCGCCGAGACCGGCGTCGACGACGACGGGCACGGCCGCCTGCTCGATCAGGATCCGGATCGCCTCGAGCAGCTTGAGGCCGCGGCCGGTGCCGATCGGCGCCGCGAGCGGCATCACGGTCGCGCAGCCGGCCTCCTCGAGCCGCCGGGCGAGCACCGGGTCGGGGAGGCAGTACGGGAGCACGGTGAAGCCGTCCGCGACGAGCGCCTCCGCGGCCCGCAGCGTCTCGACCGGGTCGGGCAGCAGGTAGCGGGGATCGGGGATCACCTCGAGCTTGATCCAGTCGGGCAACCCTCCCGCCCGCGCGAGCCGCGCGACCCTGACCGCCTCCTCGGCGGTCTCGCAGCCGGCGGTGTTCGGCAGCAGCAGCACGTCGTCGGGCAGGAAGCTCGTGATGTCCTCCCCCGGGCTGTCGAAGTCGATGCGGCGCACGGCGACGGTCACGAGCTCGCAGCCCGACTCGACGACCGCGTCGCGCATCGTCTCGAACGTGTCGTACTTGCCGGTGCCCGTGATGAGGCGCGACCGGAAAGCCCGCCCCGCGATGACGAGTGGATCGTTCGTGCTCATTCCGTTCCCTTCGCTGGCATGACCCAGATCAGGTTCTGCGGTCGAGGCCTCGTGGCCGCCTCTCAGCCCCCGGCAGGGACTCCCGCTGGGCGCAGCTTACCAGCGCCGTGGCGAGCCGACGACCCCGCCGGGCCCTCCCCGTGGCCCCAAGGGACGTGCCCCGGGGCCTGGCCCCCAGACATGTCCCGTCCGGCGATGCCTTCGCGAACGAAGCTGCGATAGCGGGCTCGCGCCGTCTCGCCAGCTCCTCCGACGGAGCCGAGAACGAGCTCGAGGGTGAGCCAATCCGCAGGCCGCTCGATGCCGGCAGTGGCGCGGTAGCTACTCCACGGCCATTCGCCGGGATCCGTGCACATCCCGGCCCGGACCGGATTGAGCGGCAGGTAACGGGCGAGCTCGAGCAGGTGCGATTGCCGCTCCACGAGAATCGATGCATACCGGGCCTCGAAGACATGCCCGGTCAGGTCGTGGCGGCGGTTGAACCACTGGGCGTAGGCCCCGTTCACCAAGTGCATTCCTGCCGCGAGGTCGGCGTCCGGCGTCTCGACGAGCAGGTGGTAGTGGTTCCCCATCAGGCAGTAGGCATGACAACGCCAGCCGTGCCGCCCGACCGCTCCGGCGAAAACCGTGAGGAAGCGCTTGCGGTCGATCTCGTCGCGGTAGACGTCCTGCCGGACGGCGCCGCGGGAGAGCACGTGATAAATGCCCCCTGCGACCTGGATCCGCGACGCACGCGCCATGACGGGAGCGTACGCGCGAGCAATCGCCCGCTCTGGCACGGAAGTGCCCCGAAAGAGCGCCATCTTCCGCCCGCGGGCCAGGGCCGGTTCCGGGGGGCCGAACCCCGGGGCACGGTCTCTTCGGACGTGTCCACGGGCCTGGCCCCCGGACACGTCCGAAGGGGTCAGGGGCTCACGTCAGCGACCGCTGAAGCGGGGTTCGCGCTTCTCGACGAACGCCGCCATGCCTTCCTTCTGGTCGGCGGTCGAGAAGAGCATGGCGAAGAGGCGAGCCTCGGTCTCGAGGCTCGCCGCGTGGTCGCCCTGGAGCGCGAGGTTCATGGCTTCCTTGGCGTAGGCGAGCGCGAGCGGGCCCTTCGCGGCGAACGCCTCGCAGAGCTCTAGCGCCTTGCCCCGTAGCTCGCCAGGCTCGTGGACGGCGTTGACGAGGCCGCGGGCGAGCGCCTCCTCGGCGCCGACCGTCCTGCCGGTGAAGACGAGCTCTCTCGCGTAGGCGAGCGAGGTCGCGCGGGCGAGCCGCTGAGTGCCGCCCCAGCCGGGGAAGATGCCGAGGTTGACCTCGGGCTGCCCCAACCTCGCAGTCGTCGAGGCAAGACGGAGGTCGCAGGCGAGCGCGAGCTCGCAGCCGCCGCCCAGCGCGAACCCGTTCACCGCCGCGACGGTCGGCTTCGGCATCGTCTCGAGCAGCGTTCCGATCCGGTGGCCGAGCTCGCCCCAGCGGCGCGCCTCCAGCACCCCGAGCCCGTGCATGTACTTGATGTCGGCGCCCGCAACGAACGCCTTCTCCCCGGCACCGGTGAGGATCACCGCCCGCACGGTCTCGTCGGCGGCGAGCTCCGCCAGCCGGTCGCGCAGCGCGGTCGCGTGCTCGACGTCGATCGCGTTCAGCGCCTCCGGGCGGTTGATCGTGACGACGGCCGTCCCGCCGGAACGCTCGACGTCGATCGCCATCAGGCGGCCGCGGGGGCGTGCGAGCGCAGGAACTCGACGATCGAGGCGAGCGGCGCCCCCGGCGTGAAGATCTCCGCCACGCCGAGCTCGCGCAGCTCGGCCGCGTCCTGGCGCGGAATCGTGCCCCCGACGACGACAACGACGTCCTCGGCCCCGCTCTCGCGCAGGAGCTCGAGGATCCGCGGGACAAGCGTCATGTGGGCACCGGAGAGAATCGAGATCCCGATCGCGTCCGCGTCCTCCTGGATCGCGGTCTCGACGATCTGCTCGGGCGTCTGGTGCAGCCCCGTGTAGACAACCTCGAAGCCGGCGTCGCGAAGCGCGCGGGCGATTACCTTGGCGCCGCGGTCGTGGCCGTCGAGCCCGGGCTTGGCGATGACGACGCGCAGCGGGCGGGGCATGGGGCCAGTATACGCCGACCCGTCGGATCGGCCGCAACGCCAGCTCGCGACCCGGAAGATCGTGCCGCCGCGGACGGCACCACCGTCACCGCCTGGCCGTGTGGAAACCGTGTGCGGAGCCGGGACAAACGTGTTGAAAGGGGTGTTGAGAAGTCGCCGTCCAGGTGTTGCTTTCTCGGCCGACCGCAACTACTGTGAGACCAGCTGAACGGGGAGACCGGGGAGGGTCCATGCCACTGGAAGCGCGCAGCAAGCTCGGGCCGGCGATCGGCCCGAAGACAGGGGCTCACGCCCCCGGTTTCTCCGACCCTCCGCCCGCTTGACCTCCGCATCCTCCACCGAGGTGCCGCAGCCGGCCATCACCGTCTCCACTCTCTACGAGGAGATCAGGCCCCTCCTGGACGAGCGCACGGCCCGCGTCCTCGACCGACGACGAGCGAGCGCCGCGGAGCGGGGGCGGGGCTGGCTCATCCGCCGCGCCCTCGCAGGCGCGGACGTCGCCGGCCTCACCCTTGCCTTCGCGGCAGCCGCCCTGCTCTTCGCCGGCGAGGGGACGTCGAACGTCGTCGGCGACGCGATCGAGTTCGGCATCTTCTTTGCCACGCTTCCCTGCTGGATCCTGGTGGCCCGCCTGTACGGGCTCTACGCGAGCGACGAGGAACGCACCGACCACTCGACCGCCGACGACGTCGTCGGTGTCTTCCACCTCGTCACCGTCGGTAGCTTCCTGTTCTTCGTCGGGGCAGCCGCCAGCGGCCTCGCCGACCCGCCGGTTCCGCGCGTCCTCGCCTTCTGGCTCCTCGCGATCCTCTTCGTCACCGTGTTCCGCGCTCTGGCCCGGGCCCTGTGTCGCCGCGCGTCCTCGTACCTCCAGAGCACGATCATCGTCGGCGCCGGCGACGTGGGTCAGCTCGTCGCGCGGAAGTTCCGCCAGCATCCCGAGTACGGCATCAACCTGCTCGGGTTCGTCGACGACGAGCCGCGGGCGCCCCGCCCCGGGCTCGACGGGCTGCCCCTGCTCGGCGGTCCTGACCGGCTGGCGGAGATCGTCCGGGCCCTCGACGTCGAGCGCGTCGTCGTAGCCTTCTCGAAGGACTCGCACGAGGAGACGCTCGGGCTGGTTCGCTCGCTCCAGGACCTCCACGTGCGAATCGACATCGTCCCGCGGCTGTTCGAGATCCTGGGCACGAACGTCGGGATCCACACCGCCGAGGGCCTGCCCCTGATCGGGCTGCCTCCCCTTCGCCTCTCGGGCTCGTCCCGGCTGCTCAAGCGAACCATGGACATCGCCCTGGCCGGCACGTTCCTGGTGCTGCTCGCTCCCCTGCTCGGCCTCGTCGCCGTGGCCATCCGGCTCGACACCCGGGGGCCCGTCCTCTTCCGGCAGGTGCGCATGGGCTCGGGGAACCTGGCATTTCGCATCTACAAGTTCCGCACCATGGTCTCGAACGCCGAGACGCTCAAGCTGGAGCTCGCGCCCCTGAACAAGCACGCGCGCGAGGGCGGCGACCCGCGGATGTTCAAGATCCCCGACGACCCGCGCGTGACCCGCGTGGGCCAGCTCCTGCGGCGCTACTCGCTCGACGAGCTGCCGCAACTCGTGAACGTGCTCCGCGGCGAGATGAGCCTCGTGGGACCGCGCCCCCTCATCCTCGACGAGGACAGGTACGTCGTCGACTGGCGCCGTCGCCGCCTGGATCTGAAGCCGGGGATCACCGGCCTCTGGCAGGTCCTCGGCCGCGACGACATCCCGTTCGACGAGATGGTCAAGCTCGACTACCTCTACGTCACAACCTGGTCGCTCATGAACGACCTGAAGCTGCTGCTCCGCACGTTCCCGGTCGTCCTGCGCTCGCGGGCCACGTGACGGACCCTTCGCGCGTGTCGGCCTCCGTCAGCGTCGTCATCCCCGCCTACAACGCCGAGCGGACAATCGGCGAGGTCCTCGGCTCCCTGGCTGCGCAGGACCCCGCACCCGCGGAGGTCATCGTCGTTGACAGCGGCTCGACGGACCGAACGGCCGAGCTCGCCGAGCGCGCCGGCGCACGGGTGATTCCCTCGGACGGAGGCACGTTCTCGGGCGGTGCCCGCAACCGGGGCTGGGACACCGCGACAGGTGACGTCGTCGTCTTCCTCGACGCGGACGCAATCCCCGGCCCGGGCTTTGGGGCGGGTCTCGCGCGAGCCCTCGAGGAGTACCCGGGCGCCGTCGTCGGCTGCGGACGCACCTTCCGGGCGAGGAGCCGATGGGGCTGGGTCACCCACCTCCAGTTCGAGACCCCCTACCTGCCCCACGGCGAGCCACGCCGCGTCGCCTTCGTCTCCTCCTACTGCATGGCCGTGCCCCGCGACGCGCCCCTGCGCTTCGACTCGAGCTACGGCGGTGAGGATGGCGTCCTGTGCATCGACGCTCTCGCCGCCGGCATCCCGATCGTCTTCGATCCGCGCTTCCATGCTGTCCACGACGACGACCGGGAGACGTTCCCCCGACTCCGCCGGCTCCAGCGGAGGCGCGCATACGCGCTCGCCCGCCTCGGGCCGTTTCAGCGAGAGGCGTTTCGCAAGCGCGCCTTCTCCCGTTTCCCCGTGCACTACTTCGCCCTGCTTCGGCTGATCGGCATCTACCGTCGCCTCGGCGC
Source organism: Thermoleophilia bacterium (assembly GCA_020845695.1). Next base: position 22,843 of record JADLFG010000021.1, on the reverse strand, counting down.
CCACGAGGAGCTCAGAGCCCGATTCCTGCGACTCCTGCCCTTCCTGGTCGTGGCCGAGTGGACACTCGGCTGGAGCGCTGCCAGGTACGCGCTCCGTCGCCCACCGCTTCGGGGCCAGCACGGTGGCGGCTTTCGCTGACCGGGGGATGACACCCGCCGGGGGCGAGACTGCCATGAACACGCCAGGGCCCAAGCTCACGATCGTCGGCCTCGACGCGGTCACGCTCTCCATCGTCGACCCGCTCATCGAGTCGGGAGACCTGCCCAACCTCGCGCGCCTGCTCGCGTCGGGGACGCGGGGAGTCCTCCGGTCGACGACGCATCCACTGACGCCCCAGGCCTGGGCAACGATGGTGACCGGGGTGAACGCGGGCCGCCACGGCATCTGGGACTTCGCCGAGCGGTGCGACTCCGGCTACGAGCTGCGGGTCGTCAACGGCAGCTTCCGGCGAGCTCCGGCTGTGTGGGACCGCCTGACAGGCGCGGGCCGCCGCGTGGGTCTGCTCAACGTGCCCTTCACATGGCCGCCGCCGCAGGTCTCGGGCTTCGTCATCTCCGGGTTCGACACCGCCACACGCGACGAGCTGACCCACCCGCCCGACCTCCTCGTCGAGCTTCGCCGCCGGTTCGGCCGCCTCGAGCTGGATCACACGTTCCCGATCGGCACCGGAGGGCGGTTCGACCTCGATCAGGTGCGGCGCACCTGCGAGCAGAAGACCGAGCTCGCCCTCTGGCTCGCCGCAGAGCTGGCGCCCGAGCTCCTGTTTCTCGTCTTCATGTCCGCCGATCACGTCCATCACCTCGCGTGGACGGAGTGGGAGTCGCGGGGGCGGGAGAGCGTGGTCGCCGACGTCTACCGGATCCTCGACGAGGCCGTTGGCACGCTCGTCGCCGGCCTCCCGGGCGGGGGCGACGTGATGGTCGTGTCCGACCATGGCGCGGGCCCGCTCAACGGCGTCGTCAACCTCAATGCGTGGCTCGCCGAGCAGGGGTTTCTCACCTACGCCGCCGCGACTGCCGGCCTTCCGACCCGCCTCGCGCGAGGCGCCCTGGCCCTGCGCCGAAAGGCGCTCCCGGAGGGGTTGCGGCGGGCGCTGAAGCGCCTGGCCCCCGACCTGAGCGAGCGGGCCGTGCGCGTGTCCGCCGCCCATCTCCTCGACTTCTCGCGCACGTCCGCGTTCGCCTACGGGACCTTCGGCAACATCGTCCTCAACGTCCGCGGCCGCGAGGCGGAGGGAATCGTCGGTTCCGGCGCGGAGTACGAGCGCGTCCGGGACGAGATCGCCCGGCGACTCGTCGATCTGCGCGGTCCGGCCGGGGAGCGCGTCGTCCGCGCGGTCCACCGCCGCGAGTCGCTCTGCTCCGGGCCCTGGCTCGAGAAGGTGCCGGACCTCGTGGTCGAGTTCGAGGATTACGCCTGGCTCGGCAAGGGCAACCTGAAGAGCCGGACACCGACCATCTGGGATGAGGTTCAGATCGAGGCCGGCAGCGAGCACACGTACGTCGGCAGCCACCGCCACGCGGGCATGTTCGCCCTCGCGGGCCCCTCCGCGCGAGCGGGCGGGCGGATCTCGGCCCGCATCGAGGACGTGGCGCCGACGATCCTGTACCTGATGGGAGAGCCCGTTCCCGACGAGCTCGAGGGCCACGTACTCGCCGACGCCCTCGATCCCGGCCTCCTCGAGCGGCGCCCGCCCGCGAGCGCCGCCGCCCCGGAGATCGAGGTCGCCGACTTCGAGACGTACGACGAGGCCGGCGCCGCCGAGATCGAGAGCCGGTTGCGGGCCCTTGGGTACCTCGAGTAAGCGCCCGCCCGCGCTCGCGCCAGCCCGGCCCGGCCAGACCGGCCTGCGCGTCGCCACCGCCCGGACGCCCGGTGAGGTGGAGGCGCTGCGCGCGGTGTGGGTGCGACTGCAGACGGACGCGCTGACCTCCGACCTCGACTTCGCCCTCGCCGTCGTCCGCACCGACCCGGCGGTGGAGCGGCCCCACGTCCTCCTCGCCGAGCGGGACGGCGAACCGGCGGCGATCCTGGTCGGCCGCCTCGAGCGACTGCGGCTGCCCGCCAGGCTCGGCTACGCCACCCTGCACTCGCCGGCGCTCCTTGCGATCAGGGTCGTCTACGGGGGCCTCCTCGGCGAGCCCGCCGACGACGTTCTCGACGCCCTGATCGGCGAGCTCAGGCGCTCGCTTGATCGCGCGGAGGCCGCCGTCGTGGTCTTCCGGGAGCTCCGGGTCGGCTCCCCGCTCCATCGCGCCGTCCGGCGCTCGGCCCCCTGGCTCCTTCGCGACCATCTCTCCAGGCAGAGCGTCCATCGAGAGCTCGCTCTCCCCCCCACGCTCGACGAGTTCCTCGGCTCCCTGTCGAAGAGCACCCGCGACGGGGTGAGACGCTACCGCAATAGAGTCGAGCGCGAGCTCGGCGATCGTCTCGAGGTCCGGCTGTTCCGACACCCGGAGGAGATCGACGAGCTGGCCGGCCGCCTGGAGGCAGTCGCGGCGCTCTCCTGGCAGCGCGGGCTGGGCGCGGGATTCCGCGCTGACGAGCCGCACCGGGCACGGACGCTCCTGGCCCTCGAGCGCGGCTGGTACCGGGCTTGCCTCGTCTCAGTCGACGGCCGCCCGGTTGCGTTCTGGCAGGGCCAGGGGTGTCGCGGGCGGATCACCTCGGGCATCCCCGGGTTCGACCCGGCGTTCGGCGCGTACCGGATCGGGACGTACGCCCTGCTCCGCCTGATCGAGAGCCTCTGCAAGGACCCGGAGGTACGGGTTCTCGACTTCGGCTTCGGCGACGCGGAGTACAAGCGACGCTTCGCAACGTCTTCCTGGCAGGAGCAGACGGTCGCGATCTTCGCCCCCCGGCCACTTCCCGTCCTCGTGAACGGCGCGCGTACCGCGATCGCCGGCACGAACGAGGCACTACGCTTCCTGCTCGGACGGCTCGGTCTCCTCGCTCGTGTGCGCACGTCCTGGCGGGGATTCCTCGCCGGCAGGGACCGCGGGCGCCCTGGTGCGGGCGCCGTCTGAGTCGAGCGCAGCTCACCCGCCCGCACTGGATTCCCGCTCCAGGCGGGCCCTGGGTGGCTGTGGCGGGTAGCCGGCAAGCCACGTCCCCCGCGCGCGCCAGACACCGGGCCAGACCCCGGCACCGCCCTCGGTACGAGCACGGGCGGCAAGGAGGGCCCGCAACCCCACCCCGAGCCAGAGCATCGCGAGCCCGAACTGCCGCTTGCCCGCGGGCCAGTGCTTGCGCACGACGGTCGCCTTGCCCCGGAAGATCAGCACCATCCGCTCGGCCCTGGTGTCCGTGGAGGCACCGACCTTGTGCGTGACGGTCGCGCTCGGGACGAAGACGGCCGGCCGGCCGGCTCGGGCCGCCCGCAGGGAGAGATCGACGTCCTCGCCGTACATGAAGAACCGGGGGTCGAAGCCCCCGAGCTCCCGCCAGAGTGCCCTCGAGACGAGCAGGAAGCTCCCGATTGCGATGTCCACCTCGCGCAGCGTGTCGCGACCCCAGCCGCCGAGCGATTCCGGGTCGAAGAGGCGAGACCCGGCGAACGCCGTTGAGAGGAGCGTCGCGAAGCAGAACGCGCTCCAGGCCGTCGGGCGACCGCGGACCGAGATCGCGGAGACGCTGCCGTCGGGGTTGAGGTTTCGGCCCGCATAGAGCCCGTAGCCCGGGCGGCCCCGCGCGACGGCGAGCAGCTCGTCGACCGCGCCGGGATGCACGATCGCGTCGGGATTGAGGAGGAGGAGGTACTCGCCCCGCGCCTCTCCGGCGGCTAGGTTGACCGCGCGCGCGAAGCCGACGTTCTCGGGCGAGGCCACGAGCCGAGCGCGCGGGAAGGCGCGCCGCACGAGCCCGGCCGTGCCGTCCCCAGAAGCATTGTCGACCACGACGACCTCGAGCCGCGCGCGCGTCGTCCCGGCCGACAGCGACTCGAGGCACTCCTCGATGCAGTCCTTCGACCTGTAGGTAACGACGAGAGCGGAGACGTCGGGACCGGACACGGCCTAGAGCTCGCGCCACGAGATGAGATCGTGGCCCGCCTCCCGCGCACGGTCGGCGAAGAGCAAGAGCGACCGCCGCTCCGCGGCCCGCCACCCGTCCGCGAGTCCCGGGTGAACCCCCACCTCGAGCGAGCCGCCCGGGAGCCTCTCGCAGCGGGTGAGCAGCGGCCCCTCCCACGCGACGTCGCGCGCGGTGGCCGGCATGTACATGTGGGCGGTCGTCTCGAACGCCTCCGCCAGCCGCCGGCGCCAGCAGCGGCCGACCCAGTACGTCGGGCTCGCGAGAGGCCGTCCGAGGTAGACGTCTTGCACGCTGCGTACCCGCCGCACCCCGAGGCCGGGAAGGACGCGGCGCAGCGCCTCGCGGACGGCCGGCAGCTTGTGCAGGTGACGGTGCGAGTCCACGTGGGTGACCTCGACCCCGCGGTCCTGGACGTACCGGATCTGGGCGTGAATCTCGCGCTCGAGCGCTCGAGCGGGCAACCGGCCAACCAGGGCCAGAACGCGGACCACGTTGGTCGCGCGGAGGCACCCGTCCGGACTCGTGAGACCCGGAAGCTCGGCCGGATTCGAGACCGGCCGCTCCGCCCCGTTCGCGACGAGCCGCAGGTGCACGCCGAACCCAGCGTCGGGACGCGCCCGGGCGAAGGCGAGCGCCGCGTCCGTCGCCGGCATCCCGACCATGATCGTGGCGCTCGTCAACGCCCCAGCCTCGAAGCACTCGACGGTCGCCCGGACAGTGTCGGCTGAGGCGCCGAAGTCGTCCGCGTTGAGGATGATCCGCACCCGTTAGCCTGCCGAGGCGACCTCGGACTCCTGCCGCCGGGCCCGCTCGAGACTGGCGATCCGCAACCCCAGCGCCGCGATCACGAAGAACAGGGTCGTCACCTGGACGAACGAGAATGCATCGAAGAAGTACATGCCCGCCGTGAAGGCGGCGGTAGCGAGAAAGGCGGCGGCCACGAAGTCGCTCCCCGGCCGCCCGGAGGGCCATGCGGAGCGCCCCATCCGGACCAGGGCGGCAACCAGAAAGGAGACATAGGCGGCCAGCCCGAGGGCGCCGAGAGTGACGAGCGTGTTCATGTACTGGTTGTCGAAGATGATGCCCGAGGGATCACCGGGAGCCCGGCCGCCGATGAGACGGTTCCCGCGGCCGACGCCGAGCAGCGGCGAATCCCGCCACAGCTCGAGCCCGGGCCGGATATCGGCGAGCCGGCCGGAGCCGGCGAGCCCGGCCCGCCCCGAGACCTGGGAGAGCAGGCCCTGCTCGGGGAAGAACGAGTCGTACAGCGCCCCGATCACCCCCGGCCGCGCGAGATGCATGACCGCGAGCCCGATCACGAGGACTGGCCAGAATCGGATCACCCTGCGCCCCCGCAGCAGGCAGGCGAGGAAGACGACGACACCCGCCATCACAACCGCCGTTCGGGCCACGGGCGTGAACGCCCCGAGGGACACGATCGCAGCCGCTGCACCCCAGCCGGCACGCATCCAGCGGGATGTCGCCCGGCTCGCCAGGTAGACGGCGAGGGGAGCGGCGAGGACGAGCGCCGCACCGAGGGCGATCGGATGCTGGGCAGACGAGCGAACCCGCAGGACGCCGCCACGTGACTCACCGAGCCCCTGGGCCTCGCGCACGAGCCCGGGCACCCAGTCGTCGAGGTGGTCGAAGACGTTGTGCCCGGTCCAGGACTGGTAGAAGGCCCCGACCGCGGCTGCGACCGCACCGAGAACGATCCCCTGAGCAACCCGTTCCGCCCCGGGAAGATCGCGGACGGCCGAGCAGACGAGGACGAACACGAGCACGAAGGTCATCAGGTAGAAGAACCCCTTGAGCGCGTTTCGCTCGCCCCCGCCCGGGTCGAGCACCTCCAGGTTCGCGAGCTGGGAGCCGAGCACCGCGACCGCGACAGCAGCAAGCGGCAACCCGGCGCCGCCCGCGCGAAAGCGCAGCCGGCGCAGCACGAGGGCAACGAGCATCGCCCCGGCCAGAGCGAGGATCGCGATGCGGTAGGGCTCGAGGTCGAAGGGAAGCTGCGCCGGAACCCGGTAGCTCTTGATCGGGACGAGCCAGAGCAGGAGCGCGAACAGCGCCAGGGCGTTCGGCCATGAGAACACCGAGGCCCGGGTCTCCAGGGCCGCGAGGGCCGAGGCGAGCACGAGGATCGCCGCACCCCCGAGCGCGGCGTCGAGGTCGAACGCGAGGCTCGTCCCGAAGACGAGGACTCCCGCCGCGGCAATGGCGGCAGCGAGCGGAAGGCGCGACCTCGCGCCGTCGATCGTCGCCGCATCGTCCTCGACCGTCGCCACTCCCCGCCTCGCTACGCGGCCCCGGGCGTGTGTCTCCCGGCCCGCGCCGCGCCCGGGCCGGCCGGTCGCGCCGGCATCACGGCGCCGAGCTCTGGTCCCGTGGCGTCAGCCCCGGCAGGGCCGGCCGGCGGCGCAGCGAGTCCAGCGTGACCGCGAGCGCGCCGAAGGCGAGGAAGACGGCGATCCCGAGCAGCGCCGGGATCCCGTACACCGGACCGCCAGTCGTCGAGACGACCTGGGCGGCCTGCAACGGCTCGATCAGGATCCGCTGGTCCCGCTTCACGTCGGCCTGATCCTGGCGGGCCTCGATCCAGGCCCTGAACGCCGCCACCGTCTCGTCGGCCAGGGCCACGGCGTCTGCGCCGCTGCGGGCCGTTCCCCTGATCTCGATCACCGGGATACTCGACGCCTCGAAGCGGTTCGGAGTCTGGACGGAATAGAGCGTTCTCGCCTCCACCGTCCCCGGGGTCGACCCGAACAGCCGCTCGCGCTCTTCGCGCACGGGGTCGGACTCGATCAGGATCGGGTACAGGTTGGCGGCGGAGACGAGCGTCCGGGTGTCCGGCGGGTTGGTGTCCGTGATGACCTCGGTCGCCTGGTCATCGCCGCTCCCCGCCGGCCGGGTGGAGGTGGACGTAACCGAGACGCGCAGGTAGGGCTCCTCGGCGCTCGTGACCAGAACCCGGGCGGAGGCCGTGTAGTCGATCGGCTCTCGCTTGGCGTGGCTCGTGACGATGCCGACGCCGACGCCGGCCGCCACGCCGACGAGGAGAATCCACCAGTGGCGACCGAGCCGCCCAGCCCACGGTTGCCCCGGCCCCCGGGACGACCGGTAGCGGCGCCAGTCGACGCCGCGCAACCGCTGGCTCAGCCGCTCGGGCAACCGGGACCACCTTCCTTCGGGACGCCTTTGCTCCACAGCTCCGTGGACACCTCCTCTTACCGTTCGCCGCCGCGGCTCCCCGTCTCACGGGGGGCTGACGGGATCTCCCCGCGACCTTCCTCTCTATATACGTGCTTCCGCGCCGGCTGTCCAGCAGCCCCGTCGCCGGGCGCGGCCGGCCCCAGCCGCGTCGCCAGGTACTCGCGGAGCTCCCCAACGAGCCGGCGGTCGGACCGCAGGCGAGCATCGATCTGAGACCCGCCGCGGGCAACCGCCGTCGCCAGCTCCTCCGGCTCCTCGACGAGGATCGCGAGACCCGCCTCTGCCATCCTGCGGCCGAACGCGAGCTGGTGATCGTCCACGGCCTCGCCGAACCGGCGCAGTCTGGGAACCACGATCGGCCGCCTGCCGGCGAGCAGCGCGGTCATGACGGAGCCCACCCCGGCGTGGGTGATCACGATGCGCGCCTCGCGCATCCGCTCCACGACCTCCGGAAACGACATGAAGGCCACGCACTCGGCACCGACCGGCCGCACCGGCGACGGGCCGTGCTGGACAACGACGACCTCCTCGCGCGCGAGATCGTCGAGCCAGCGCAGGAGGCGATCGAAGGGAGCCTCGTTCGTACCGACGGTGACGAAGATCACGGGTCGACGAAGACGCTGCCGGCGTAGCGCGAACCCCGGCACACGGGCGCTGCCAGCTCGGGCCACTGGACGTAGATCCGATCCGCCAGCGGACGGATCAGGCGGAGTGTCAAAGAGGGCCCGCCGATGCGCGCGAAGCTCTCGACGTAGACGATCCGCGCGCCGCGGAGCCTGCCGATCCACGCGAACGGAACCGCAACCCCCGCCCCGGTGGTGAGTACCACCGCGGGCCTGACGACGCGTAGGAGCCGCCAGGCGAGCCAGAGGTTTCGCAGGAGGTTGGGGATGCTCCGGTTCGTCGGACCGTGAGCGAATCGCACACGCTCGCCGGCAAGCAGCGAGCGTGCGTCGCTCTTGTCGAACGTGACCCACGAGCGCGATCGGTCTCCCCACACTTCGCGCAGCGCGACGAGCTGGAGCAGATGCCCCCCCGTCGAGCACACGAGCAGGAGCTCCGATCGGTCCTTCACCGGCTCGATCAACGCGGTACGACGCCGAAGCGGTCGAGCCGCTCCGTCGGGTCGGGTTTGCCCCTGAGCCGCCACCGCAGCTGGCGGAGCGCGGAGCGCCAGCCCACGTACTGGCGCGGGTCGACGCTCGCCGCCTGGCAGGTGACGGCGAAGGCGCGGATCAGGCTGATCCGCGCCGCGACGGTCTCCGTGCCGAATCGCTCGGCCGTGAGCGGCCGCTGGCGCAACAGGTCCTCGTCGCTCGCGACGAGGCTGTAGGGCGAGCGGGGATCGTCCATGTGCTCCTCGCGGAGGAACGGAACGTACCACCCGATCAGCCAGCCCGCGTAGGCGAGCCGCTTGCAGTACGTGATGAAGGACTCCTTCGGACCAAGCGGTCCCTGCCGCTCGACCGCCTCCCGCCGCATCAGGTAGCTCGATCCCTGCACCCAGCAGTTCTGGAGGATCCGGTGCCCACCGGGCAAGGGCCGGATCTTCCGCTCGGCGAGCTCCGGGACGTAGTCCTCCTCGCGGAACCGCCAGCAGCCGACGACCCCCAGCCCCGGGGCGTCGCGGAGCGCCTGGCGCAGCGTGGGGCCCCAGCCATCAGGGACGAGGCAATCGTCGTCCACCTTCGCGAGGAACTCGCCCCGGGCGTTCTCCCAGAGCCAGTTCGTCGGCTGCCGCAGCCGCTGGTTCTCGGCGCTGTGGTGGAACCGGTGCACACGGGCGTCGCCCGCGAACGAACGCACGAGCTCGAGCGTCTCCTCGTCGGTGCCGTTGTGCCAGAGCCACACCCGCATCGCCTCGTCGCAGCTCTCGAGCAGCCTGGTCAGGGCGAGCTGCGTGTAGCGCGGCCGGTTGAAGGTGACCATCAGGATGTCGACCGACCCGTTGCTCACACGCCGACGTCACGCCTCCCCGGAGTCGCCGCCGGCCCGGACTGGCGGCGGACGAGCCCGATCCTCGTTCGCAGCGGACGTGTCGCCGACGCGAGGCCGGAGCGGAGCGCGAGCAGGCCTCTGGCGGCCAGCGCGGCGGCGTGCTGGTGTACCGCGAGCGTCAGCTCGTCGCGCCAGCCCGGGTAGTGCTCGTCCATCACCGGGCCACAGAGGCGGGCGAACGTGGCACGCTGGCGCGGCGACCAGAGGCGCCAGCTGGTCGGCCGCCCGGAGGATGAGGCGTTCGACCGGGGCACGGCCGCGGACGCGAGCTCGGCCACGCCGAGAAAGGCGGCGAGGTCGAGGCGCCGCTCCGCGAGCTCCTCCAGCTTGACCCGCAGGAGCGGGAGGCGCCCTGAGGACGCCGCGATCACCCGGCCCGTGTACGACCAGTACCAGCAGCAGCGGCCAAACGCGTCCAGGCGCTCCCATTCGTCGGGAGCGACGTCACCGACAGCGTCGCCGGCGACGCGCGTGGTCGCCCAGCCCCTGACGACCGGCGAGCGCACCTCCGGCTCGCGGGGGTGGTACCAGCCCCGGTGGTGCATCGAGGCAACGGCGGTGCGCCCGTCCCGCAAGAGCCAGACAAGCCGCGCGTGCGGAAACGCCTCTGCCAGCGGCCCGAGGACGAAGGAGAGACGCTGGTTCGCCTCGCCGGAGAGCCGTTCGCCGCCGATCGCCTCGGGGTTGCGGGTTCGAGACAGGAGCTCGGCCATCTCCCCGGGCTCGATCCGGCCGGCCAGGTAGTCAGACACCTCCGTGAGGAGCTTCGGCTCGCGCTCGTGCTCGACCACGCAGCCCGGGGGCGCGCTCAGCAGGTCCGCGATCGTGGCGGTTCCGGAGCGGCCCGTCCCGACGATGAAGACGTGCGTTGGCCGGGCATTCGGCGGTCGCTCGCCGCCGGAAGCCGCCCGGGTCACCTGACGGCCTCCGCGGCTGCCGCGGGCCACCAGGAGGTGTCCTCGGCGTAGCCGAGCTCGACGAGGAGAGCACCGCCGACGCGCTTGAAGCTCCGCGCGTCCTCCACCGACATGTCGTGGTGCCAGCGGCCCAGCGCCGAACGGTAGATGGGGCGGGTCGCCTCGGGGTTCTGCGGGAACGCCGAGACGTCGCGAGAGACGCTGTCGAACTCGAGGACACGGTCGTCCCAGGGCTCGCCGAGGCGCTCGAGGATCCCCCGGAGGGTCGCCTCGGGCCGCAGGACGAGATCCTCGTAGCGTAGCTCCACGTAGCCGGGGTGCCCGCGGTACGCGAGGCCGGCTCGGACGTCGTTGACCCACCGCCGGGCACATTGCTCGATCGGCTTCCAGGTGCCGAGCTCCACCAGTTGCCCGTCCCGCACCGCATGACGAGGATGCGTGCGCAGCGAGCACGCGGTGTCGCGGCCGTCCCGGATCATGTGGACGAAGACCGCGCGGGGGAAGTGCTCGAAGACGAAGTCGAGGGCATGGACGTTGCGCGGCGTCTTCTCCGCCCAGCGGGTCTTCCCGCTCCGGTCGCAGCAGCGGGCGAAGAAGCGGTCGACGAACTCCGCCTGCGACGCGGCGGCGAGCCGGAGGCGCCGGATCTCCTCCGGCTGCAGGTCGAACCGCTCGGCGAGCACGGCGATGCGGCCTGCGTCGACGGGGTCGGCGAGGAAGAGGAGGCTCTCCGGGCCGCAGCAGATCCGCGGGTGGGAGTCGAGGATGACGCGCATGAGCGTCGTTCCGCTCCGGCCGCACCCCCCGACGACGATCGGCGCCGCGGTGGACGTGTACGGGCGCGCGCGCCAGCGGCGGACCCTGGCCCTGCGAATCGCCCGTCGAAGCCTTCTGTTCATGCCCCGCCTCTCACCCTAGACGGTCAATCGACGCCCGTGGGATCGCCCGGGCTCGATCAGCTCGCCCCGGAGGGCCGGTCCGGGGAGGTCCAGGGCAGCGGGCGTCCGAGCCAGGCCGCGAGCTCCGCGTTCGCCTCCGAGAAAGCCGCCGCCAGAGCGGAGCGGGTGCCGGGCGCCATTCGCGGCATGCTCCGGGTGAGGTTGAGCCGGTTGACGAGACCGGCCGCACCGCGGGCGAGCCGCGCCTCAGCGGGCCTCCGGCCCGCGCCCCACCGCGCCGCCCGCACGCCGAGGAGATGCAGGCGCATGGAGCGAGGCCGGAGTGCCCGGTTGCGCTCGGGCGGGATGCTGGTCGGGGCGATCCCGGAGTCGACTCCGACGTGCGCGAGCGCGGACGCGACGACGCCCGCCGGATCGCCGATCAGGTCGTCGAGCAGCAGAACGAGCAGCCGCTCGCGCGCGAACACCGCCTCGTAACGGCGCAACTGCTCGAGGTACCGGCCGCGACCGACGTACGCGAACCAGCGCTGTGCCCGGCTGTCCGGGGCGCTCGTCCGCTCCGCCTCGCGAGCCAGGGCCTCCTCGAAGCCGAGGTGCTCGCGGCCGCGGCGCACGTTGAACCAGTAGTGGGACCACGCGCGCGCCACGGGATCGCGGAGGATCGCGATCAGCTTCACGTCGGGCAGCACGCTGTGGATGCGCTCGGCGGTCCCAGGGACGAACAGGTAGCTCGGCGAGCTCTCGCCGCAGCGAGAGGACGCCGGCGCGCCGGCGAAGTGCTGCGCGTACTCCTCGAGCCCGGTGGCGAAGCGCCCGTCGCGATCGTCGAAGAAGTGGAGCTCCTTCGTTGCCGGGACGAAGATCCGGTCGTTGCGGTCGAGCAGCTCCCAGAGGGTCGTCGTGCCACAGCGCATCGCACCGATGCACAGGAAGTCGGGCAGGCGCGGGCGAGGCTTCAGGCCGTCCATCGCTCCCTCAGAGCGGTCGCGGCTCGGCCCACGGCGCGTCCGCGGGGTCGGGGAGCGACGGTTCCGGGGACGCCACCGGCCCACCGGCGTGGCGCCGGCGCCGGGGCAGGCGAGCCGAGCGGGCTCGGCGACGCAACCCCGCCAGCGCGGCCACCGTGGCGACGGTCGCGGTGGCCGCCGCCGCCACGAGCGCGGCCGGAGCGGGGAGCCAGGCGAAGGTCCCGGCGGCCCCAAGGCCCGTCACCACACCGAGAGCGACGAGCCCGGCCGCGGTCGGGGCGACGAACGGCGGCAGCAGCGCCTTCACCGAGATGCCGGTGAAGCGCGCGACGACGACCAGGTTCACGGGGATGAAGACCAGCGTGAAGAGGAGTGCCCGCGTCCCGGCGGTACCGAGCACCTGGCTCGCCACCGTGGCGTCGGCGAGCACGACACCGGCGGTGGCGAACGAGCCGGCGCTCGCGGCGGCGAGCGCCCACACCATCGCCGTGCGGATCTGCGGTCTGGCGACCGCGTACAGAAGCGGACCCGTGAACAGGATGATCGCCTTCCCGATCCCGACGAGAGCGAGGAGCTTGAGAGCGTCCGCGGCCTGTCTCCACTCCGAGCCGAGGGCGTCGGTGAGGTAGTCGGACAGCGCGACGACCCCGAGCATCGCCGGGACCGTCGTCAGCGCCGTCAGCCGAACGCAGGACGTGACGGCGTCCTGGAGCGCCGCGCGGTCTTGCTGCAGGCGCGAGAAGTGCGGCAGCGAGACGAGCTGAACCGGGCGCGTCACGATCGACACCAGCCCCTCGATCAGGCGATCGGCGAGGCGGTAGAGGCCGACAACCGTTGGCCCGAGGAAGAGACCGATGAGCAGCGCGTCGGAGCGGCGATTCACGAACGAGCCGAGGTTGCCGGCAAAGGCGTGGAGCGAGAACCCGAGCAGGTCGCGCGCATGACGCCGCGAGAAGCGCCGGCTCGGAACCCAGCCGCTCACCGCCCAGAGGAGGACGAGACCGACCGTGGCGGTGGCCAGCTCCTGCGCGACGAGCGCCCAGACGCCGACCCCGAGAACGGCGAGCGGGATCCCGGAGGCGGCGCCCGCCAGCGCCGCGACGTTCGTCCGCAGCGCGAGCGGCTTGAAGCGCATCTCCCGCTGAAGCTTCGCCTGCTGGACGACGACGAGACCCTGGATCGGAAGCAGGATGGACAGCACCTTGACGAGCAGCGCCAGCTCGGGCTCCCGGTTCGCGGCAGCCCAGAACCCGCTCAGACCGACGGCCAGCCCGCCGAGGGCAAGCGACCAGAGCAGGGTCATCCAGAACCCCGAGTCCAGGTGCTCGCGCTCCAGGTGCTGCCGCTGGATGAGCGCGGTCGAGATCCCCTGCTCGAGCAAGACCTGGATCAGAGCCACGTAGACCATCGCCATCGCCACCAGGCCGAAGTCGTGCGGGCCGAGGATGGCCGCAAGGGCGAACGTCGAGGCCATCCCGACCAGGCGCTGGCCGCTGTTCATCAGGAACGCCCACCTGAGCGAGACCCGGAAGCGGCGCTCGGCGTGGGCGCGCGGGCCGCCCGCGTTCATCCGCGCCCGCCAGCGCTAGCCACCCTGGAACTCGATCGCCCCGACGTCAGGGCGGCCCGCCCGCCGGTTTCCGTAGAAGTCGCGGGAGGGTGCGTACGCGGGATCGGCCTTGTTGATGAGCGACGAGCTCGCTGCCGTTGGTGCGCCGGCGCTGTCGAGCGCCGTCGGGCTCTCGCGCAGCCCTCGACAGCTGTGGCCGTCCTGCACGACGTTGGCGGCGAGCACGGCCCTGACGCAGAGCGCCTCGTTTCCCATGACTCCGAAGACGTTGTTCGCCACGACGGGTCGCTCGCCCCGCGGACGACTCTCCCAACCGGACTCGATGACGATCGCTCCGATCCGCCCCGAGAGGATCGTGTTGTTGACGATGGAGATGCGCTTCAGGAGGCCGTCGCTCAGTCGCCGCCCGCCGACGAGCTTGACCCCGAACCGGCCCGCCTCGCCGAGGAACAGGTTCGACCTGATCCTGACGTCGTGGATCGGGTTGTCGTCGTTGTCTCGCCCGGGTGCGATGAAGATGCTCGCGGCCCCGCCCTCCCGGTCGCCGAACCGGTTGCCGGTGATGACCCACGGCCCACCGCCCGTGATCTGGATGTGGTCGTTGTGCGGGCAGCTCGTGCTGAGCGCCTCGCATTCGCCGTGGATCGCCCGATCGAACGTGTTGCCCCGGATCGTCATGCCCGAGCCCCCGCGGATGAAGTCACAGGACAGGCAGTCGTGGAAGGTGTTGTCATCGACAACGACGCCCCGCGTTCTGCTCGCGGCGATGCACCGCTGCCCCGACCCGCAGTTCGTGACCTCGCTCCCCCGCACAACGAGCCCGGAAACCGTCCCGTCCGCGACCACGCCCGCTCCGACGCGCTCGTCGCGGCCGTCGATCAACACGCCCTCGATGGTGACGTCGCTCGAGTCTCCCTCGACGACGATCTCGGCGCGGACGTCGGCGGACGGGGTCACGGTGACGCCACTGAGAGTCACCCGGCGCGCGCCCACGAACCTGACGCCGTCCAGCTCGGCCGCGCGCGGGCCGGAGATGGTGATCCCCTCCCGGTTCTCGACTGTGAGGACCGGGTAGCTCCCGGCGGCCAGCTCGATCGTGTCGCCAGGCTGGGCACGCGCGAGCGCCTCGGCGAACGAGGCAGCGTCGGAAGCCGTGAGGACGTCCCCGGCCGCCGGCGCGCTCGACGAGGCCGCCGCCACCTCGCGGGCGTCAGTCCGCTCGCCGCCTTCCCCCCCGAAGCCGATGATGGCGCCCAGCATGCCGAACGCGACGACCCCGGATGCGACGACTCCGACCATGGCTCGGCTGTGCTCACGAAGGAGGCGGGAGAGCGGCTTGCGCACGCCTCCGGCTGAGTGTAGTCGAAAACGCCCTGGCCAACGGGCCGCGCGCCGGTGCCCGCGACCGCATCGAACGCACCCCTTACAGACTCCTTACGCCTGCGGCCGCCAGTTTACGCCCGCGTCGGGATCTGACCTTGTAGAGGAGCGAAGAGATAGGAGGTGCTATTGAGTACGAGAGCGAAGTCCCAGAGCCCGACGCCGCAGCGCCGGCGCCTCGGGCGTATCCCCGGGCGCATGCGCCCCGTCACGGTGGCGGTGCTTGCGACGCTGTTCGGTGCCCTCGCGATCCCGTCGGCGAGCGGCGCCGAGAGCGCTCCCGAGAGCCTCACCCGGCCGACCATCTCCGGGTCACTGACAGAGGGGGCGCTGCTGACCGCGGCGCCGGGCACGTGGAGCGGCGCGTCCCCGATCTCGTTCAGCTACCAGTGGCTGCGCTGCCGCGGCGACTGCTACACGATTGCCGGCGCCACGGGCCCGATCTACCAACTCGTCGACGCCGACGTCAACCGCGAGCTTCGCGTCCGCGTGACGGCGACGAACGCCTACGGCTCCGACTCGGCGCGGTCCAGCCGCACGAGGGCGGTGAGGGCCGGCACCTCGACCCCCGACCCGACTCCTCCGCCCGGACCGGGGCAGGCGCCGGGGGAGCCGGACCCGACCCCGCCGTCCGGCCAGTCGGTCGTCGTCACCGACCGGAGCTGGACGTGCAGCGGACCGGTGAACCTCGACCTCGTCAAGGTGACCATCCGGGCCGGTGCCTCCGCGAACAACGCCGTGTTTCTCAAGTCGGGATGCACCGGCCGGATCGGCCGGATCGAGATCGACCAGTGGCGGGAGGACGGGATCAAGGTCCACGGCGGGTCACACGACCTCGTCATCGGCGGCGGCTACATCGCCTGTCACGCCAGGGCGGGGAGCGTGCACCAGGACGGGATCCAGGTTCACGCGGGAGCCCGGATCGTCTTCCAGAACCTCCGCATCGACTGTCCGACCTCGCCGAACGCCGCTCTGTTCTTCAGCGCCGGGGAGCACATGCCGACGGACGTCGTCTGCGACGGCTGCTACCTCCTCCCGGCCAACTCGACGGTGAACATCAAGGTGTCGCTCCGCTCCGGCATCCGCAACTCTGTCGTCTGCCAGGGCCGAGCCGGCCAGGCCATCCGCATCCAGGACGGAGCCGTCCAGCCCGTCAACCAGAGCAACACGCTGCTCGCGCGGGGCGACCCGCGCTGCACGAGCGGCGCGTAGGCGGCACGCGCTGCCGGGGTTCCCCGGGGCCCCGCTCCTACGCGAGCGGGGCCCCGGCGCGGTCGAGCAGCCAGTGGATCTCGCGGCCGACATCGGTCGCGGAGGCGATCGCAAGCTCGAGCCCGCGAGGCCAGAGCGAGAGACGCAGCTTCCCGCGCACGCCGGCCGGCTCGAAGCGCAGCCAGGCGAGGGGCGCCTGCGGCGTGGCCCGCCGGGCGGCGCCCGCAAGGGCGAGTTTGAGCCGCGCGGCATCCGCGGGACCGAGGTACTGCTGGAGGTAGGAGTGGTAGACAACGGTCGCCACCCCGGGCGCGGGACGACGAAGCTCCTTCGCGAGCCAGCGGGGCGCAGAATCCCGCTCCAGGCGTACGGGTACACGGCCCGCCACCTGAAGCGCGCCCTCGAGGCGTCCGAACCGCTCCACCTGATCCGCCCAGAGGTAGGACTTGAGAGTGAGGACGCCCTCGGGAGAGGTCGCGTCCACCGGAGCCAGGTCGCAGCCGCTGCGCTCGGTCACGACGGCCTCGGCGCCGATCAACGGGCGGTCGCGAAGGGCTGGCTCGTCGAGGTGGACCGGCGACTCCGGATCGCCGAACACCGCCGCGCCCGAACCGTACCGGTAGTGGTCCCAGCGGAGGTTGAGACCGGCGCTCGCGCCGAGCTCGAGCAGCCGCAGGGGGAGAGCCGTCTCCCTGGCCACGAGGAGAAACCCGCTGGCGAGAACGGCGCAACGCCCCACCTCGTTCGTCTGCACGGGGTGCGAGACCAGCTCGCGCAGGACGGTGGTGCTCGCCCTGACCTCGTCGCGAAACGCGGGCCAGACTCCGTCGGGGACGTCCGGCGGGGTGGTCGCCACCCCGGTCACCGAAGGGTAATACGGCGCCAGCGCCGGGGCCCGCCCGCACAGGACCAGCCGGTGAACGGCGCCCATGAGGCGAAGGGGCGCGCTCCCCCAGGGACGCTCGTGGCCGCGCACGACTGCCCAGCACGGCCCTCCTGCCTCGATGTCGGCTGCGGCGCCACGCAGGAGCCTGTGGTAGAGGGGCGAGCCCGTCAGCAGGCAATGCTCGGCCATCCGGCGGAAGGTCCGGGCAACGTACGCCCGCTGCCGGCGCTCCGGCAGCGCTCCGTAGGCGAGGACCTTCGCCCTCCGGGCGAGCGCTCGCTCGATGCCGCTCCGGGGTCTCCCCACTGGCCTAGCCGGCGGCCGGCACCAGCACTCGCTGCCTGAGGATCTGCGTGTTGTCGGCGGTGTCCTCGAACACGAGCTTCAGTGTCGCCTTCCCGCCCTTGGCCCGGGACGCCAGGGGCAAGCGCAAGCTACGCCGCCCCGCCCGGAGGATCTCCCGCTCCTCCGCCAGGACCGTGCTCCCACGCAGGAGGCTGGCGGTGACCCTGACCCTCTCCCCGAGCGTCAGCTTGACGACGAGCGTGCGCCGGCTGCCGCTGGACGAGAATCGCGCGCTTCTCAGGGTTGCCTCCACCACCTCGTCGGGGCGGCAGCGGTCGCTGTTCGGGCACACCCGCAGCGTCTCCACCGTCGGAAGCGCGGCCCCCGACTCGCGGCGCACCGCGAGCAGGGTGGACGAGGTGTTGTTCTCGAGCGACGACTCGTGGACGAGTCCCGCCACGTTAGCTCGGAGCACGAGCACGTACTCACCATCCGGAAGCGAGGTGATGTCCACGAGCTGCCCGCTCTGGTTCTTGACATGCCGGTTCCCGTAGCCGACCGAAAGTCCCTCCTGGACGGTGAGGGCATTGCGCTCGCCGCTGCCGCAGCCGTCGTAGACGGCCGCCGCCGGCTCTCCCGGCAGGAGCGCCGTCGTGTCCAGATCGACATCGTCCTGGAGGCAGAACCCGACCGCCGGGCTCGTGCCCACGATCGCGTCATCGTCGACGCGACGCAGCTCGTAGGAGAGGTATCCGGGACCGAACCCCCAGCGGCGTCGCTCCAGGTCGTACGTGAGCGTGCCAACTGTCGGCACCGTTCGGGTGCTCCCGTCGGCGAGCTGGATCAGCTGGTCGGCGGTCATGGCCGGCTGGCTCAGGCCGTCACGATGGCCCGAGAGCACGAGCGGGCCCGTGCCGGTGTTCTCGACCGTGACGCCGAAGGTCAGGTAGGTACGACCCGAGCCGTCAGCCGGGCTGACCGCGGCCGCCTTCCCGGGCGGAGTCGGATGCAGATCCGGAAGCAGCTCGGTGTTCCCCTGCCCGAGGGCGGACGCAGGGAGAAGCGCCAGGGCGGCCGCCAGGAGCGTGGCGGCGCCCGCGGCGCCCGCCGTCGAGCGCGTCCGCGCGCGCTCGCGCCGGCCCCTGGCGTTCTCGACCGCCATCCCAAGCAGGTGGCGCAGGTTGCGGCGGCGTACGTTCGACACCGCGGGGCCCCGGTACGGCCCCAGGAGCAGCCAGAGCCGCCCGCCGAGCTGGCGCGGGGTGCGGGGGCGGCGAAGACACGCGGCCAGGGATCCCAGCGTGAGCCAGCGCGACCGCATCCCGACCGAATACCCCTCCTGCGCAACCAGCGGGCGGCCAAGCGCGAGCACCTCGAGCGCCTGCTGGGGGACATTAAGGCCGGCGGCGACGGCGAGCTCGGTGCTCCCCCAGAGGCGCGGATTCGCCTCCAGCATGTGGTAGCGGCCGGCTCGATCGCGAATGAACTCGAAGTTCACGGGCCCGTTCCACTCGAGCCGTGCCATCAGGCGCTCGGCGTAGCCGATGATCTCCGGCTCGTAGGTCGTCTCGTGCACCAGGCCGTTGCCGCCGAACTCGAACTTCGTCAGGAGCCGGTGGTTTGTCAGCATCGAGACCGGATGCCCGCCCTGGCCGCAGGCGCAGGCGCCGTGGATCTCGCCCGGCACCACCGACTGGACGACGTACGCGCTCTCGCCTGGGACGTCGTAACCGACCGCTGCGGCGCCGGCGAGGAAGGCCCGCGCCGCCTCTCTGTCGCCGAAGAAGCGGATCCCCCGGGCCGCCTCCGACACGCGCGGCTTGACCACCAGGGGCGGCTCGAGGCGCTCCAGCCCTTCCCCGCCGGGACCGGGAAGGACGCTCGCAGGCGTCGGCACGCCCACCTCGCGGCAGAGCTCGATCGTCAGCCACTTGTCTGCGAGCAGCGAGAGCTTGCGGTCGTCCTCCACCACGAAGGGAGCCGGGACCGGCTCCTCGGCCCGCCAGCGTGCGAGCGCAACGGCGGTGGCCGACGTGCAGGGAAAGACGGCGTCGGCTCTGTGAAGCTCGCAGGCCCCGGCGACGCTGGCCCGAAAGCCAGCCGGATCGCGGACCGGCGGCGGGTAACGGAAGACCGCCTCGAGACGGCTCGACCGCAGGTAGCCCGCGAGGCGGCTCTGATCCCGCGAGCCGTGCCCGGGCGTGCCGCCGACGAGCGTCCAGTCCCGGGTCAGGCTGTTGACGACCGCGAGGCCCATCCGGCTATAGCAGTCGAGCACGATGACCTTCACCCTGTCACCCTCCCGTTCGCACCCTAGAGAGGCCGCGCGAGAAGCGCAAGAACGCCCGGTCCAGCCGGCGCCGGCGGCGGGTCCTCGACCTCGCCGCTGACGGGCTGCGATCGCTACCCGGGCTCGGCGGGCTCCGTCACCCGGAGCGCGAGGGCGTCGACCATGCGCTCGAGCCCCTCGGCGACGGCGGCCCGGCCGACGAAGGGCGCGAGCAGCCCCTCGAAGCGCACCTGCCCGGACAGTAGCGTTCGGGCAGACCCGAGACCGCTGATGGAGAGCTGGTACTCGCGGTCGCGCAGACCGGGCAGGAAGAGCCGGTCGTCCCACCCCAGGAGTCGCACCGGCCGCACCTCCGACACGTTCGCCTCAACGTCGTCGGGCTCGCTGCCGGGCAGCTCGAGCCGCAGCCGGAGCGTCGAGCCCTGCACGAGCTGGCCCCGCACGCGGGTTATGACCGGGTTCCATTCCGGGTACTCCTCGAAGGCGGTGAGAACCTCCCACACCCGTTCCGGCGGGGCCGCGATCTCGCGCTCGACGCGGACGGTCCGGGCCGGTCGCTCGGTGACCGCGGCAATCCCCAGGGAGACGAGCGCGAGGAGAGCGGCCAGCACGAGGCCGCAGCCGAGCAAGGAGCCGCGCCGGCATACGCTCACGCGTCGCCGCCTCCGGTCACGCTGGGCGAGACGACGGTCGAGACGACGGTCGGCTTGTCGGGCTCGATCACAAGCGCGCTTCCCCCCGAGTGGCGTACCCCCTTCTGCGCATCTTGCCGGAGACCGCGTCCGCCGATGAGGCTCGCATGCTCACACGATCGCGCTACCTCCATTTCGCCGGCCTGCTCCTTGCGCTGGGGGGCATGGCCCTAGTCGTCGCCGGCATCGCCGCCGCCGACCCCGTCAACACGTCGCGCCCGACCATCTCCGGTACGGCTCACGTCGGCGAGACGCTGACGGCCTCGCCCGGCGTGTGGACGGACCCCTACCCGATCTCCTTCTCGTACCAGTGGCAGCGCTGCAACAAGCGCGGCTCGAGCTGCCAGCCGATCGGGGGCGCGGTGGCGGTGGCGTACGTCGTCCAGACCGCCGATCTCGGGTCGACGCTCCGCGTTCGCGTGAAGGCGACGTCCGAGAGCGGAGTGGTCGGATACCCGTCCGAGCCCACCCCCCTGGTCGAGGCGGGTGACGGGACGGAGCCGCCCGTCGTGCCGCCGGCTCCGGCGGCCCCGCAGGTCGGCAGCTCGCCTACCGTCTCCGGGTCGCCCGCGGAGGGAGCGCTCCTCAGCGCGACGCCCGGGACCTGGTCCGGAACGGCTCCGATCGCCACGGCCTACGGCTGGGAGCGGTGTGTCTCGCTCGATCCGGCGACCGCCTGCGCGGCGATCCCTGGGGCGACTGCTCCCGCATACGCGCTGACCGCAGCCGATGTCGATTCGGCGGTACGCGTCCGCGTCACGGCCACGAATGCCTACGGCTCTGCGAGCTCGTTCTCGGCGAGAGTCGGTCCTGTGGCGGCGGCCCCGCCCGAGCCCCCGCCGGGCCCGCCCGGGCCCCCGACGGGCAGCGGCACACTGATCGTCGTCACCGACCGCGAGTGGGCGTGCCGCGGCCCCCTCTCCGCCTTTGGCGAGCTCCCCATCACCGTGGTCTCGGAGGTGTCGAACGCGACTGGCGGCTTCGACGCGATCCGGCTCTCCGGCTGCTACGGCGACGGTGACCCGAGCACGATCGACCTGATCCTCGACGTGCGCGGAAACGGCCGTGACCGGGGTGTGAAGCGCGACGGCGTCAAGATCGGGGGCGACACGCACGACATCGAGATCACCGGCCGCGTCGACTGCGGGGCCCGCGACCCGAGCGTCCACCAGGACGCCGTGCAGGTGATGTACGGGCACAACATCACGTTCCGCGGCCTCGTGTCCGGGAACGTGAGCGGCGGCACCTGGACCTGCGTCGGCTCGGGTGGTGCCTTCTTCGCCCAGCAGGCGAAGGGGCCGATCTCTGACGTCGTCTGCGAGGGCTGCTCGATGGCCGTCTACCACCAGGGACTGAACATCGGCTCGTCGCTTCGCTCCGGAGCGCGCTACTCGACCTTCGCCACGGTCAACGGCCCGCTCTCGAGCCTCGGGGAGGCGACCGACCCGGTGAACGTCGGGAACACCTTCCGGCGCCTCTAGGATTCGGCGACACCGGCCGGAGCTGCCCCGCGAGGAGGGTAGCTCCGGCTCTCCGCCCTTGCCGTGCCCTCCGCGCTCGTCTACGCTTCCGGCGGCGGACGGCACTCGGAGCGGATGGGCCCAACCTCTTCCAGCACCCTCGGCGGCATCATCGTCGCCCTCGCTCTCCTGGCGAGCCCCGCCCGCGCGCAGGAAGCGCAAGACCTCCTGCCCGATCTCGATCCATCGGCCCCCGGCAAGCCCAGCGCGATCGCTGCGAGCGACGGCTCCGGACGGATCTACCTGACCTTCGGCACGGTGGTCGCGAACGTCGGCGCCGGCCCTCTCCTGCTCAGCGGTTCCCGGGCGAGCGGCGCTGACCCGCTCATGACGGTCGACCAGATCGTCCAGCGAACGGACGGCGGCACCCGGGCGCTACCCGCGGTGGGGGCCTTCGAGTACGACACCGAGTACCAGCGCTGGGGGTTCGCGCCGTATCTCTCCTACGAGCTGCGGCGCGCCGAGGACTACTCGCTCGTCGGCACCGGGCCCCAGATCGGCTTCTGCGTTCGGGACGACGTGAACGCGGACTCGGCAACCACGCTCCCGGGCGAGCCCCCGTCGGCGACGCTCGTCGGCTGCGGCAAGCAGAGCTCGATCCTCGCGCTCCAGGAAGGGATCTCCGTCGGCTGGGCCAACCGCCACGCCGCCCGCCGCAAGGGCCAGCTCATCGACATCGGCTCGCTCCCGACCGGGACCTACGTCCTCGTGCACCGGGCCAACGCGCTCGGGCTCGTGCAGGAGACGAGCACCGGGAACAACGCGTCCTCCGCGCTGCTCAAGCTCACCTGGATCGCGGGCGAGCCGCTGCCCAAGGTCAAGACGCTCCGCCGCTGCGCGGATACCGAGACCTGCTAGCTCCATCTTCCGCACTTCAGGCCGCTAGCGTTCCTTGCTCGGGCCAGGGAGGCCTGATCTCTAGCAGTTCGAGAATGCGCCGCTGGGTGGCAGTGAGGCGGTCGAGGACGATTCCGTCGGCG
>JADLFG010000020.1 GCA_020845695.1 Thermoleophilia bacterium | reverse complement strand
GGAGAAGTGGAGCGCGTTCGTGGAGATCAACTACGCGTTTCCGGAGGGGATGGCGCGCGTGAACGAGCTCGCCGAGTCGTACGCGAGCGAGCACGACGTCCGCAACCCGCCGCTCGAGTCCCGCTAGCGTCCGCTGCCGAGGCTGGCCACGCAGCGGTCAGGCTCCGCGTAGGGGTCGAGCCGCTCCACAGTCACGGCTGCACCGAGCGCGTCGAGGGCGCCGCGCATCAGCCCGAGGTGCGCGGGGCAGACGATCGTGGGGTAGGCGGCGGCGACGTCGCCGAACGGGCACGGTCGCATCAGGATCCTCGTCGGTTGCCGGGTCGCGCGCAGCTCCGGGTGGAAGCCGAGACCATCCAGGATCCCGACCAGCTCGAGCAGCGCGACGCGGTCCGGTGCGGGGCCGGGCAGCCCGCGAGCCCCAACGAGCGCCCGCCCCCGGGCCCGTCCCGCTGCCTCGCTGAGGCGCGCGGCCGCGGGCGCGGCGCGCGCGAGGCAGTCGGCGAGCAGCTCGGCCAGGAGCGCGGCCGGCGCGTCCGCAGCTCGCCCGGCGCCCGCCGGGCGATAGACCTTCCTGGGGCGGCCGGGTCGCGTCCGCTCCTCGGTCGCCGCGACCACGAGGCCCGCCGCGGCCAGAACGCCGAGGTGCCAGCGGATCGTCGACACGTGCAGACCGACGGCGCGCGCGAGCGCCCGGGCGTCGAGCGCGCCCTCGGCCGCCCGCAGGGCGGCGAGGATGCGGACACGAGCCGATCCCGCGAGCGCTCTGTGGCGCAGCGTCTCGGCGTCCGGGCCCTGCGGCGCCTCGTCCGGCACGATCGACGGAGAATATCCGAACCTGATCGTTTCAATCTCCCCGGGGCGGGCGGTGCCGCCTACGATGGCGCCGTGCCCGGGCTTCCCCGTCGCCCGTTCGTGGCCGTCGCGTTGCTCGCGCTCGCCGCGACGGGGGTCACGTTGGGTGTCGCCCTGACCCGGTCTGACGGGCCGGCACCGACCGCCCGCGCGACGACCGTCCACCCGCCGGCCGACACCGCGGATGGGGCCGACGGGCCCGGCCCGGCCACCGGGGAGACGACCGCCACCGGTACGGACGGCCTCGAGCTGCCCGACGCGGGGGCCCAGCGACGCGCGCTCGACCGGTTCGCCAGCCTCGGCTTTCCCGTCTACTGCGGCGGCGGACGAGCGGGGAAGATCGTCGCGCTGACGTTCGACGACGGCCCGGGCGCCTACACGGAGACCGCGCTCAAGATCCTGCGGCGCGCCGGTGCCCGGGCGACGTTCTTCCTCGTCGGCGAGAACCTCGCCTCGCGCCCGCGCGTGCCGCGCCACGAGGAGGCCCTGGGCGCGCTCGGCAACCACAGCTTTAGCCATCCCGTGCTGCCCGAGCTCCCGCGGGCCGACATGGAGTCCGAGCTGGAACGCACGCAGCGGGCGATCGAGCGGCTCGCGCGTGACCCGGTGCGCCTCTTCCGGCCGCCCTACGGGGCCCGCTCGCCGGCGGTCGACGCGCGGGCCCGGGAGCTCGGCCTGGTCACCGTTCTCTGGACGATCGACACGCGCGACTCGATCGACGCCGACCACGCGGCGATCCACCGCCACGTCCGCGAGGGTCTGCGTCCGGGTGCGATCGTCCTCATGCACGAGAACCGCGGTCAGACGCTGCGGGCGCTTCGGTTTCGGATCTTGCCCGAGCTCGAGCGCAGCGGCTACCGGACGGTGAGCATTCCGGAGTTGCTCGCGCTCGACCCGCCGACGCGCCAGCAGCTGCGCCGGGGGCTCGCGGGCTGCGCCTGAGCTCGGACCGTCAGGTGTCCGGCCCGGCCCGCTCGACATGGCGGCGCCAGCGCAGCGTCCGGAGCATCAAGCCAATCGCCGTGAAACCGACGGCGACGTTCACGGCGATTACCGACAGCTTCATGCCGACGCTGAAGCTGAGCAGCGCCGAGGTCGGCGCGTCATCGTGCAGGACGTAGACGACGAGCGCCTGCTCGGTACCGATTCCGCCGGGCGTCAGCGGAACCACCGTGGAGAGGCTCTGGGTGACTTGCACGAGCAGCGCCCCGTCGAGGCCGACGTCGATGCCGAAGGCGCGCAGGAAGCAGTGGAGCTCGGCGATCCGAAGTCCCCAGTCGGCGGCCTGCCAGGTGACGACCGTGGTCAGGTAGCGCCGCGGGCTGCCGAGAACCGCGAGCCCCTGCCCGAGCCGGCGTCTGAGGGCGGCGAGCCGGCCGGCGGCGCGCCAGGCGACGAAGCCGACGAGCGTGGCGAGCCCGGTGGCGGCCAGGGCCGCCCAGGTCGGGTTGCGGATCACCCAGTTGAGGTCGAACGCGGGCAGATCGGGGATCACGTCGAGGCCCGGCAGCGCGTCCCGCTGCAGCGCCCAGGCGATCAGAGCGAGCGAGGCGGCGAGGTCGAAGAGCGTCTCGACCGCGAAGGTGGAGGCGAGCGTTGCGTAGGTGGCTCCCTCGATCCTCCGCCTCGCGAGGTACAGCTTGACCAGGTCGCCGCCGCGGGCCGGGAGGAGCGCATTGACGCCGACGCCCGCGACGTAGGCGCCGTAGAGGTCGCGCCAGCGGACGCGAGCGTCCGGGTAGGCGGTGGCGACGATGTTGCGCCAGGCGCGGCTGCGGCACGCGGTCTTGAGCAGGTGGCAGGCGACCGCGACCGCTAGCCAGCGCCACTCGAGCTCGGCGAAGCGGTCGCCGAACACCTCGACCGCGTGCAGGAAGGCATCGAGCGCCCGCGACGGGCTCATCCCGGCGCCTAGCGGGGGTGAGGCCAGACCGAGCCGGCCGACACGATCGCCCCGTCGGGGACGTCGGCCGTGAGCACGCAGCCGTTGCCGACGATCGCGCCGGAGCCGATGCGCAGCCCGACCCGGGCGGTGACGCCCATGCCGACCAGCGTCGCCTCGCCGACCTCGACCTCGCCGGCGAGGATCGCACCGGGCGCGATGTGGGAGTAGGCGCCGATGCGGCAGTCGTGCGAGACGATCGCGCCGGTGTTGACGAGCGCGCCGCGCCCGACCCGGGCCGCCGAGCAGACCGCTGCCCCGGCGAACACCTGCGCGCCGTCCGCGAGCTCGGCCGAGGGGGCGGCGTAGGCGGCGGGGTCGACGAGCGTCGGCAGCTCGAACCCGTGCGCGTCGAGGTGCTCGAAGATCGCCACGCGATCCTGGATCCGCCCGATCGCGCCGACCGCGTTGACGGCGTGACGAAGTCCAGCGGCTCGCAACGCGCCGAGAAGCTCCCGACCGCCGATCACGGGGACGCCGAGCACGGGCGGCCGGCCAGGGCGGTCGTCGACGACCGCGATCGGGTCGAGCCCGCCGGCGGCGCGGATCAGGTCGACGAGGCTCTTCGCGAGCCCGCCGGCGCCGAACACGACGGCGGCCCGGTCATGGACGAGCGCGGCGACGGCCGGGTCGAGCTCCGCGGAGGGCGCGGCCGCGCGCGGGGCGAGCGCCTCGACGTCGCGCTCGGTCAGGAAGCGGTTCGTCGGCAGCGCGGCCAGGTCGAGGCCGAGCTCGAGCGCGAGCCGCTCGGCCTTGCGGGTCAGCTTGAGCGCGGGCGGCCGCGTCGCGGCAGCGGTTGCCGGGCCGGCCGCCGCCCGCGGCTCGGGCCGGCGGTCGAAGACCTCGCAGATCAGCTGTCCCGCGGTGACGCGCTCGCCGAGCGCGACCTCGAGCGGGCCGACCCAGCCGTCGAGCTCGGCCTCGACCGCGAACGTGGCCTTGCTCGTCTCGACGGTGCACACGTGGTCGCCGCGCGCGCTCCGCGAGTAGGGCTCGACCGCGAGCTCGACGATCTGCGACTCGGGCTCGTTCGGATTGACGAGCGGCGCCTCGATCCGCCCGATCGGCTGCGCGGCGCCGCTCACGGGCCGCTCCCGAGGTCGGCGAGCGCCTCGTCGACGAGCGTCCCGAGCTCACCTTCGAGCTCGTCGCTGCCGCGCTGCTCGAACCGGTCGAGCTCGACGTCGCGCCGGGCGGGCGCGTGCCCTTTCGTCCCGAGCAGCGCCCGGATCCGCTCCAGCGCCTCCCCGGGGGCCGCGCACAGCTCCTCGTAGCGAAGCTCGAGCACGTGCTCGGGGCCCATCCGGGCAGCCGCCCCGGCGATCGCCCGCTCGAGCTCGAGCACCTGCGCGGCGACCTGCCGCCAGGGGGGCTCGCCATCGAGCCAGCCGGGCCCGCCGGGCCTGAGCGACGCCCAGGTCTCGAGCGAGCCGAACAGCGAGCGGCGCATGCCGAGCAGGGAGAGCGCAGTCTCGCGCGGCGGTCGGCGGATCCAGACGTAGCAGGTACGCGGCATCCGCTCGAGCATCGCCTCGAGGTGCCAGACGAGCAGCATCGGCTTGAACGCCATCGGGCCGCCCTGCCAGTGGGCCATGTTCACGATCGCGCGCCGGAGCCCGTCCCAGTCGATCTCCCGCTCGTGCCCGGGCGGGCGCTCGCACAGGTCGGGGTCGCGCAGGTGGTGGTTCCAGAAGTAGCCGAACTCGTGCGGCTCGGCGGGGCCGGCCGTGCGCCCGAACGCGGAGTCGAAGCGGGCGCCGGGCCGGTCGAGCCCGAGCTTGCGCGAGAGGCGCAGGCCGTAGCTCGGCGCGAGCCAGAACGCGGCGGTGAGGTTGTTGACGTAGCCGAGCTCGAGGCCGGCGGCGGCGACCTGGTAGAGGAGCGTCGTGCCGGAGCGGGGGACCCCGATCACGTGCAGCGTCGGGTAGGCCTCGTCCAGGTCGAGCTCGTCGGCACGTGCCGCCGGAGCGAGCGCGGCGTTGAGCCGGGCGAGGAAGTCCTCGTCGAGCGGGTCCTTCGCGAAGCGCCCGGCGAGCTCGGGCTCCGTTCGTCGCACGACTTCCACGGTGGCGGCTAGCGTACTGGCCGGATGCAGCTCGCGCGCCTGTACGAGCAGATGTACCTGATCCGCCGCTTCGAGGAGACGCTGCTCGACCTCTTCTCCCAGGGCAAGCTGGTCGGGACGACGCACACGTGCATCGGGCAGGAGGCGGACGCGGCCGGCGTGATCGCCTGTCTCGAGCCGGAGCGCGACGTCGTCTTCTCGAACCATCGCTGCCACGGTCACTACCTCGCGTTCACCGGAGACGTCGAGGGCCTGCTCGCGGAGGTGATGGGGAAGTCGACCGGGACCTGCGGCGGCAAGGGCGGCAGCCAGCACCTCTGCAAGGGCAGCTTCTACTCGAACGGGGTGCTCGGCAGCATCGCCCCGGTCGCGGCCGGGATGGCGCTCGCGGAGCGCGAGCGCGGCTCCGGCGCGGTGACGGTCGTGTTCCTCGGCGACGGGGCGCTCGGCCAGGGTGTCGTCTACGAGTCGCTGAACCTCGCGTCGCTGTGGCGGCTGCCGCTGCTAGCCGTGGTCGAGAACAACTTCTACGCGCAGTCGACGCCGAGCCGCCTCCAGCTCGCGGGCGGGATCCCGGAGCGGGCGCAGGCGTTCGGGATCGCGACCGAGCACCTCGACTCGACGGACGTGCTCGAGATCCACGAGGCGGCCGCGCGCGCGGTCGCGCGGGTGCGCGGGACGGGGGAGCCGTTCTTCCTCGTGATCGACACCTACCGGTTCAGCCCGCACAGCAAGGGCGACGACCACCGCGACCCCGCCGAGCTCGAGGCGCGCCGCCGCCGCGACCCGCTGACGGTCGCGGGCGCGCGGCTCGAGCCTGCGGAGCGGGAGGCGATCGAGCGGGCGTGCGAGGCGGAGCTAGCGGCGGCGCTTGCCGCAGCCGGCACCGCACCGGAGGCGGGGTAGCGGATGGCGGGGCGCTGCGTCGACTCCCTGAACGGGGCGCTGCACGAGCTGTTCGCGAGCCGCGATGACGTCTACCTGCTCGGCGAGGATGTGCTCGACCCGTACGGGGGCGCCTTCAAGGTCACGGCCGGCCTGTCGGACCGGTTCGGCGGGCGCGTGCTGGCGACGCCGATCAGCGAGGCGTCGCTCGTCGGGGTGGCCGCCGGGCTCGCGATCAGGGGCTACCGGCCGATCCTCGAGATCATGTTCGGGGACTTCGTCACGCTCGGCCTCGACCAGATCGTGAACGGGATCTCGAAGTTCCGGGAGATGTACGACGGGCAGGTGACGGTGCCGCTCGTCGTTCGCACGCCGATGGGCGGTGGCCGCGGCTACGGGCCGACCCACAGCCAGTCGCTCGAGAAGCTGCTCGTCGGGGTGCCGAACCTGCGCGTGGTCGCGCCGAGCGAGTGCCACGACCTGGGCGCGCTCCTCGAGGCGGCGGTCGAGGACGACGACCCGGTCTTCTTCATCGAGAACAAGCTCATGTACGGGCGGGAGAACCGCCGGCCCGAGGGCGGCCATGTCGGCGATCTGCGCTGCCGGGAGACGGCGGGCCCGTACCCGGCGCTCTCGTTCTCGGGCAGCGACTTCGCGGGCGCGGCGGCGACGATCGCGACCTACGGGGGCATGCTGCCGGCCGCGCTCGAGGCTGCGACGGAGCTGATTCTCGAGGAGGAGGTGTTCTGCGAGGTGGTCGCGCTCTCGAGCCTCGCGCCGCTCGACCTCGACCCGGTGCTCGAGTCGGTCGCGCGCACGGGCGCGCTCGTCACCCTCGAGGAGGGGACGTTGACGGCCGGCGTCGGCGCCGAGCTGGCGGCGCGCGTCCAGGAGGCGGCCTTCGCGGAGCTGCGCGCCCCGGTCCGGCGCGTCGCCGCGCGAGACGGGGTGATCCCTTCCGCACCCAGCCTCGAGCGGGCGGTGCTGCCCGGCCCCGCCGACGTCGCCCGAGTCGTGCTCGAGCTTGCGGGCATGCGCGCCGGGCGCTGACCCGGCAGCGGAGAGGCGCATACGGGATTCGAACCCGTGTTACCGGCGTGAGAGGCCGGCGTCCTAGGCCACTAGACGAATGCGCCCGGAACGAGTCCCGGAGGACTCGGCCTCCGGGAGCCTCCCGGCCGCGGGCCGGAAGTCCACGGGCAGCGTAGCGGATCCGGGCTCAGCAGGCGCTGCCGCTCGAGGTGAGGATGAAGACCTGGGTGAGGCGGGCGCTGCCGGCGGAGCCGGTGGCCGAGAAGTCCGTGTACGTCTCGCAGCCCCCGAACGTCCGGGTCAGGCGGTAGACGTCCTCGCCGTTCTCGAGCTGCGTCACGACGAGGTCGGTCCCGTAGCGCTGCTTCAGCTTGCCGAGGCCGCCCTTCGCGAGCAGGCAGATGTCGGTGCCGGCGAGGCAGAACTTCGGGCCGGAGATACCGATCATCCGCACCCGCTTCGGCGACGCGGACGCGTCGAGGTAGACGTCGAAGAGGTTGTTCAGCGAGTACTGCATGTACCCGTAGGCGTTCTCGTAGAGCGGCTGCCCGAGCTTCGCGACCACCTGCGCCCGCGTCATCCCGATCCGGACGCCGCGGGCACCCTTCCCGGGCGTGAACGGGCCCCGCTCGACCGCTGCGATCGCGACCGCGGGCAGTGCGGCCAGCGCAGCCGCGCAGAGGATCGCGAGAAGGCGTGTGCGCATGCATTGCATCGTACGCCCCCGGGTGGCCGCTGTCGGTGGGCCGTCCCCGGAAGGGGCATAGGATGGACGGATGCGCGCGGTCGTCCTGAACGCGTTCGGCGGCCCGGAGGAGCTGCGGCCCGCGGAGGTGCCCGACCCCGAGCCGGGGCCCGGGGAGCTGCTCGTCCGCGTGCGCGCCACCTCGGCAAACCCGTTCGACGTGCAGCAGCGCCGCGGCGACTACCGCGAGGCGATGACGCTCCCCGCGATCATCGGCTCGGACGTCTCCGGCGTCGTCGAGGCGACCGGACCCGGCTGCCGCGACTTCCGGCCCGGGGACGAGGTCTACGCGCTCCTGCCGGCGTTCACCGGCGCCGGCAGCTACGCGCAGCTCGCCTGCGTCGCCGAGACGCTCGCGGCCCGCAAGCCCGCGAACGTCACGCACGAGGAGGCGGCGACGCTGCCGGTCGCGGCGGGGACCGCGTGGGAGTGCCTCGTGCGTCGCGGGAACCTGCGCGTCGGCGAGACCGCGCTCATCCACGCCGCGGCGGGCGGCGTGGGCTCGCACGCGGTCCAGATCGCGAAGGCGGCGGGTGCGCGCGTGCTTGCGACCTGCTCGGGCGGGAGCATCGAGTTCGTTCGCTCGCTCGGCGCCGACCGGGCGATCGACTACACGCGGGAGGACGTCGTCGCAGCCGTGCTTGCGGAGGGCGGTGCCGACCTCGTGCTCGACACGATCGGAGGCAACGCGATCGAGCGCGCCGGCCTGCTACTGAGGCCTTCGGGGCGGGTCGTGACGATCGTGGACATCCCGGCGCCGCAGAATCTGCTGCCGCTCTGGGAGCGCAACGCGAGCATCCAGTTCGTGTTCACGCCACCGTCCCGCGGCCTTCTCGACGACCTGCGCGCCGTCGTCGAGAGCGGCCAGGTGCGCCCGCTGCTCGAGAGCGTGCTGCCGCTGTCCCGCGTCGCCGAGGCGCACGGCCGGCTCGAGCGGGGCGGCGTTCGCGGCAAGATCGGGCTCGACCCGTCCGCCTGAGCTCAGGCTCGGGCGTCACGGAAGACCATCAGGCTGCCGGAGTAGCAGGCGACCCAGACCCGGCGGGTCGGGCCGTCGTAGGCGATCCCGATCGGGTCGGCGTTCGTGCGCACCGTCTGCAGCACGCGCAGGTCGCGGGTGCGCACCTTCGAGACCGTGTCGGAGCCGTAGTTGACGACGTAGAGGGAGAGGCCGTCGGGCGCGATCGCCATGCTGCGCGGCGCGCTCCCGGTCGCGACCGTCCGGACGACACGGCCGCGGCGCAGGTCGATCTTCGCGACGCGGCCGTCGGCGTTCAGGGTCGCGTAGAGGTAGCGTCCGGCCGGGCCGATCACGAGGTGGCGGGGGCTCGTGCCGACGCCGCGCAGCCAGCGGACCCGGAACGTGCGCAGGTCGACGACGGCGATGTCGGTCGAGCCCATCACCGCGACGTAGGCGCGTCGTCCGCCGGGGCTGACGGCGATCCCGCGCGGGTAGGGGCCGAGCGGGATCTCCCTGACCGTTCGGCCGCGCTCGAGGTCGATGACGCTGAGGCTGTAGGAGCACCAGTTCGTGACGAGGACGCGGCTCCCGTCGGGGGTCACGGCCACGTACTTCGGCACGGCGCCGACCCGGATCGCCTGGTCGATCGCGAGGCGGCGCGTGTCGATCCGGTAGACGAAGCTGCGGTCGTAGCCGGAGGCGGGGGAGCAGACGTCGCTGCCCTCCGGTCCGAACGCCGGCCCGTACATCGAGTAGTTGGACACGTACGCGTGGGCGCCGTCGGGGCTGAACGCCGCTTCGACGGGGGCGCCGCGCGACACGCCCGGGTAGTCGGGGTGGCCGAGCTTCGCGAGCCGGACCGCGTCGGGGATGGTCTTCACAAGGCGCAGGCGGCGGTCGTAGGCGGTGACCGTGTGGCGGTACATCATGTTCTGGGCGAGCGCGAGCCCGGTGGGGGAGACGACGATCGACTTCGGCGAGATCGCGCCGCCGATCGTCTTCACGAGCTCGAGGCGCAGCTCGCTCGAGGAGACGCCGCCCCCGCCGGTCGGCGGCTCGAGCAGGCGGGCGTGGCCAGCGGGGGCGAAGGCGAGCGCGCCGAGCGCGACGGCGGGAAGAATGCGTGCTACCGACCACCCTCTCGCGCGGGGCGAGCGAGCGCGAGCGTGCGAGCGGCTGCCGCCGGTGCGTGTACCGCCGGGGGATGACCCGCGGCCCGGGCGCCAGCGGCCAGGAGGCGCTCCCTCGGGGTCGAGTCCGGACATCCCCGGGTAGCCTAGCCGGGTGCGCCCGTCCGGCCACTTGACACGGGCCGGAGCGTGTCGTAGAGTGGCGCTGCCCGCGTGGATTGATCTCCGATCTCCGGATCGACGACCGGTTCGCGCGGGCTTCTGTGTGGTCCGAGGCGGCGCCCGCGGCCGCGTCGTGATCCGTCGCGGAAGTTCCATCGCGGTCCGGTTGAGGGGTCAGACCCCTCAACATGGGCTCAACACGGCGGACGCCCGGACGCCTCGGCACGAGGGTGGTCGTGGAGAGAAAAAAGCCCCGCGTTTGCGGGGCTTTCTCCAGGCTGCGGGGCAAGGATTCGAACCTTGACTACCTGATCCAGAGTCAGGCGTCCTACCGTTAGACGACCCCGCAACGGCGCAGCCAGTCTAGCCGAGCGCCACGGCGATCGGGTCGCCGGGTCAGCCGACCCTCGCTGTCGGGGACGCGCCGGGCGAGGGCTCGCGGCACCGTGCGCTCGACGCCCGGGGTGCGCTCGAGCAGCGCGAGGAAGCCCTGGCGGGTGGCGCGAAGGAGCGGGCCGGCGTCAGCGCGGTTACGGCCGCTGTGCGCCTCGTCCGCTCGTCGAGAGCGATCTCCCCGAAGACGTCACCGGGTGGGAGCGTGTTGATGCGCCGCCTGCCCTCCGTCACCGCCCCTTCTTCCGCCCGACGTCGTCGACCTTGCGGCCGGGAGCGTGTTGATGCGCCGCCTGCCCTCCGTCACCGCTGCCTCGCCCTCGACGATCACGAAGAGCTCGGAGCCCGTTGTGCCCTTCCGGCAGAACTGTTTCCCGGCCGGGACGGCCAAGTCCTCCGTCGCCTTCGCGAGCTGGATCAGCTCCCTGCGGGAGAGCCCCTCGAACAGCGACGCGCGGGCCGGCGCGTCGACCTCCGAGTCCCGGGCGAGCCGCCGCACGCCCGGGAGCTGGCCGCGCCCGGGCCCGATCTCCAACCCACGCTTCCGGCGACCGCTAGCCGGGAGCGTTCGTCAGGTTGTCGACCCTGATCGCCGTCACCTTTGTGTTCGACGCGGTCACGGCGCCACCGACGAAGTCGTTGCAGCTGAGCACTGCCGTGTCGAGCCCGCCGGTCTGGTGGACCACGGTGAGGGTGATGGTCGCGACGTCGGTGCGGGCGCTGCCCGGCTCGAGCACGACCAGGCCGCGGTCGGAGTCGACTCCGGCCTGGAGCGCGCAGTCGGCAGCCCCTCGCGCGGTCGCGTGCGAGTTCGACACCTCCGCCTTCGCGATCACGACGTAGGCGCCGGCGTCCGGCAGGGGAAGCTGAGCGACCGTCGTCCAGGCCGCGGCGATCGGGACCGCGCCGTTCCGGTAGACGGAAAACGCGTCCGTCGTCGGCGGCTGCGGCGGTTGCGGCAGCACCGAGGCGGGGAACTGGCCCGCCGGGTCGAGCGCGAGCAGCCGCCCCGGCATCGGCGTCTTCGACGCTTTGATCCCGTTCACCTTGCCCGCGTTGTTCGCGTACGGCGCTCGCTTGACCCAGCCCTCGGCGGCCTCGCCTACCGGCGTCCAGCCGAGGATGGCAACCATCAGCGCGACGAGTGACAGCACGAGCGGGAGCCGGCCTCTCATCACACGCTCCTTTCGTCGGACCGGGCGTCATTCTCGCCACCGTCCGCCGCCCCGCCTGACGAAGATCGCTCAGTCGCGGCTACGCTCGAGCCGGCCGAGGGGAGCGAGCCGCTTCTCCGCCGCCGTGCCGAGCTGCGCCACCACCTCCGCAGGCGGCCCGAGCCCCGATCCGAGCATCCTCGCCGTCGACACCTCGCTGACCCGGAAGAGCGCCCACGAGTTGTCCAGCGCGGTCTCTACGAGGACCGCGCGTGTCTTCGGCCTCGCCGGAAGCGCCCGCGGCGCCGAGCCTCACGCGGCACGGCCGGCCGGCTCCTTGAGCTCGTGCAGCCGGTAGTACACGAGCGTCCAGGCGACGGCGGCGTAGGGGGCGAAGAACGTGTTCGAGACGAGGTTCGTCGCGAGACCCTCGAGCCAATCCGGCAGCGGCCGCAGCAGCAGGCCGATCACGAGCGAGGCGGCGACCATGAGCACGGTGGTCACCGCGACCACGCTGAAGACGCTCCAGCCGTGGCCGGCGACGAGCAGGCGGCTGCGCCCGAACGCGGCGAGCGCGCCGCTGCGCTCCAGCATGATCGCGGGCACGATCAGCGCCCACCACGTCAGGAGCACGAGGCCCGGGACGATGAAGAAGACCAGCCCGATCCCGACGCCGATGCTCGCGAGCACGCCCGCGACGCTGAGCACGTTCACGCGCCTGCCGACCCGCTCGAACGTCTGGCGCACCGTCAGGTCGGGCCGCCCGTCCCTGACGTCCGCGACGGCCTCGACGAGCGCGCCCTGGAGCCAGAACACGGCCGCGAGCGAGATGAACAGCGAGATCCACAGCCCGGTCTCGCCGAGCAGGAGGACGAGCACCATGCTGAGCGCGGCGAGCGCGGCATAGAAGACGAACCCGATCGTGGCGAAGCGGCCGAGGTGCTCTCGGTAGAGCTCCCACGCGTCCCGCAGCACCCGGCCCGGATCCATCCGCGCTAGCCTAGATGAGCGGCGCCGGACCCCCTATACTCGACGGATGCGCGCACGGTGCGCGTTCGTCGCGATCGTCGCGGCTGCCTCGCTCGTCTGGACGTCTGCAGCGGTGGCCGTACCGGCGCCGGCGCTCACCGTGAGCTCGCGGGTGCTCCTCCTCGCCGCCGACGGCGGGCGGATCGCCTACGCCGCGGCCCCCATCGGCAACGGGTGCGACCGGATCAGGGTCTGGCGGCCGCGGACCGGGGCGCTCTCGGGGTTCGCGGCCGGCACGAGTTGCGGCGGCGACGAGACCTCCGCGGGCGAATACCCGGGGGCGCTGGCGCTCGCCGGGACGCGCCTCGCGTGGCTCGAGGTCTACCAGGGCAACCTCCAGGACCTCGTCCTGATGCGCCGCACGCTCGGCCAGACCCGGTCGCACGAGGTCGCGTTCGCCGAGAACCACAACGGTGCCGAAGGCAACCCGGACGGCGATTACGTCGGCGGCCTTCACGGCGACGACGACGTGATCGCGTACGGCGCCTGGAGCGTCTGCACCGCCGTTCCGGCCGGCTGGGAGTGGAACGGCCCGCGCTGCGACGAGCCCGCCGCCGGCCCTGACCCCGTCGAGGTGATCGGTGACGAGGAGCTGCGCCGGGTCGGCAGGGCCGACCCGATCCGTACGGGCCCGTCGGCGTACCGGGTGGTCGATGTCGACGGCGACCGGATCGTGACGCTCCAGGAACGGACGGTCACGATCGTCGGCCGCCTCGGCGCGGTGCGCGCCGAGGTCGCGCTCGCCGCCGGCGCGGCCCCCGTGACGGCGGCGCTGAGCGGCTCGCTCCTGGCCGTGCAGCGCGGCGACTCGCTCGAGCTCTACGACGCCGTCAGCGGCGAGCTCGAGCGGACGCGACCGCTCGCCGCGGGCGGCATCCTGACCGATCTTGAGGGGACGCTCGCCGCCTACCTGGTGGGAACCACCGTCCGCGTGCTCGACCTCGAGACCGGGCTCGAGGCGCTGTTCTCGACCTCCGCGAGCGGGCCCGTCGACGCCGAGCTCGAGCCGGCCGGACTCGCCTACGCCTACAACCGAGGCGGCGCGAAACCCGGCCGCGTCGTGTTCAAGCCGACCCGGGAGCTCGTGGCGCGCCTTGGTCAGGCGACAGCTCTGGCCCAGTCGCCGTAGAGCGCGAGGTAGTGCCCGCCTCGGGCGAGGAGCTGCTCGTGCGTGCCCTGCTCGACGATCCGGCCGTGCTCGAGGACGACGATCAGGTCAGCCTGGCGGATCGTCGAGAGGCGGTGGGCGATCACGAACCCGGTACGGCCGGCGAGCAGCCGCCCGAGCGCCTGCTCGATGCGCCGCTCGGTCGCGAGGTCGACGCTCGAGGTGGCCTCGTCGAGAATCAGGAGGCGCGGGTCGGCCAGCAGCGCCCGTGCGAACGCGACGAGCTGGCGCTGCCCGAGCGAGAGCCGGCCCCCGCGCTCCCCGACCTCGTGGTCGTAGCCGCCCGGGAGCTCCGAGATGAACTCGTGGGCTCCGACGGCCGTGGCCGCGGCGACCACGTCCTCCTCGGACGCGCCCGGCCGGCCGAACGCGATGTTGTCCCGGATCGTGCCGGAGAAGAGGAAGCCTTCCTGCGGCACGATCCCGAGCTGGCGCCGCAGGCTCTCCTGCGTCACGTCGCGCAGGTCGTGCCCGTCGATCGTGATCCGCCCCCCGCGCGGGTCGTAGAAGCGGGCGAGCAGCTTCGCGATCGTCGACTTTCCCGCGCCCGTGTGCCCGACGAGCGCGACCGTCGTCCCGGCGGGCACGTCGAGGTCGAGCCCGTGCAGGACCTCGGGGCCGCCGCCGTAGCCGAAGCGGACATGCTCGAAGCGGACGTGACCTTCGACGCACGGGAGCGCCACCGTGTCCGGCCGGTCGGCGATCTCCGGCTCCTCCTCGAGCACATCGATGATCTTGTCGAGCGCCGCGACCGCGGCCAGGAAGGTGTTGTAGAGCTGCGAGAGCTGCTGAACCGGGTCGAAGAAGTTCGCGAGGTAGCCGATGAACGCGAACAGGGCGCCGATCGTGAGCGAGCCGTCGAAGACGAGGTAGCCGCCGAAGCCGAGCACGACCGCGGTCGCCGCGGAGGCCAGGAAGTCGACGAACGGGAAGTAGAGGCCGTTCAGGACAACCGTCTCGTAGTTCGCGGCCCGGTAGCGTTCGTTGACGTCCCGGAAGCGCTCGCCGCTCACCCGCTCACGCGCGAACGCCTGCACGACGCGCATGCCCGCGATGTCCTCCTGCAGCGACGCCGTCACGGCGGCGAGCCGCTCGCGCACGCTCCGGTAGGCGCGGGTGGAGCGGCGGCGGAAGATCGTCGTCGCGACGGTCATGAGCGGGAAGACGGCGAGCGTCGCTAGTGCCAGGCGCCAGTCGAGGACGACGAGGATCGCAGCGGAGCCGACCAGCACGAGCGTGTTCTGGACGAGGCTCGTGACGCCCTCGGTGACGAGCTGGTCGAGCGCCTCGATGTCGTTCGTCAGCCGCGAGATCACCGCGCCGGTGCGGTTGCGCTCGAAGTAGCCGAGCGAGAGCCGACCGAGGTGGCGAAACAGCGTCTGGCGCAGATCCGCGAGGACTCGCTCCCCGACCCAGCTCGTCAGGTACGTCTGCGCCAGCCCGGCGGCCCAGCCGATTGCGCCCGCGACGAGGAAGGCGGCGACGACCCAGGCTACGAGCCCGAGATCGCCGTCGCGGATGCCGCGGTCGATCGCGACCTTGACGAGAAACGGCGGCGCGAGCGACGCGGCGGTCGCGGCGAGCAGCGCGGCCACCCCGCCGACCACGCGCAGCCGGTAGGGGCGAGCGAGCCGCGCGAGCACCGCCACCCGCCTGACGGTGCGGGCCCAGCTCCAGTCGTCGACCCGGGGGCGCCCGCCGTGCGAGCCGTACTGGCCCGGCTGGTGCACTTTCACGCGGTCACCTCGAGCTCCTCGGGCGCGAGCCCGCTGGCGACGAGTCCGCGCTCCTCGAGCTCGCGGTAGAGCGTGCTCGCGTCGCGCAGCTCGGCGGCCGTGCCGCGGGCGGCAACCCGGCCGCGGTCGAGCACGACGATCTCGTCGGCGAGCGAGATCGTGGAGAGGCGGTGGGCGATGATCAGCGTCGTGCGGTCGCGCATCACCTCGCGCAGGCCGGCGCGGATCCGGGACTCCGTGGAGGCGTCGACGGAAGCGGTGGCATCGTCGAGGACGAGAATCCGCGGGTCGAGGACGAGCGCGCGCGCGATCGCGATGCGTTGGCGCTGGCCGCCAGAGAGCGTGATCCCGCGCTCGCCGATCACGGTCTCGTAGCCGTCGGGGAGGGCGGCCACGAACTCGTGCGCCTGCGCGAGCCGGGCGGCCCGCTCGATCTCCGTGTCGGTCGCGCCCGCGACGCCGAACGCGATGTTCTCCGCGATCGTCGTCGAGAACAGGAACGGGTCCTGAGAGACGACGCCGATCGCCCGGCGAAGGGACGGGAGGGTGAGC
Source organism: Thermoleophilia bacterium (assembly GCA_020845695.1). Next base: position 11,077 of record JADLFG010000020.1, on the reverse strand, counting down.
TCGCGGACGTCGACGCCGTCGACGAGCACGCGGCCCTCCTGCGGATCGTAGAAGCGGGGCACGAGCGCGGTCAGCGTCGTCTTGCCGGAGCCCGTGTGTCCGATCAGGGCAACCACCGTGCCGGCCTCGAGCTCGAGGTCGACGCCGGCCAGCACCGGGTGCGCCGGGTCGTAGCCGAACGTGACGCGCTCGAACGTGATCCGGCCGCGACCGGGCGGAAGCTCCCGCGCGCCCGCGCGCTCGCGAATCTCCTCGGGCTCGTCGAGGATCTCGAAGATCCGCTCGCCGGAGGCGGCCGCCCGCTGGATCTGGCCGACCCACATGCCGAGCATTCGCAGCGGGAAGACGAGCATGAGCAGGTAGACGTTGAAGGCGACGAACGCTCCGACCGAGAGGTGGTCGTCGATCACGAGGCGCGCGCCAACGAGCAGCACGGCCGCCTGCGCGAGCAGCGGCAGGAACGAGAGCAGCGGCAGGTAGAGCGCCTGCTGGCGGGTGGCTCGCAGCGACTGGCGGAAGATCGCCTCCGTCCGCTCGCGGAACCGTTCCTGCTGGCGGCGCTCCTGCGCGAACGCCTTGACGACGTTGACGCCGACGATCGACTCCTCGGCGACGGTGGTCATGTCGGCGAGACGCTGCTGGACGTCGCGCAGCACGGGGTGCGAGACGTGGCTGTAGCGCCAGGCGACCGCGACCAGCAGCGGCGTGATCGCGAGCGCGATCAGGGCGAGCAGCCAGTCGATCAGGAACAGGAGCGCGCTCACGCCGACGACGGTGAGGACGTGCTGGGTGAGGAAGATCAGCCCGTAGCCGAGGAAGAAGCGGACGTTCTGGAGGTCGACCGTGGCGCGGGACATGAGCTGCCCGGTCTGGTGGCGGTCGAAGAAGCGGTAGGAGAGGCGGAGCAGGTGCCCGTAGAGGGCACCGCGGATGTCGTACTCGACCCCGAGCGACTGGCGGCCCGCGATGAAGCGCCGCCCGACCATCAAGATCGCCTTGACGAGGCCGAGCGCGGCGACAAGCGCGACGAGCAGAACGAGCTGGCCGGTGTTCTCGTCGGGAATGGCGCGGTCGATCACGAGGCCGGTCAGCCATGGGATCGCCATCCCGGCCGCCTGCGAGCCGACCGCGAGTACGATCGACGCCACGAGCGAGAGCCGGTAGGGACGCAGGAAGCCGAGCAGGCGCGCGAACGTGCGTGCGCGCGACGCCTCCGCGGACGGGACTGCGGCCACGTGACGAGTCTAGCGACGGCCCGCGCGGCTCCCGAGCGAGCGGGTGGCGGGCGCGAACCGGGGTGCACCGTACCATTGGTGGCCGTCGTGATCGATCTCCACTGCCACATCCTGCCCCGCCTCGATGACGGCGCCGGCTCGCTCGAGGAGTCGCTCGAGATGGCCGCCGCCGCACTCGAGGATGGCACGCGCGCGATCGCGGGTACCCCGCACGTCCGCGACGACTGGCCGAATGAGGTCGTCACGATCGAGGGGCGGGCGGCGGAGGTGCGCTCTGCGCTGGCGGAAGCGGGACTGCCGCTCGAGCTGCTGCCCGGCGCGGAGATCGCCTTCGATCGGGTCGGGTGCCTGGACGCGGTCGGGCTGGCGCGGCTCGGCCTGGGCGGGAATCCCCGCTGCCTGCTGGTCGAGCCGCCCTACGTGGAGTGGCCGATCGAGCTCGACCGGATCGTCCACGATCTCGCCGCCCGGGGCTTCGTGCCGGTGATCGCGCACCCGGAGCGAAACCCGCAGATCCAGGCGGAGCCCGAGCGGCTGCGACCGCTGGTTCTCGGTGGCGCGCTCGTTCAGATCACGGCCGCGTCCGTCGACGGCCGCCTCGGCCGGCGCTCCCGCACGGCTGCCTTTGACCTGCTCGACCGCGGCTTGGCGCACATCGTCGCGAGCGATGCACACTCGGCCGGCGGCCGCGGCGTCGGCCTCGCCGCTGCCGCCGCCGCGGTCGGGGACGAGGAGCTCGCCCGCTGGCTGACCGAGGGCGTGCCCGGCGCCATCGTGTCGGGCGAGCCGATCCCGTCCCGCCCGGGTCGTACCGCGCCTCCCGGCCGCCGGCGCCGGCGACTCTGGCCGCCCGGAACGCGCGCCTGAGTCCCCGACCCGGGGGCGCTGCTGCTCCGCGAGGCCCCCCTCGGCGGCAGCCGCCGGCTCAGCGCGAGGCGCGCTCGGCGAGGTGAGGGGGTCAGACCCCGGGGTCAGACCCCTTGCTGCGAGGCGACTCAGGTCTTGCGGGGGATCCGCTCGCTGAGGGGGGTTTGCAGCCTGGACGGGGCTGGCGCGGGGTGAGGGGGTCAGACCCCGGGGTCAGACCCCTTGCTGAGACCCCTTGCTGCGAGGCGACTCAGGTCTTGCGGGGGATCCGCTCGCTGAGGGGGGTTTGCAGCCTGGACGGGGCTGGCGCGGGACCCGGGGTCTGACCCCTCACGTCTCGCCCGGGACATGGCCGGGCGGGCCCGATCCGCGCAAGCGGTGCCGGCCTACGGCGGCCGCGGACGCTTCGGCGAGGAGGGCGAGCTCCGCCCGGACGAGCGCGGTCGCGCGCTCGAGCCGCGCGCTGTTGGCCGGATCATTCGGCCAGGCGCTCGCGCCCGAGGGGTGGGGGAGGGCAATCGCGACCGCACCCCGTAGCGCGAGGCGCTCGCCGACGTGCGGCGACAGCCGGTCGAGACCGAGGACGCGACGGGCGGCGAGTCCGCCGGCCGTCACGACGAGCGCCGGGCGAAGCAGCCGCAGCTCGGCGTCGAGCCAGGCACGGCAGAGGTCGGCCTCCCGCGCGGACGGGAGGCGGTCGCCGCGCCCCGACGCGGCCTTGCCCGGGTAGCAGCGGGTGACCGACGTGCAGTAGAAGAGGCGGTAGAAGCTCTCCTCGTCGAGGTCGAGCCAGCGCCGGAGCGTTCGGCCGGCGCGGCCGCACCACGGGCGGCCCTCCCCGGCCTCGACCGCGCCGGGAGCCTGGCCGATCAGCAGCGCTCGGTGGTCGGCGCCGCCCTCGAAAACCGGCGTGGAGGCGATCGGGAAGCCGGTTTCGGCGCACGCTCGGCAGACCCGGCAATCCCGCTGCAGGGCGGCGAGCGAGCGGTGGCGGCCAGTGGCAGGCAATCGTCGTCCGGGAGCGGACGAATATAGTCGGCCTCCGTGGTGAAGTCGCTGCCGCTCGAGTCAGTCCCGAACTTCTCCGCCGCTCGCGACGCCGGAGCCGTGGAGGCGTTGCGAGCCGCGCTGTCGGCGCCCGCGCGGCTGCTCGACGTGCACGCGGACACCGACCACAACCGGTCCGTGTTCACGCTCGTCGGAGCCGCCGGGGAGCTGGTCGAGACGCTGCTCGCCGGGATCGCCGCCGCCGTCCGTACGATCGACCTGACCGGGCACGACGGGGTGCACCCCCGGATCGGCGCCGCCGATGTCGTCCCGCTCGTGCCGCTTCGGCCGGCGGACGAGCCGCGCGCCCGCGCGGCCGCCCTCGAACTCGCCGACCGGATAGCCGCCGAGCTCGAGCTGCCCGTCTTCCTCTACGGCGCACTGACCGCGGACGGGCGCGGGCCGGCGTTCTTCCGCCGCGGGGGTCCCGCCGAGCTGCAGCGGCGGATCGACACCGGGGAGCTCGCCCCCGACCGAGGCCCTCGGCACCTCCACCCGACCGCGGGCGGGGTGCTCGTCGGCGTTCGTCAACCGCTCGTCGCGTTCAACGTCAACCTCCGCTCCCGCGACCTCGAGCTCGCTCGCCGGATCGCCGGGGCGATCCGAGAGCGGGACGGCGGCCTGCCCGGGGTTCGCGCGCTCGGCCTGCGCCTCGAGCGGGCCGGTCTCGTCCAGGTGAGCATGAACCTCGAGCGGTGGCAGGAGACCCCGCCGCACGCCGTGGTCGAACGGATCGCCGAGGAGGCGGGCGCCTACGGCGTCGAGCTAGCCGGTAGCGAGTTGATCGGGCTGATGCCCGCCGGCGCGGCCGTGGCCGCCGCGTCGCGCCACCTGCTCCTGCCGGAGCTCGACGAGCGCCGCGTGATCGAGCTACGCCTGCTCGGGGAGGAGTGATGGGCGCGCTCGCGATCCGCAGGCTCACCCACCTCGACCCGGCCGAGCGCCGCGTCCTGCTCGACCGTGCGACCGCCGAGATCCTCGGCGGGGAGCTGAACCGATCCGTCGCCGCGATCCTCGAGGACGTCCGCCTCCGCGGCGACGAGGCCATCTGCCGCGCGCTTCGGCGTTTCGACGGCGTCGACTGCCCACCCGAGCGGCTGCGGATCGGGGAGGACGAGGTCACGGCCGCGCGCGCGGCAGTACCCGGGCCCGTGGTCGATGCGGTCCGGACCGGGCTCGCGAACATCCGCGCCTTCAACGAGCTCGTCCTCGCGGACGCCTCCTGGGAGGCGGAGCTCGCGCCCGGTCTCACCGTCGGCGAGCAAGCGCGTCCGATCGCCTCCGCCGGCCTGTTCGTCCCCAGCGGCAAGGGCTCGTTCCCGTCCGTGCTGATGCAGATCGGGATGCCCGCGGTCGTCGCCGGCGTCCCCGAGCTCGCCGTGGTCGTCCCGCCCACGGCCGGGCGCGGCCTCGAGGTCGACCCGGCCGTGCTCGTCGTCGCGGCCGAGCTCGGGCTCGAGAACGTGTTTCGCGCGAACGGTCCCGCCGGGATCGCGGCGCTCGCGTTCGGCACCGAGACGTTCCCGCGCGTCAGCAAGATCGTGGGTCCGGGGAGCCCCGCGGTGACCGCGGCCCAGCTCCAGGTGCAGCTCCACGGCTGCTCGACGGCGATGCTGTTCGGTCCCTCCGAGAGCCTGGTGATCGCCGACGACAGCGCCGACCCGGTGCTCGTCGCCGCCGACGTCCTCAACGAGGCCGAGCACGGGCTCGACTCCGCCGCGCTGCTCGTGACACCGTCCGAGCAGCTCGTCGCCGCCGTCTCCACCGAGATCGACCGCCAGCTCGCCGAGCTGCCCGAGTGGCGCCGGGAGTACGCGGCCAGCGCGATCTCCCGCTTCGGCGGCGCGCTGCTTGTGCGCGACCTCGACGAGGCGTGCGCGTTCGCGAACGAGTACGCCCCCGAGCACCTCCAGGTCAACACCGCCGACCCGCAGGCGCTCCTGCCGAAGCTGGAGCACGCCGGTGAGATCCTGCTCGGCCCGACGCCGTTCTCCGCTGCGAACTACGTGCTCGGAATCCCCGCCACGCTTCCCACTGGCGGCTTTGCCCGGGTCAGCTCGGGCGTCAACGCACGGACGTTCGTGAAGACGAGCTCGATTGGCGGCGCAACCCCGGACGCGCTCGCGCGGCTCGCCCCCGCGATCCTCGCGCTTGCCGAGCACGAGGGCTTTCCCGCGCACGCTGCCGCCCTCCGCATCAGAGGCCTCGGCTAGCCGGCAGCCGGCATCCGGGCGGCTGCGGCGCCGCAGCTCCGGCGAGAAGGCCACGCGCAGGTCACGGCGGCGGGAGGCAACGATCCTCGTCCTCGACGACGCCTTCTGCCGATGGGTCTCGCCGATCGTCGTGCCCGGCCGCGCTGGCGAGACGGCCGCCGCCGCTGACCGCAACCCACACCGGATGCCGTGGACGTCAGGCGAGCATTCACGAGCGCGGACGGGGCCGCCCTCGCCGCGGCGCGCCCGCGGGCGCCGGCCACCGCGCGCCTCGCGGCGCCGCTCGCGACTGCGCGGGGCGGCGCGGGACACGAACCGGCGTCGCGACGGCACCGGCCTGCGATAATCCGCGTCCGTGGCGCTCCCCACCCCCAAGCTGCCCGCGCGGAGGCCCCGACCCGGGCGGGGCAGGCTCGACTACGTCGAGGCGCCCAGCACGAGCCAGCTTCGCTTCAACGCCGCCGCGGCCGTCGTTCTGCTCGCGGCGGTTGCGATCGTGGTCGGGCTCTCGATCTGGCTCGCGCTCGACTGAGCCGGGATCCGCCGATCCGGGCGGGCGGCGCGCCGGCCCGGTCCCCGGTCACCTCCAGACCCGCGCCCGCCGCGGCGGGAGTGCGATAATCGCGAGGATGGCCACGAAGAAGCAGCGGCGGCGGCGCGAGAAGCTCCAGCGGCACGAATACGAGTACGTCGTCGAGACCGAGGAGGGGGAGGAGGTCGTCGATTCGCCCCGCCAGACCGCGCAGGGCGCAAAGGCGAAGGCGGGCGGTGCGCCCAAGGTGGTCGACCGCCGCGGGCGCGTGATCCCGCCGCCGACCTGGGCGCGCGTCTTCAAGCGAGGCCTGATCTTCGGGCCGATCCTGCTCCTGCTGATGTTCGTGACCGGTGGTGACCTCGCGCTCGGGGCGAAGATCCTGAACGCCGCGATCCTGCTCGCGATCTTCATCCCCTTCAGCTACCTCGTCGACACGATGATCTACCGCTCGGTGCAGCGGCGGCAGCGCCGCGACAGCGGTCGCTGAGACCTCTCGCTCAGGCCCGGAGCGACCATCTAGACTCCGGGCCGATGCCCCTCGACGTCACGCAGCTGCCGCTCGGTCCGATCGAGACGAACTGTTACCTCGTGCGCCGGCCGGGCGCGACGGAGGCGGTCGTGGTCGACCCGAGCGGCTCCGCCGCGGAGATCCGGCTCGAGCTGGCCGGGCGTGGCGCCCGCTGCGTCGCGATCCTCGTCACGCACGGGCACTGGGACCACCTCGGCGGCGTCGCCGACCTCGCCGAGGGCACCGGGGCGCCCGTGCACATGGCGGAGGCGGAACGCGCGCTGCTCGAGCGTGTCGCCGACTACCTCCCCCCCGGGGTGCACGTGCGCCCGTGGACGCCCGAGGTGCTGCTCCACGGCGACGAGACGATCGAGGCGGCCGGGATCTCGTTCGAGACGATCTCAGTGCCCGGCCACTCCCCCGGCCATCTCGCCTACGCGGCGGACGGGTGTCTGTTCTCGGGGGACGTGCTCTTCGCCGGTTCGGTCGGCCGTACCGATCTCCCCGGGGCCGACTGGGAGACGCTGCTCTCGTCGCTGCGGACGCTCGTCGACCGCCTCCCCTCCGAGACCGTCGTCTACCCCGGCCACGGGCCGGCGACGACGCTGGGCCGCGAGCTCGCGACCAACCCGTTCCTGGGCGAGCTCAGGGCCGCGACGGACAGCGAGCCGTGAAGGTCGAGGCTCCCCGCGGCACGCACGACATCCTCCCGTCCGAGCAGCCGCTCTGGCAGCACGTGACCGCCGTCTGCGAGCGCCTCTGTCGGCTCTACGCCTACCGGCGGATCCAGACGCCGGTGTTCGAGGACACGGCGTTGTTCGTCCGCACGTCGGGCCAGGGCTCCGACGTCGTCCAGAAGGAGATGTACACGTTCGCCGACCGCGGCGGCCGTTCTCTGACGCTGCGTCCGGAGGCGACCGCACCGATCTGCCGCGCCTACGTCGAGCACGGGCTGCACCGCGAGCCGCAGCCACAGAAGCTCTACACGATCGGCTCGATGTACCGCTACTCGGCGCCCCAGAAGGGTCGCTACCGGGAGCACTGGCAGCTCTCCGTCGAGGCGATCGGCTCCGGCGATCCCGCGGTCGACGCCGAGCTGATCCAGCTCTACGACACGATCCTGCGCACGCTCGGCGTGACGACGTACCGCCTGGCCCTGAACTCGATCGGTGACGGGGACTGCCGGCCGGCCTACCTCGAACGGCTGCGCGCCTGGCTGGCCGCGCGCGAAGGCGAGCTCGACGAGGACACGCGTCTGAAGGCGCGCACAAGTCCGCTACGGGTCTTCGACAACCTCGACGCGAAGCCGCCCGCGGTGCGGGCCGCGCTTTCAGGCGCGCCGACGATCGGGGAGTCGCTCTGCACCGCCTGCCGCGAGCATTTCGCGTCGGTGCGGGGGCTGCTCGACGCCTGCGGCGTCGCCTACCAGGTGGAGCCGACGCTTGTCCGGGGCCTCGACTACTACACGCGCACGACCTGGGAGTTCGTCGGCCCCGCGCTCGGCGCGCAGTCGACGATCTCGGGCGGCGGGCGCTATGACGGGCTGGTCGAGGAGGTCGGCGGTCCGCCGACCCCGGGGGTCGGCTTCGGCGCCGGGATCGAGCGGCTGCTGCTCGCGCTCGGCGACGCCGAGGTCACGGCCGAGCAGCCCCGGATCGACGTGTTCTTCATGTTCGGAGAGGGCGCCGACCGGGTGGCGGCGCTCGCCCAGATGGCCCTGCTCAGGGCCGCCGGGATCGCCTGCGACGCCGACTACGCGGGCCGCTCGCCGAAGGGTCAGCGCACCCAGCTCGCGCGGAGCGGGGCGCCCGGATGGGTGCTCGTGACGGGCGAGGGCGCGCGGGTGAAGCCCGGGCCGGCTGCGGAGGAGGCGACCGTTCCCGTCGAGCGGCTCGCGGAGACGTTCCTGCGGTGACGCGCTGGCGCGATCTCATGTGCGGCGAAGTGGCGCCCGACCGGGTCGGGCAGCGCGTCGCCCTGGCCGGCTGGGTCGACACCCGCCGAGACCACGGCGGCGTTGTCTTCGTCGACCTGCGCGACCGGGCGGGCAAGTGCCAGATCGTCGTCAACCCGGAGCGGGCCCCGCAGGCGTTCGCGGCCGTGCACGGCGTCCGCAACGAGTTCGTGCTGCGGGTCGAGGGGGAGGTCGTCAGGCGCGCGCCCGAGGCGGTCAACCCGTCGCTCCCGACCGGTGAGGTCGAGCTCCAGGTCGATTCGCTCGAGGTGCTGTCGCGCTGTCCGCCGCTGCCGTTCCAGCTCGACGAGGAGGGCGTCGACGAGACCCTCCGGCTCCGCCACCGCTGGCTCGACCTGCGCCGGCCCAGGCTCCAGCGAAACATCGGGCTGCGCGCGCGGATGGTCTCGACGATCCGCCGTGTGATGGATGCTGCCGGGTTCCTCGAGATCGAGACGCCGATCCTCGCGAAGCCGACGCCCGAGGGCGCGCGAGATTTCCTGGTGCCGAGTCGACTTCAGAGGGGGAGCTTCTTCGCGCTGCCGCAGTCGCCGCAGATCTACAAGCAGCTGCTCGTGATCTCCGGGTTCGACCGCTACTACCAGATCGCCCGCTGCTTCCGGGACGAGGACCTGCGTGCCGACCGGGTGCAGGAGATCACGCAGCTCGACGTCGAGATGGCGTTCCCGGACCGAGAGACGATCTTCGCGCTGATGGAGGAGATGGCGGCGGCGGTGTGGGGGGAGTGCATCGACGTCTCGCTCGAGACGCCGTTCCCGCGCCTGACGTGGCACGACGCCGACCGCCTGTACGGGTCGGACAAGCCGGATCTGCGCTTCGGGCTCGAGCTCGCCGACGCCACGGCGGTGACGCGCGACTCCGGGTTCGGCGTGTTTGCCGGTGCCGAGGATGTCCGCTACCTGACTGTGCCGCGCGAGTACAGCCGCGGCGAGCTGGCGCAGCTCGAGACGTTCGCGAAGGAGTGGGGGGCGCCCGGGCTCGCTTACCTGATCTTCGGGGCCGACGGGGAGATTCGCTCCCCGGTCGCGAAGTTCCTGTCCGAGGCCGAGATCGAGGCCGTCCGCGCCGCGCCCGGCTCGACCGTGCTGTTCGGGGCGGGGCCGCGCGAGCTCGTGTCGCGCGTGCTCGGCCAGCTTCGCCTCCAGCTCGGGCAGGAACTCGGGCTCATCGACGAGACGGCGTGGCGGTTCGTCTGGATCACCGACTTCCCGCTGCTCGAGTGGGCGGAGGACGAGCAGCGCTGGGCGGCTCGCCACCATCCGTTCACCTCGCCCGTGCCGGGCTCGGAGGGGCTGCTCGAGAGCGACCCGGGCGCGGCGATCGCTCAGGCGTACGACCTCGTGTGCAACGGGGTCGAGATCGGCGGCGGCTCGATCAGGATCCACCGCCAGGAGCTCCAGCAGCGGATGTTTGACGTGCTCCGGATCTCGGCCGAGGAGCAACGGTCGCGTTTCGGGTTCCTGCTCGACGCGCTCGCCATGGGGGCCCCGCCGCACGGCGGCATCGCGTTCGGTATCGACCGAATGACGATGCTGGTTGCCGGGGAGCGGAACCTCCGGGACGTGATCGCGTTTCCCAAAAACCAGGCCGGGGTCGACCCGATGACGGGTGCACCGAGCGATGTGGAGCCGGGACAGCTCGCCGAGCTCGGGATCCGGCTCGCACCCGGGGTCGGCGGCACGGGTGGCGCCAGCGGGTAGGAGGCGCGCCCGCGGCGCCGAACTCCGAAGGCGCCATGACCACGCTCATGCCGCTACCGCGGCTCGAGGAGCTGCCATCGGTCGCGAAGGGCGGGCTCGATCCTGCCGCGGTCGGCGATGCCTTGCGCCGCTACCAGCTGCACCTGGCCTCGCTGAGCGCGCAGCTCCGCGAGCTTCAGCAGGTGCGAGCGGCCGCGGTGCCGGCGGCGGCGCCGGCCGCGATCGAAGGGCACGCGGCTCGTGCGGAGGCGGTCGGCCTGGTGCGGGCGGCCGCGGAGTTCGCGGAGCGGATCGAGGCGGACGCCGTGAGGGAGGCGGAGCGCAGGCTGCGGGAGACGAGTGAGGAGGCCCGGCGTCGTACCGCGGACGTCGCTGCTCGGGAGGCGGCTGTTGCCGCCCTGGAGCGCGAGCTCGAGGCGCGCTGCACGGCGCTGACTGAGGAGACGCTCCGGGTGGCCGAGGCCGAGGCGGCCCGAGTTGTCGAGGCGGCCGCGCGCGAGGCGGCTGACCTGGTTGCGGAAGCCCGGGCGGAGACCGAGCGCCGCCTCGAGTGGGCGCGTGCCCAGGCCGAGCTGGTGCTCCGCCGCGCTCGCGCGGTCTCAGACCAGGTGCCGGCCGTCCGCCGGGCCGGCTGAAGCTATCCGCAGCCGGGCCACCTCGGACGTGTCTCATGCCAGCCGGACGGGGTCAGACCCCAGGGTCAGACCCCGGGTCGACCGCGTCGCGAAGGGCCTTGGCGGCCGATGTGCAGCGAAAACCTGAGTCAGTGAGGATCAAGGGGTCTGACCCCGGGGTCTGACCCCGTTCCTGACCCCGTTCCAAGGTGCGGCGGCTGGTGTTTGCGGCCGCGGGTGAGGCGCCACGACTTCGGCTAGCTCCATCTTCCGCACTTCAGGCCGCTAGCGTTCCTTGCTCGGGCCAGGGAGGCCTGATCTCTAGCAGTTCGAGAATGCGCCGCTGGGTGGCAGTGAGGCGGTCGAGGACGATTCCGTCGGCG
>JADLFG010000019.1 GCA_020845695.1 Thermoleophilia bacterium | reverse complement strand
CGCCGACGGAATCGTCCTCGACCGCCTCACTGCCACCCAGCGGCGCATTCTCGAACTGCTAGAGATCAGGCCTCCCTGGCCCGAGCAAGGAACGCTAGCGGCCTGAAGTGCGGAAGATGGAGCTAGCTCCACTCGCCGCGGGGTCAGGTCACGTTCGTTTCGGTCGCGGCGTTGCGTGGCAGCCGTGGCGGGACGGCTTCCTCGCCTCGCCGAGGGCGCTGCTGGGCGGGGCGATCGGCTGACGGAGACGAGCCGGGCGGGAGCTCGCGCCCGCGACCCGGTCGACCGTCACGGTCCCGAGACACGGGCGGGCGAAGTCCCCGTCTCGGAGCCCGAGCGAAGCGCGGAGGATCCGACTCCCGGGGTCCGAGCGGAACGTGGAATGGCCTTCGAGTGCCGTGGGGACTCAGCCCGCGGGAACCATCCGCGCCCCCGCCCGGTCGAACTTCGTGACAGAACGTCACGAGAGAACGGGGGATACCGTGAAGGCCAGGATGATCAGAAACGTCGCGCTCGCAACCGCGGTTGTCACCGGCGCGATCGGGCTCGTCGCCTGCGGCGGTGGTGGTGCAGGGGAGGTCACGCCGACACCCGCAGCGACCGACGCGCCGCTCCCGGTCGAGCCGGACTCCGGTACGGGCGCGAGCGGAGGTACGATGCTGGCCGGCGACGTGCTCGAGGGCTTCGACTTCGTGGGCATGACCCTCGAGGTCGCGAGCTCCTTCGCGGAGGAGAACGGCCGCAAGTGGCGGGTCGGGCGCGAGGACGGCGAGGATCTCGCGCTCACCGAGGATCTCGTGCCCGGCCGCGTCACGTTCACGGTCGAGGGCGGCGTCGTCACCGCGGCGACGATCGAGCAGGGTGGCTGATCGAGCCGGCGGTCAGGCGACGGTGGGGCCGCGAGCACCGCGGGCCCGCCCTCGCCGGCCCCCGGGGCGCGCGAAACAGCCGGGTCGTCGCGAGCTCGTCCGCGTACCACCCGGCCGCGAGCAGCACCATGTCGCAGGGCGTCCTCGGCGCTGTCGCCGAGCTGCTCGAGGTGGCTGACGCCGTCTGTCCGCGTTCCATCCGGCTCGCCGGGAAGCTGTCCGCCGAGATCGCGACCGGCGCGGGCGCGCGCGGCGCCGACTACGGCGTGCGCGGGTATCGTGGCCGTCCTCCGGGGGCTTCCGCGCCCCGCCCCTATCGCGGGCTCGACGACCGGGTGGAGGCGCGCCGGCGCACCAAACGGGGTGGCCATGCACTGGGGCGAGCTCGAACGCCCCTGTTCATGGTGGCCGCCCTCGAGAACGACGAGCTGATCCACGAGGCGCCGGCGACCGACGGCTGTCAGACCCCCTCGGCGCTCGCGCGCGCGGCGGGGCCGTGAGCCGGTTGCGGGCTCGTGCCCGCTCCCGCCAGCGGCTCAGAACGTGTCGACGTGGACGTGGTCGAGGTGGGTGTCGTACGTGACCGAGGTGCGGATCTCGCCCCAGCCGCCGCCCGCGGTCCAGATCCCGACGCCGGAGTAGATGACCGTGTCGACACCTTTCATCCCGGCGACTTTCCGCGCGAAGCGCTCCATCTCGGCCGGCGTCCCGCTGACGTCGATCGCCCTCGAGGGGTAGACCCCGTGATCCGAGGGCTGGCCGCTCGACTCGATGATCGCTCCGGGGCGATGGGCGGAGACGAGCTTCAGGCCGAGCTCGCGGGCGAGCGCGAGCGCCGCGCCGAGGCGCCCGTCGATGTCGGCCGGGGTCGCGGTGTCCGCGGCCGGCTCCTCGGGCTGGTCGGCCTCGCGGCCACCCGCCCCGTTCGCGAGCGCGGCCAGCGTCGCCGGGCCGGCGATCCCGTCCGGCTCGAGCCCGGCGCGCTGCTGGAACGAGCGGACCGCCTCCGCTGTCCGGGGGCCGAAGATCCCGTCGGCGACGATCCCGAGCGCCCGCTGGAGGCGCTCGACCGCGGGGCCGCGATCGCCGCGCTCGAGCGTCCGCCCGGCGAGCCCGCGCTCCAGCGCGCGCGCCGCGGAGAGGGCGGTGAGCGTTCTCGGGCCGGCGATGCCGTCCACCGTCAGCCCCGCGCGCCTCTGGAAGGCGCGGACGGCCTTCAGCGTCTGCCGGCCGAAGATCCCGTCGGCGCTGATCCCGAGCGCCCGCTGGAGCCGCCGGACGGCGGTGCCGCGATCGCCGCGCTCGAGCGCCGTGCCGCCGGCCGCCGCCACCTCGCGCCCGTCGAGCACCGCGAGCGTTCTCGGGCCGGCGATGCCGTCCACCGTCAGCCCCGCGCGCTTCTGGAAGGCGCGGACGGCCTTCAGCGTCTGCCGGCCGAAGATCCCGTCGGCGACAATCCCGAGCGCCCGCTGGAGCCGCTCGACGGCCGGGCCCCGGTCGCCGCGCTCGAGCGGCGAGCGGCCGAGAACCTCCGCGGCCGCCGAGCTCCGGCCCGAGCGCGAGTGCGCCGAGGCGAGCGCCGGCGTCGCGGCCGCGACCGCGGCAATGATCAGCGAGACGCTCGCGCGCCGGGCCTTCGGCAGCAGGGGTGGATCGATCGCCACCGCCCGCTTCGAGCGCGAGAGCGCGAGCGAGAGGTCCCAGAGCTCGTCCGAGGCGAGGTCGCGCCCGTCGCGAATGGGCACGTCATCCCAGGGCCGGTGCGACCGGCTCGTGTTCTCGTCAGCCCCGTCCGGCGGCGATCCGGCCGCCGGAGGCGCCGCCGTGGCGGCTGCTTCGCGGAATACCCCCATTCCGAGCCGCCCAGGATAGCAGGAAACGCGGCCAGGCGAGCCAGTTCCTCGCTCGATACCGGATCAGGGTATCTCGCCAGTTGCCCCGGCCGGCCGGCCGCTCTATGCTCGCGCCCAGCCGACCCCGGACAAGGAGGCCCGCCCGGTGAGCGCCTACCCGAACCTGTTCTCCGCCTGGACGATCCGAAACACAGAGCTGAGAAACCGGGTCGTGTTTCCCCCGACGTGCCCGAGCTGGGTGTCCGATCCCTGGAACGGCCTCTTCACCGATCAGGCGGTCGCCTACTACGAGGAGCGAGCCCGGGGCGGCGTCGGCCTGATCATCATCGGGGGCACCCACGTCCACCCGAGCTCGATCATGGCGCCGCTGCTCATGCCCCAGCTCTTCGACGACCGCCAGATCGAGCCGCTCTCCCGGATCGCCGAAGCGGTGCACGCGCACGGCTGCAAGCTCGCGATCCAGCTCTGGCACGCGGGCGTGCGCGGCTTCCCGACGTTCAAGCAGGAGTCGACCTACGACCTCGACGCGACCTGGTACACGCTCTCCCCGAGCCAGGTGCCGCTGGGCGAGTTCCCGGGCGCGTCGACGCCGAAGGAGATGGACGAGGAGGAGATCGAGGAGATCCTCGCGGCGTACGGCTCGGCGGCGCGACGGGCGATCGCCGCCGGCCTGGACGGGGTCGAGCTGCACCTCTCGCACGGCTACCTCCCCTGGCAGTTCCTCTCGCCGCTCTACAACAAGCGCACCGACCGCTGGGGCGGGTCGTACGAGAACCGCCTCCGCTTCCCGCTCGAGGCGCTGCGGCGGCTGCGCGAGGGCGTCGGGGACGGGCCGTTCGTCGGCTACCGGATCAACACCACCTCGTTCTGGCCCGGCGACCTCGAGCTGGACGAGGTGAAGCGGATCGTGCAGGACCTCGAGCGCGAGGCCGACATCGACTACGTCGACGTCTCCGCCGGCGTCCACCACGCGTTCATCCACGCGCCGATGGAGTTCGAGGGCGGCTGGGAGCGCAGCTACACGAGAGCGGTGCGGGAAGTCTCGGGCAAGCCGGTGCTGCTCGTCGGCCGGATCACGACCCCCGAGCTGGCCGAGCGGCTGCTCGCCGACGGCGACGCCGACGCGATCTGCCTCGCTCGCCAGCACTTCACCGACCCGCAGTGGGCGAGCAAGGCGCTCGAGGGGCGCGCCGACGACATCCGCCACTGCGTCGCCGCGAACCACTGCTGGAAGAGCGTCAGTCGCGGCGGCCGGGTGCAGTGCGTCTACAACCCCGAGGTCGGTCGCGAGCGCGTGTGGGGCCAGGGCACCCTGGTTGCCGCGGACGCGCGCAAGCGGGTGCTCGTCGTCGGGGCCGGGCCAGCCGGCCTCGAGTACGCGCGCATCGCCGCCGCGCGCGGGCACGACGTCGTCGTGCTCGAGCGGGAGGCGGAGACCGGGGGACACGTCCGCGTCCAGGCGCTGCTCCCGGGCCGGGAGAACTACCGCGAGATCGAGCGCTGGCTCGCGGCGCAGGCGCGCAAGAACGGAGCCGAGATCCGCACGACCGCTCCCGTCACCGCTGACAACCTGGACGGGGTGCTCGCGGCGGAGCGGCCGGACCACGTGGTCGTCGCGACCGGAGCGAGCGTCTGCCGCGACGGCTTCCAGGGCTGGACGGGCGAGTCACTCCCCGGCTGGCAGACGGGGAACTGCGTCGGCTGGGACGAGGTCGTCACGGGCAAGGTCAAGCCGTCCGGCAACGTCGTCGTGCTCGACGACCTCTGCGACGTCGCCGCCCCGCTCACCGCCGTCGCGATCGCGAAGAACGGCACCTTCCCCGAGGTGACGCTCGTCACGCGCTGGCCGATGGTCGGGATGGAGACGATCCTCGACGTCTACCTCGACTGGATCCTCCCCAAGCTCTACGAGGCCGAGGTGCGGCTCCTCTGCGACCACTTCGTGCGCCGGATCGACGGGCCGAGCCTCGAGCTCTACAACGTCCACTTCGCAGAGGACGAGCGCACGCTGCCCGCGGACTGGATCGTGATGGCGACCGGCCGGCGCTCGGAGAACGAGCTCCACGCGCTCCTGCGGGAGCGGGGCGTCAGCGTCGAGACGATCGGGGACGCGACCGCGCCGCGCGGCACGTACGAGGCGGTGTACGAGGGCCATCGCGCCGCGCGCCAGGTGTGATGAGCCTCGCGGCATGAGGATCGGGGTCTGCGTCAAGGCCGTTCCCGCCGACCCGCGCGAGCGGGGCTTCGACCCGGCCACGCTGCGGCTCGACCGCACCGGGGAGCTCGTCCTGAACGGCGCCGACGCCCACGCGGTCGCTTGCGCCTGCGAGCTGCGCGCGGCTGGCGCGGGCGCCGACGAGATCATCGCGATCTCGGTCGGGCCGCCCGGGGCCGAAGGCGCCGTGCGCTACGCGCTCGCGATGGGGGCAGACCGGGCCGTGCTCGTGTCCGACCCTCTGCTCGAGGGCTCCGACCTGCTCGCCACCGGCCGCGTCCTCGCCCGCGTGATCGCCGAGGAGGCGTGCGAGCTCGTGCTCTTCGGCCAGCAGGGCGGGGACTCGAACGGCGCGCTCCTCTGGGGGGCGGTCGCGGTGCGGCTCGACCGCCCGTCGATCTCGCGCGCGACGGAGATCGCGCTCGACGGCGGCGGGGTGCGGGTCCGGCGCCAGACCGAGCAGGGCTTCGAGCTCGTCGCGGCTCCGCTACCGTGCCTCGTCGCCGTCGCGAGCGGCGTGGCCGAGCCGCGACCCCCGACGTTTCGCGAGCTGAAGCGGGCGGGCGACAAGCCGCGGCGACTCGCGCTGGCCGCCGAGCTCGGCCTCGACCCGGGCGAGGTCGGAGCGGCCGGCTCGCGCACGACCGTGCTCGCGCTCGGCGGCGTGCCGAGACGGGAGGGCGGCCGGCTCGTGGACGGCGACCCGGAGGAGGCGGCGGCCGAGATCCTCGAGCTGCTCGTAGCGCGAGGCGTCGTCTGAGCCCGATCCTCGTCTACGTCGAAAACGAGCGCGGCCACCCGACCGACGACTCGCTCGGCGTGCTGGCCCGGGCGCGAGCGCTCTCGGACGCCGCCGCCGGGATCGTGCTCGGCGACGGGGTCGAGGAGGCCGCCCGCGAGGCGGCGGCCCGCTCCGGGGCGCGCGTGCTGCTCGCGGACGACGCCGCGCTTGGCGACGGGTCGCCGCGGCCGCGGATCGAGGTGCTGGCCCGCCTCGTCGCGACCGCCGGCTACGACACGGTGCTGCTCGCCACCACGACCAGCGCGACCGACGTGGCGGCGGGGCTGTCCGCCCGCCTCGAAGCCGGCCTCAACTGGGATCTCCTCGACCTCGAGCGCGACGGCGCCGAGCTCGTGGGCGTGCGGCGCGCGCTGCAGGACACGGTCAGCGTGCGGGTCGGCTGGCGCGGTAGCCCGAGGCTGGCGCTGCTGCGGCCCGGGGCGCACCAGCCCGTGGCGGCGGCGACGGCGGGAGCGGTCGAGCGGCTCGAGGTGACGATCGAGAGCCCGGAGCCGAGCGTGACCGTGCTCGAGCGCGGCACGGAGCAGGCTCCGGGGCCGTCGCTCGCCGAGGCCGGGATCATCGTCGCCGGCGGGCGCGGGGTCGGCAGCCGTCAGGGCTTCGCCGCGCTCGAGGAGCTCGCGGAGGAGCTCGGCGGCATCGTCGGCGTCTCGCTGCCGATCGTCGAGATCGGCTGGTACCCGGCCTCGCGCCAGGTCGGCCAGAGCGGGCGGATCGTCGCTCCGGCCGTCTACCTGGCCTGCGGCATCTCCGGCGCGATCCAGCACCGGATCGGGATGGAGCGCTCGGCCACGGTCGTCGCGATCAACAGCGACCCGGCCGCCGCGATCTTCGAGCTCGCCGACCTCGGGGTCGTCGGCGACCTGCACGAGATCGTCCCCCACCTGACCCGCCTCGTCCGCGCCCGGCGAGCGGGAGCGCCCTCGGCCTGAGACCGGGACGGCGGGTCGGGCCTGCCGGTCGCGGGGAGCGGGGCGTAGCACGCCTCGTGGGGATCGCCGGGGAGCCGCCGGGGTGGGCCGGGCTTCAGCCGTCCGCTGCCGCGGTGTCCCGGCCTCGCCGGAACGTGACCGCGAACGCCGCGCCGCAGGCCTCGCAGCGCGTCTCGGCGCCCGCCGCGGCCGACAGCGCCACCCCGCACGCCGGGCAGAAGGAGATGCGGCCGGCCACCGCGGGCGACTCGCCGGCTTCCCGGCGGCTGAGGCGCGCGAGCACCGGTACGACGATCACGAAGGCGGCGAGCGCAACCGCGACGACGCCGATCCAGCGCCCGTACCAGTCGCCGTCGAACTCACCCCAGATGCCGGCGGCGACGAGCCCGGCGAGGACCAGCGTCAGCCCGGCGGCGGCGCGGAACGTCCAGAGGAAGCGGGGGGCGAGGTCGGCGAGCGAGAGCACGCTGACGAGGGCGGCCGCCACGGCCGGGGTGAGCACGGTGCCGGTGACCCGCGAGAACGTGTCGTCGCTCGACTCGACCCAGACGCCGGCCATGAGCAGCGCGAAGCCCGCGAGCGACGCCCCCGAGCCGGCCAGAGGCAGCGGGCCGAGCCTGCCGCGTCCCCGCGCGGCCTCGCAGGCGAGGACGAGCACGAGCGCGCCGGTCACGCAGAGCGAGCTGAACAGGATCTTGCCCTCGATCTCGCCGAACGAGCCGGCGAGCAGCGCCACGATCGCGAGCGCCGCGTTGAGGGCGACCGACGCGAAGAAGATCCGCAGGCCGAGGCGGCGCACGGCCACAGTCTGTCAGCGTGGCCGCCCGCCCGCCTGGTCTGATTTCGCCCGCCGCACGGCGGCGCCCGCTGCGCTAGGGTCGCGCCGTGAAGGTGCTGCGCTCGGACGACGGGGCGGTCCGCACCCTGACCTTGAACCGACCCGAGGTGCGAAACGCGCTCGACGAGGAGCTGCTCGCGGCGCTGCTCTCGGAGCTTGCGGAGGCCGTCGCCGACCCGGACGTGCGCTGCCTCGTCCTCACCGGCGCCGGCAAGGGCTTCTGCGCCGGAGCCGACGTGAAGGCGTGGATCGCGGAGGGGACCGAGGCGGACGCGGGCTCCTCGCCGTGGGTCGAGCTCGCCCACGCGCTCGTGACCGAGCTGGCGGAGGCGCCGCTGCCGACGGTCGCGCTCCTGAACGGCGCCGCCGTCGGGGCCGGGCTCGATCTCGCGCTCGCCTGCGACTTCCGGATCGCGGCCGCGGAGGCCCGCTTCGCCTGTGCCTACACGTGGCTGGCCTACCCGCCCGACGCGGGCGGGACGTGGCTCCTGCCGCGTGTGATCGGGCTCGAGCGCGCGAAGCGCTTCGTCTACACGGGTGAGCTCTGGGACGCGGAGACCGCGCTCGCGAACGGGCTCGTCTCGCGGGTCGTCCCGCTCGCCGGGCTCGCGGCCGCCGGCGCCGAGCTCGCCGCCGAGCTGGCGGGCGGGCCGACCGTCGCGATCGGGCACGCGAAGCGGCTGCTCGACTCCTCGCACCGGCGCACGCTCGCCGAGCAGCTCCGCGAGGAGGCCACCGCGGGTCAGGCCTGCTCCCGGACAGACGACCACCGCGAGGCGCTCGCGGCCGCTGCGGAGAAGCGCGAGCCCCGCTTCCGCGGCCGGTGAGCCTCGGGCGGCTGCTGCGTCCGCGCAGCGTCGTGTTCGTCGGCGGGGCGATCGCCGCGGCGGCCCGCGACGAGTGCGAGGCGGCCGGCTTCGACGGTCCCGTCTACGCCGTCCACCCGCGCGGCGAGCTCGGCGGCCGACCCGCCTACCGCAACGTCGCCGAGCTGCCGGAGGCGCCCGACGCAGCGTTCGTCGCGGTCAACGCGGCCACGACCGTCGAGATCGTGCGTGAGCTCGCGGCGATCGGCGCCGGGGGCGCGGCCTGTTACGCGGCCGGCTTCTCCGAGGCGGGCACCGAGGCCGGCGCCGCGCTCGAGGAGGCACTGCGTGAGGCGGCGGGCGCCATGCCGGTGCTCGGCCCCAACTGCTACGGCGCGATCGACCTCGTCGGCGGCGCCGGCCTCTGGCCGGTGCCGTGGCCGCACGAGCGCAGGGAGCGCGGCGTCGCTGTCGTCCTCCAGAGCGGCAACCTCGGCATCAACGTGACGATGAACCAGCGCTCCCTGCCGCTCGCGTTCGTCGCTAGCATCGGCAACCAGGCGGTGGTCGAGCTCGCCGAGGTCGTCGATGCCTACCTCGACCTGGACGAGGTGACCGGGATCGGCATCTACCTCGAGGGCCTGCGAGACGTGCCCCGCTTCGCCGCGGCCGCCGCCCGGGCGCTCGAGCGCAGCGTGCCGCTCGCGGTCTGCAAGGCCGGGGTGTCAGCGCTCGGGCGCGAGCTGGCTCGCACGCACACGGCCTCGCTCGCCGGCTCCGACGCTCTCTACGACGCGCTCTGCCGCCGCTACGGCATCGCCCGCGTCCGCACGATTCCGGAGCTGCTCGAGACGCTGAAGGCGCTCGTCTCGGTCGGGCCGCTCGCCGGGCGCCGGCTCTTCGTCTTCACGTGCTCCGGCGCCGAGTCCGCCCTCGTCGCTGACCTCGCCGAGGGGAGCGGGCTCGAGCTGCCCCAGCCGGCGCCGGCGACCCGCGAGCGGCTGGCCGGGGCGCTGCCGGAGTTCGCGCTCGTCTCGAACCCGCTCGACTACAACTCGGCGCTCTGGGGGCTCGAGGAGCCGCTGCACCGGGTCTTCTCGACCGCGCTCGCCGACCCGGCCGATGCCGCTCTGCTCGTGATCGACCACCCCCGGCCGGGTATGGCCTACAGCGCCGACGTCGACCGGGCGATCGCCGCGCACCTGCGAGCGTGCGCGGAAGCGGGCGTTCCGGCGGCGGTCGCGAGCGTGCTGCCCGAGTCGCTGCGGGCGCACGCCCGCGAGGAGCTGCTCGGCCGTGGCGCCGCGCCGTTGCAGGGGCTGGCGGAGGCATTCGTCGCGCTCGGTGCCTGCGCGCGCCTCGGCGAGCGCCTGCGTGCCGGGCGGCCGGCCGCGCTCGCGCCGGTCGCCGCGCTCGCGGGCGGGGGTCGCCTGCGCGACGAGGCCGAGTCGAAGGCGCTCGCGGCCGCGTTCGGCCTGGCCGTCCCGGTGGGCAGGCTCGTCTCTCCGCCCGAGGCGCCAGCCGCGGCGGCGGCGCTCGGCTTTCCGGTCGCGGCGAAGCTCTGCAGCCCGGAGCTGCCGCACAAGGCCGCGGCGAGGGCGGTCTCGCTTGGCCTCCGCGACGAGGCCGAGGTGACGGCGGCCGTCGAGGCGATGCGTCGCGCCAACCCCGGGCTGCTGCTCTCCGGGGTGCTCGTCGAGCAGATGGTGGCGGGAGCCGTCTGCGAGCTCCTGCTCGGGGCGCTCCACGATCCCGCGTTCGGGCACGTCCTGCTCGTCGGCAGCGGCGGCGGGCTCGTCGAGCTCGTGGCGGACGCGCGGGCTCTGCTCCTGCCCGTCGCCCGGGAGGACGTGGAGGCGGCGCTCGCGAGCCTGCGGGTCGGACCGCTCCTGCGCCGGGGAGACCTGGCGGCTGCGGTGGACGCGGCGCTCGCGCTCGTCCGGCTCGTGGAGGCCCACGCGGACCGGCTGGTGGAGGTCGACGTCAACCCGCTGCTCGTGCTCGAGCGCGGCGCCGTCGCCGTCGACGTGCTCGCCCGCCTCTGATCTACGCGGCCCGGCGCGAGCGCTCGCGCAGGCGGCGCTGGCGCTCGCGCTCGCGGGCCTCGCGCCGCCGCTCGTCGGCGCGCCGCGCGTTCCGGCGCTCCCGCCGCGCCTCCCTGCTCGGGGCAGCAGCGACGTGGAACGTGTCGGCGATCTCCCAGGCGACCAGGGCGAGCAGGATCGGCACGAGCCCCGCCGCGGCGATCAGGAACCCGTCCCCTGTGATCGCCCGGGCGACGAGGGCGCACGTGAGGCCGGCGAGGGCGAGGAGGACGATCGGTCGGCGCAGCCCCGGCAGGAGCGCCAGGAGAACCAGCACGAGCCCGAAGGCGAGGAGATACGCCACCCTGGGAGATCAAGCCTAGGACCCCGGCCGGACGGAACGCGCCTGTGAGCAGGGGCCTGTGAGCAGGGGTTTCCTGGTCCATGAGTGCTCCACCCTGCCGGTGAAGCCTCGCGCCTGAGGAACCTGGCGAACCAGGTGGGTGCCCTGCCGGTGCCTACCCGCGGGCGGCGCCCGGACGCGGGCTCCCTCTCAGTTGGTGTTGGTTCAACATGGGAGCGCGAGACCACGCACAGGGTCGAGCACGCCCCCACCATAGCGGGCGGTGCGCGGCCGCGCCTGCCGGAGCCGAGCTGACGCGGTCGCCCGCGGGACGGCGTGCTCGCCGAGACACGCCCACGAAGGCCGTGTCCGGGGGCCTGGCCCCGGGACATGGCTGTTGCCGTCGCGGCGGGGCGTCCGGCGCGTGCCGCCCGCGTCCCGGTCGAGCGTCAGCCGCCGGGCTCGTTCTCGGCCAGATCGAGCAGCTCGCGCACGCGAGTCGCCAGCTCCGCGGTCGTGAACGGCTTCGCGATGAACGCGACGTTCGACCCGGGCACGCCACGGCCGAGCACGTCGTCGTCGGCGTAGCCGGACATGTAGAGGACGCGCAGCGCCGGCCGCGTGGCGATGACCGCGTCCGCGAGCTCCCGGCCGGTCATGCCGGGCATGACCACGTCCGTCAAGAGCAGGTCGACCGGTCCCTCGTGCGTGTCCGCGAGCACGAGCGCCCCCGGGCCGTCGCGGGCCTCGAGCACCACGTAGCCGCGCGCCCGGAGCGCGCGGGCGGCGAGGATGCGGACGACGTCCTCGTCCTCGACCAGCAGCACGGTCTCGTCGCCGGGGGCGCCCGGCGGGTCCTGCTGGGCGGGGGGCGAGCTCTCGGCCTGCGCCCTCGTTGCCGGAAACAGGACGGTCACCGTCGTTCCCCGGCCGGGCTCGCTCTCGAGCCTGACGCTGCCGCCGGCCTGCATCACGATCCCGTACACGCTCGCGAGTCCAAGGCCCGTACCTTTGCCTTGCTCCTTCGTCGTGAAGAACGGCTCGAAGGCGTTCAGCCGCGTGTGCTCGTCCATGCCGGTGCCGGTGTCGGTGACGGCCAGGCGCACGAGCTCCGACTCCGGACCGGCGCCGGCGGTCGAGATCGTGAGCGTGCCGCCCTGGGGCATCGCGTCGCGGGCGTTGGTGGCGAGGTTGACGAGGAGCTGCTCGAGCTGGGCCGGGTCGGCGGTGATCGAGGGCAGCCCGCGAGCGAGGCGGGTCACGATCTCCGCGTCCTCGCCGAGCAGCCGCTCGAGCATCGGCGCGAGACTCTCGACCACCGTGTTCAGGTCGACGATCCCGGGGCGGAGGATCTGGCGGCGGCTGAACATCAGGAGCTGGGCGACGAGGCCGGCGGCGCGTTCGGACGCGCGCGCGATCTCGGCCACGTCGCGCTGCCCCGGGTGCCCCTCCCCGAGGTTCCCGCGCAGGAACTCGGCATAGCCGCTGATCGCGGTCAGCAGGGTGTTGAAGTCGTGGGCGATTCCTCCGGCGAGGCGCCCGACCGCCTCGAGTCGCTGGGCCTGGAGGAACTGCTGCTGGAGCGCCCGCTGCTCCGTGACGTCGCGCGCGAGCAGCAGGTGGCGGCCCGGCAGGAAGTGCGCACGGGCCGCGTATTCGACGATTCGCTGTGTCCCGTCGGCGCGCTCGATCTCGATCGTTCCGGTGAGCTCGCCGCGTTCGAGGAGTTCGCGGCCGAGCACCTCGCGCTCGCCGCGGCCGGGCGTGGCCGCGAAGCCGGCTGTTCGGGCGCCGATCAGCTCGTGGCGCGGGCGCCCGACCAGCTCGGCCGCCGCCGGATTCGCATCCACGCAGCGGAGGTCGTCGTCGACGATCACGATCGCGTCCCGCGCGCTGTCGAACACCGCGCGGAACTGCTGCTCGCTGTCTCGGAGGGCCTCCTCCATCTCGCGGCGCTCGGTCGTGTCGAGCAGGTAGCCCTGGGCGTAGCGCCGGTTGCCATCGTCGTCGCGGATGATCACGTACTCGTCCTGCATCCAGACGACGCGGCCGTCGCGGGCGATCATCCGGTACTCCTGGCGGTGCGGGCCGTCCTCCTCGGGCCACGGGCTCTCCACGATCTCCGGGTGGTCGTCGGGGTGAACGAGCCTGGCGAGCATGTGCGCGTCGGCGAGCCACTCCTCCGGCGAGTAGCCAAGCGACCGCTCGACCTGGGGGCTGATGTAGAGGCTCGAGGCCGGATCGTCGAGGTTGTCGATGTAGACGGTGAGGGGGAGGTGCTCGACGAGCGTGCGGTAGCGGGCCTCGGCCTCGCGCCGGGCCGCCTCCGCCTCGTGCCGCTGGATCGCGGCGCCGAGGATCCCGGCGGCCGCCCGCAGCCCCTCGATCTCCGCGTCCCCCCACTCGCGATCGTCGTCGCACGCGTCGAAGCCGACGAAGCCCCACGGGCGGTCGCTGGCGAAGATCGGAACCCCGAGGAACGATCTGATCTCCTGCGCCTCCATCATCGAGCGCATGGGCTGCTCCAGCTCGCACACGTGCGCCTGGACGGGGCGGCCCTCGTCGATGTCGTCCTGCCAGCCCTTCTTCACGGGCAGCGCTCGCGACAGCTCCTTGAGGTCCGGGTTCCCGAGCTGCGACCGGATGCCGGGCGCGCACCACTCGTAGCGCTGGCTCATCACGGGCCGGCCGGCACGGTCGCGGTGGAACTCGAACAGGTAGGCGCGGCTCGCGCCCACCGCGGCGCCGAGCGCGGCGAGCGCGTCGTCGATCACCTCCTGCCAGGAGGCCGCGCGCAGCAGGCTTTCCGCCGCCGTCGCGACGGCCGCGAGCATCGCGCCGCGATCCGGCGCGGCTCGCCGGGGCCGTCCGGGGACACGTGTCTTCGCGAGCAAGTTCGGGTCGCCGCTCCCCATCGGGACAGTGATCGGCAGCAACGCACGGAGGTTGAGGACCGGCCGTACGATCGCCCGGTGCTCGTCGGGGTCTCGTGCCGGGGCCCGCGGTTGCGGGGACGGAGCTGCGGGCCGTCCGGGCTGCCGGTGGCTGGTGCGGCGTCCGGCACGTTCGCCGGCCGCGGGCGGTCGCGGTGGTTGGTGTAGGAGCGGGCTTGTCGGGCCCGTGATCGGGCCGGTTCCCGTTGTTGGCGTGGTTTCGGGCGGGACAAGTCACGCCCCTACATCCGCCGCGGTGGTCGCGCGACGTCGGCGGCCGCGGTCGCGCCGCCGCGGTGGTGGCGGGCCACGTCAGCGGGCGTCGCGCTAGAGGTCGAGCTCCTCCCGGCGCGGGTAGGTCTCCCAGTCGCCGGTCCCGCGCAGAGCGGCGGCGGCGATCTGGTTCGCCGTCCGAACGCAGCGGACCGGCTCCCAGCCGCGGAGGAGCCCGTAGGCGAAGCCGGCCGCGAAGCCGTCGCCTGCTCCGATCTCGTCCACGACCTCCTCGACGCGCAGCGGCGCTACCAGCGCGGGCGAGCCGCCCTCGCGGACGAGCGCGCCGCGGGCGCCGACCCGCACGACCGCGTCCCGGGCCCCGGCCGCCCGGGCGGCCTCGACCACCTCCTCCGCGGAGTCCGCGCCGAAGAGGAGCTCCCCCTCGCTCTGACCGCACAGGTACCAGTCGACGTGGGGCAGCACCGCCCGCATGCGCTCACCCGCCGCGGCCGGATCCGGCCACAGCGCCGGGCGGTAATTCGGGTCGAACGTGACCGTGCAGCCGCGCTCCCGCGCGCGGCCAGCGAGCGAGAGCACGGTCTCCCGTGCCGTCGGAGACAGCGCCATCGTGATCCCGGTCAGGTGCACGAGGGCGACCCCGGCGAGCGCCTCGTCGGGGACGTCGGTGGGGGAGAGGCGGCTGGCGGCGGAGCCGGCACGGCGGTAGAGGACGCGGCTCTCCCCCCGCTCGTGCCACTTGAAGAAGACCCCGGTCGGCGCCCCGTCGCGGGCAACCCAGCGCAAGTCGACCCCCTCGCCCGCGAGCGTGCGGAGGACGAGATCGCCGAAGGGGTCGGCTCCCAGCCGTGACGCCCAGGCCACCTCGACGCCGAGACGCCGCAGCGCGATCGCGAAGTTCGATTCCGCGCCGCCGATCCGCAGGGAAAACGGCATTCCGGTTGCAAGGTCGCCTCCTTCGACCCCGTCGAGCAGCACCATCGTCTCGCCCGCCGTGAGCACGCGCACGGGCGCAGCCTACGGGCTAGGGTTCCGCGCATGACCCAGATCAGGAAGCTGACGGCGGACCGGCCCGTCGAGCTCGCCCCCGGGGCCCGGATGTTCCCGCTGTTCGGGGAGGCGGGGATGCTGAACGTCGTCGATGTCGACCCGGGCACCGAGATCCCGCTGCACAGCCATCCACATGAGCAGCTCGGGATCGTCCTCGCCGGCGAGATCACGATGACGTTCGGCGGCGAGCAGCGCCTGCTCGGGCCCGACGATGCCTACCAGATCCCGGGCGGCGTCGAGCACGGCGGCCGGGCGGGGCCCGCCGGTTGCCGCGTGCTCGACGTGTTCGTCCCGGTCCGCGAGGACTACCGCGAGCTCGCGGGCGCCTGACGCGGACCGGGACGACACGCCAGCGCGTCAGCCCGCCTCGGTGACCGGCTCCGGCCGGGCTGTCGCCCGGTGGTGCGCGGCGTGCGCGTGCGGCCGGCCCAGGTGGCCGTGGGCCTCGGTGCCGTAGCCGCCGGGGACGGGGATGTAGAACTCGGGGTAGCCCCACATGCCGTGCTCGGAGACGTCGAGGCCCATCGTCTCGACCTCCTCGGCGACGCGGATCCCGCGCAACCGATCGAGCACCCAGAGGACGCCGAACGAGACGCTGAACGTGAACGCGCCGACCGCGGCCAGACCGAGCGCCTGCGTGCCGAGCTGGGCGAAGCTGCCCGTGTAGACGAGGCCGCCGCGGCCCGTGCCGAGGCCGGCGGCGAGGGAGGGGAGCGCGAACAGGCCGGTCGCGAGCGTCCCCCAGACGCCCGAGAGTCCGTGCACCGCCACCGCGCCGACGGGGTCGTCGATGCCGATCCGCTCGACGAACAGCACCCCGACGACGGCGATCGCTCCGGCGACGAGGCCGATCACGATCGCTGCCCACGGCGCCACGAAGCCGCAGGCGGCCGTGACCGCGACCAGCGCCGCGATCGCCCCGTTCAGCATCATCGACACGTCGGGCTTGCCGAGCGCCAGCCACGCGACGGCTGCCGCCCCGAGCACCCCGCTCGCGGCGGCGATGTTGGTGGTCAGGGCGACGTAGCCGAAGAAGCCGAGCATGTCGCCGGAGGCGACTCCGAGCGTCGAGCCGGCGTTGAAGCCGAACCAGCCGAACCAGAGGATGATCACGCCGAGCGTGACGTAGGCCATGTTGTGGCCGGGGATCGGGTTCGGCTTCCCGTGGCGGTCGAACTTGCCGATCCGCGGGCCGAGCAGGATCGCGCCCGCGAGCGCCGCGAGCGCCCCCTGGTAGTGGACGACCGTCGAGCCGGCGAAGTCCTGCATCCCGAGCGAGAAGAGCCACCCGTCCGGGCTCCAGACCCAGTGGGAGACAACGGAGTAGACGAGCACGAAGGCGACGCCGAAGACGAGGTAGACCCAGAGCTTCGCGCGCTCCGCCATCGCGCCCCAGACGATCGCGAGCGAGACGCCGGCGAACGCGACCTGGAACAGAAACGCGGCGCTGGCCGGAACCGTCGCGAACCAGCTGAACGGGGCCTGCCCGATCGCGAGCAGCGCGTCGACGGAAGGGGCGAAGCCGGAAGCGCCGGCGAGGCCCGAGCCGCCGTCGCCGAACGCGAGCCCGAAGCCGACGACGTAGTAGACGACGCAGGCGACGCCGAACACGAGCACGGTCTTGGCCGCGATGTGCGCGACGTTCTTCATCCTGGTCAGCCCGGCCTCGAGGAACGCGAAGCCGGCCTGCATGAAGATCACGAGCACGGCCGCGACCACCACCCAGATCGTGCTCGCGGCCACGGTCAGATCGGCGGCGCTCATCTCGCCTCCACCTCCTCGAGCGGGCGCCCGCTGCGGTTGTGCAGCACCGTTCCGACAGCGGCCGTCCAGACGATCCCGTCGCCGGACTCGTTCCCGCTGCGCGCCGCGTCCGCGATCGCGTGCACGACCGCGTCCGCCTTCACGTCCTCGACGACGAACACGAGCAGCGCCTTCGGCAGGAACCGCGACTCGAAGACGCGGCCGCGGTACTCGTGCGTGATCCCGCGCTGGCGTCCGTGGCCGACCGCCTCGATCACCGTCACGCCGATGTGGCCCGCCTCCTCCTCGACGGCGTCGATCACCGTCTCGACCCGCTCTCTGATCACGACCGCCTCGACCTTGACCATCACCACCTCCGCCCGTCTCGGACCAACGAAAAACGCCCCAGGAGCCCGAAGCTCCTGAGGCGCCATGCCCCGCCGGCCGCCTTCCTCGGCGACCTGACGGCAGCGTAGCGCAAGCGCCTGATGCACGCAACCGCGGCGGCGCTCAGTAGGCTTGCGTCCGTGGGCGCGCAGCGCGTGCAGCTCTTCGCAACCTGCCTCACCGACCTCGTGTTCCCCGAGGCGGCCGCGGACGCGGAGGTGCTACTCCGTCAGGCCGGCTTCGAGGTCGAGATCCCCCGCGGGCAGGTCTGCTGCGGGCAGCCCGCGTTCAACAGCGGCCACCGCCGCGCCGCTCGGAGGGTCGCGCGCACGTTCGCGCGCTCGTTCTCCCGCGCCGCGCCGGTCGTGCTCCCGTCGGGCTCGTGCGCGACGATGGTCGCCCGCTACCTGCCCGAGCTGCTCGGCGCCGAGCCGTGGGACGTCTGGGAGCTGTCCGCGTTCCTCGACGAGCGCCAGGCGCCGGTGCCGCGGCTGAACGAGCACCGCACGGTCGCGTACCACGACTCCTGCCACATGCTGCGCGAGCTGCGGGTCCACCACCAGCCGCGCCGGCTGCTCGAGCGCTCGGGCGCCGACGTCGTGATGCTGCCGCGCCCCGATCTCTGCTGCGGCTTCGGCGGCACGTTCTCGGTTCGCCAGCCGGAGCTGTCGGTGGCGATGGCCGACGACAAGCTCGCCGGCGCCGACGCGGTCGGGGCCGAGGCGCTCGTCACCGCCGACCCGGGCTGCCTGATGCACCTGCGCGGGCGCGCCGAGCGGACCGGCGGCCTGCCGGTCGTGCACCTGGCGAGCGCGCTCGCCCGCGGGATCGGGGCGCTCGCGTGAGCAAGCTCGAGCAGGCTCCCGGCCGCTTCCGGGAAGTCGCTCGCGCCAAGCTCGCCGACGCGCACGTGCAGCGGGCGATCACGTCGGTCGAGCGGCTGCGCTCCCACCGGCTCGAGGCGTGGGCCGAGCTCGCGAGCGTGGAGGAGCTGCGCCAGCGCGCCCACGACGTGCGGATGGCGGCCGTCCGGGATCTCGACGGTCAGCTCGCGCGCTTCACGGCGGCGCTCGAGGCCCGCGGCGGCCACGTGAAGGTGTGCGCCACGCCCGCCGAGGCGTGCGCCTACGTGGTCGGGGTCTGCGAGCGGCGCGGGGCGGAACTGGTCGCGAAGTCGAAGTCGATGGTGACCGAGGAGATCGGCCTCAATGCCGCCCTCGAGGCGGCGGGGATCCGGCCCGTCGAGACGGATCTCGGCGAGTACATCCTCCAGCTCGGGGGCGAGCACCCGGTGCACATCATCGCGCCGGCGATCGAGAAGACGAAAGAGGACGTGGCCGCGCTGTTCTCGCGCGTCGAGGGACGTCCCGTCCCGGCCGAGCTGGAGGAGCTGACCGCGTCGGCGCGGCGCCAGCTACGCCGGGTCTTCCTCGAGGCCGAGGTCGGGATCACGGGCGCGAACTTCGCGGTCGCCGAGACCGGCACGATCGCAACGGTCACGAACGAGGGCAACGGGCGGCTCTGCGCGTCCGCCCCGAAGGTGCACATCGCGATCACCGGGATCGAGCGGCTCGTCCCGACGCTGGCCGATCTGGCGCCGCTGCTCGAGCTGCTCGGGCGCAGCGGCACCGGTCAGCGGCTGACGAGCTACACGCACCTCGTGACCGGCCCGAGGCGCGAGGGGGAGGAGGACGGCCCGGA
The DNA here is from genome assembly GCA_020845695.1 of Thermoleophilia bacterium. The sequence goes on along the minus strand of JADLFG010000019.1, from coordinate 56,314 downwards.
GGAGCTCCACGTCGTCTTCGTCGAGAACGGCCGTCGTAACCTGCTCGGGACCCGGTACGAGGAGATGCTCGCGTGCATCCGCTGCGGCGCCTGCCTGAACGTGTGCCCCGTCTTTCGCAAGACCGCCGGGGCCGCCTACGGCCCCGTCTACTCGGGCCCGATGGGGGCGGTGCTCGTGCCGCTGCTCGTCGGCATCGGCAACGCGCCCGCGCTGCCGCACGCCTCGTCCCTGTGCGGCGCCTGCACGGAGGCGTGCCCGGTCAAGATCCCCCTGCACGAGCTGCTGCTCGAGCTGCGGCGCGACCTCGTCGAGCGCCACGCGGGCTCGTGGCGCGAGCGGATCGCGATGACGCTGTGGTCGCTGGCCTGGTCGCGGCCGCTCGGCTACCGGCTCTCGACCCTCGTCGCCCGGCTCGGCCAGCCGCTGGCCGGCCGGCTCGGCCCCGGCCGGGCCTGGGCGGAGGGGCGAGCGCTGCCACGGCTCGCGCGCAAGCGTTTCCGGAGCTGGCGGTGACGACGAGGGCAGCGCTCGTCGAGCGCTTCGCCGCCAACCTGAAGCGGAACGGCTTCACCGTGCACTACCGCGTCGTCCCGGAGCTCGACGGAGCGACGGTCTCCGAGGCGCTCTACGGGCTCGCCGACCCGGGCGGCGTCGTGATCGCGGCCTCACCGGCGGAGCCGCGGACGCGCTCGCTCCTGCCCGACGTGCACGTCAGCGTCGTCTCGGAGGACCGGGTCCTGCCGGGGCTCGCGGCCCTGCTCGAAGCGGTGCGCGGCGAGCTGCCGTCGAGCCTCGCGATCGTGTCGGGGCCGAGCCGCTCCGCCGATATCGAGCAGGTGCTGGCGCTCGGCGTCCACGGGCCCCGTGAGGAGCACGTGGTGATCATGCCGCCGCGCGAAAGCGCTCCGCCAGGCGCCTGAGGCCCCACCGCTCCGCGAGCGCGGCCGCGCCCGGCCAGTCCGGCTCGGTGTCGGGCAGCGGCGGCAGCGGCGCGTCGTCGCGCAGGCGGGCGATCGCGAGGTAGGTGCGCAGCGCGCCGGCTTCGGCCGTGAAGCGGCCGGCCGCGAGCGCGGCTTCGAGCGAGCCGTGCTCGCGCAGGATCCCGGCGGCCCTGACGGCGCCGACGCCGCGCGCCCCCGGGAGCCGGTCCGAGGGGTCGCCGCGCAGCGCGATCAGGTCAGGCACCTGGGCCGGCTCGACGCCGTAGCGCCCGCGCACCTCCGCCGGCCCGACCCGCTCGAGCTCCGAGACCCCGCGCCTGGGCATGAGGATCGTCACCGCCGCGGAGGCGAGCTGGAAGGCGTCGCGGTCGCTCGTGACGACGAGCGTGCGCCCGCCGCGGGCGGTCTCGGCGCGGGCGGCGGCGGCGAGGAAGTCGTCGGCCTCGTACCCGGCCGCCCGCGCGTGCGGGAACCCGAGCGCGCCCACGAGCTCCGGGAGGCGATCGAGCTGCTCGGTCAGCTCCGGCGGGAACTCCCGGCCCGCCTGGTAGCCGGGGAAGAGCCCGTTTCGGTACGTCGGGGCCGTCAGCGTGTCGAAGGCGACCAGTACCGTCCGCGGCCGCTCGGCGCGCCAGAGGGCGGCGAGCATCGTCGCGAAGCCGACGAGCGTGTTGGCGGGACGGCCACGGCCGTCCCGGATCGTCCGGGGCAGCCCGTGGAAGGCCCGGTGCGCGAGCGAGTCTCCGTCCGCAACGAGGAGCGGCGGGCCCTGACCTGCCCGGCGGCCGGTGGGCATCAGGGCTCGGCCGCGAGCTCCGCTTCGAGGCGCTGGATCTCGGCCCAGAGGCGCTCGGTCGCGACCCGGGCGGCTTCGCGCGAGTCAGGCCGGGCGAGGTCGTCGACCGGCACCGGCGGGCCGAAGCACACGTGCACCGGCCCGAAGCGAGAGAGCCGGTCCATGCCGCGCAGCGCGGCCGGGACAATCGGGACGCCCGCGGCGAGGGCGATCCGCGCGCTGCCGCTGTGGGGGCGCGGCTGGTGGCGCTTGCGCAGCCCTTTGCTGCGCCGGGTTCCCTCCGGGAACATCGCCATCACGCGGCCCTCGCGGCAGAGCCGGACGGCCGTCCGGAACGCTTCCCGGTCGCCCTCGCCGCGCCGTACGGGGAACGAGCCGAGCGCTCCCATCACAGTCCGCAGGCCCGGCTTCCAGAGCTCCGACTTGGCCATGAAGTGGAGCTGGCGCGGGTAGAGGGCGATTCCGAGCGGCCACGGGTCGAGGTTGGAGGTGTGGTTGGCCGCGACGACGAAGCCGCCGGCCGCCGGGACGTGCTCGAGCCCGGAGGCGCGGAGGCGAAACGGGCCGGCGACGACCGGCCGGCAGAGCCCGACCACGAACCGGTACAGCCCCGTCGGCGGCGGGGGCGCGGCCGGCACGGCCGTCGCGCCGGAGCCGGACCGCTCGCTATGGTGTTCCACCGTGGGCAAGGCACTTATCATCGCGGAGAAGCCGTCGGTCGGTCGGGACATCGCGGCGGCGCTGCAGGGGAAGTTCGTGAAACACGAGGGCTACCTCGAGTCGGACGAGACGCTCGTGACCTGGGCGGTCGGCCATCTCGTCGCGCTCGCCGAGCCCGAGGACTACGACGAGAAGCTGAAGAAGTGGCGGATGGCCGACCTGCCGATCCTGCCGGGCGAGTTCAAGCTGAAGCCGCGCGATCCGAAGTCGACGAAGCAGCTCAAGGTGATCCACAAGTTGCTGCGCAGCGCCGAGGTCGAGCGGGTCGTGAACGCGTGCGACTCGGGCCGCGAGGGCGAGCTGATCTTCGCCTACATCTGGGAGTCCGCCGGCGTCGACAAGCCGGTCGAGCGCCTGTGGATCTCGAGCATGACGAAGCAGGCGATCCAGGAGGGCTTCGCGCACCTGCGCACGCGGGAGCAGATGGAGCCGCTCGAGCGGGCGGCCCGCTCCCGCTCGGAGGCGGACTGGCTCGTCGGCATGAACGCGACCCGCGCCGCGACGATCCGCGGCCGGGCGTACGTCGGCGGCGTCGTCTCGCTCGGTCGGGTGCAGACGCCGACGCTCGCCCTGATCGTGCGCCGCGAGCGGGAGATCCAGGCGTTCGTGCCCGAGCCGTACTGGCTCGTCCACGGCACCTTCGAGGCGCCGAGCCGGGCCGGCTACACGGGTCTGTGGTTCTCGCCCGAGCTCGGGGAGACCGAGCGGGAGCAAAGCCGGATCCGGGAGCCCGGCCGTGCGGACGCCGTGGTGGCGCGCGTCTCGGGACGGGAGGGCGTCGTCAAGGAGGTCGTGCGCAAGGAGCAGTCGGAGCGGGCGCCGCTTCTCTACGACCTGACGAGCCTCCAGCGCGACGCGAACGGCCGGTTCGGCTTCTCCGCGAGCCGCACGCTGCGCGCGGCCCAGTCGCTGTACGAGGACAAGAAGGCGATCACCTATCCGCGCACGTCGTCCCGCTACCTCTCGGGCGACCTGGTCGCCCAGCTCAAGCCGACCGCGGAGACACTGCTTCCGATCGCGCGGTACGCGCCGTTCGCCCGCTTCGTGCTCGAGCTCGACCAGCTCCCGCTCGGCCGGGTCGTGAACGACGAGCGGGTCGACGACCACCACGCGATCATCCCGACGGACATCGAGCACGACGTCGAGCGCTTCTCCGAGGACGAGCGGCGGATCTTCGACCTCGTCGCGAAGCGGTTCCTCGCGGTCTTCCACCCGCCGGCGAGGTACGCGCGCACGACCGTCGTGTCCGAGGTCGAGGGGGAGACGTTCCGCACCCGGGGCAAGATCACGCTCGAGGCGGGCTGGCGCGGCGTCTACGGCGTCGAGCCCGACGAGCCGCGGGCGCAGGACGAGGAGGACGCCGAGGGCGGCGAGCTGCCGCGGCTCGAGCGGGGGATGGCGATCCGCTGCGCGGAGGCGGTCGCGGAGGCGAAGGAGACGCGCCCGCCGCCCCGCTACAACGAGGCGACGCTGCTGTCCGCGATGGAGACGGCCGGGAAGCTCGTCGACGACGAGGACCTCGCGCAGGCGATGAAGGAGCGCGGCCTCGGCACCCCGGCGACACGCGCCGAGGTGATCGAGACGCTGATCCGCCGCGAGTACATCGAAAGGGCGGGCAAGGAGCTCGTGCCGACGCCGAAGGGCCTCCAGGTCGTGACGATGCTGGACGAGCACCCGCTGACGCGCCCCGACCTGACCGGCGACTGGGAGAAGCGCCTGCTCGACATCGAGCACGGCCGGGGCGACCGGTCGGCGTTCATGAGGGACGTCGAGGGGCTCGCCCGCCAGACCGTCGAGCAGATCGACGCGCTCGACCGGGAGCAGCTGCGTCCCGAGCGGGTCGAGCTCGGCCCGTGCCCGCGCTGCGGCGCTGCGACCGGCGAGATCATCCGCGAGAACAGCCGCGCCTACGGCTGCACGAGCTGGAAGAGCCGCGAGGAGCCCGGCTGCGGCTTCGTGATCTGGAAGAAGGTCGCGGGCCGGACGATCACGCCCGAGCTGGCCCGCCAGCTGCTCGAGCAGGGCCGCACGACCGAGGTGGTCGCGGGCTTCCGCAGCCGCGCGGGGAAGCCGTTTCGCGCTCGTCTCGTCCTCGGCGAGGACGGCAAGGTAGAATTCGACTTCCCCGAGCGGGCTGTCTCGCCGGCGCAGAGCCGGGAGTAGCGAGAAGAGCCCGCGGCGCCCCCGGGGAATACGGGCGCCGGGGGAGCGTTAGAACGTCTAGCGCACGGGACCGGACCACAAGTCAATCGTTCTCGGGCAGGAGGATTCGGTCCGCACGCCGATGAAAGCCGAGAGCGATACAATGAGAACGTGACAATCAGAGCAAAGAGGTAGGAGGCCCTTGCAGGATCTTCTCGAACACGAGCAGGTGCGTTCGCTCCTCGACATCGCCGAGGAGCGCGGGTTCGTCGAGCCCGCGGAGCTCGAGGCGCTGACGATCGAGCTGGATCTCGGCGACGAGGAGCTGACGCTGTTTCACAACGAGCTCGAGGCGCTCGGCCTCGAGGTCGGGTCGCCGCGCGAGGAGGTCGACGAGGCGGCGCTCGCGGCGACGCCCGTCCCGGGCGCCGGTGACTCGCTGCAGCTCTTTCTCGCCGACGTGGGGCGCCACCGGCTCCTGACGGCGTCGGAGGAGGTCACGCTCGCGAAGCAGATCGAGAAGGGCGACCCGCTCGCAAAGCGGCGGATGATCGAGTCGAATCTGCGCCTGGTCGTGTCGATCGCGAAGGGCTACCGGGGCCTGGGCGTGCCGTTCCTGGACCTGATTCAGGAGGGGACGCTGGGGCTGAACCGGGCGGTCGAGAAGTTCGACTGGCGCCGCGGCTTCAAGTTCTCGACCTACGCGACCTGGTGGATCCGCCAGTCGGTCCAGCGTGCGGTGGCAAACCACGCGCGCACGATCCGCGTGCCGGTGCACGTGGTCGAGCGCCAGCAGAAGCTGTTCCGGGCGGCGCGCCGGCTCGAGCTCGAGCTCGGGCGGGACGCCTCCAAGGAGGAGCTGGCGGTGGCGACGGGGATCCCGATGCAGCACGTCGAGGAGGCGATGGGCGCAGCCCAGGCGTCGGTGTCGCTGAACCAGAGCGTCGGCTCCGACGACGAGGGCGAGCTCGGCGATCTGTTTGCCGATCGCGAGGCGCCCGACCCGTTCGAGGAGGCGGAGGAGTCGCTGCGCAAGCAGGGGGTGCGCCGCGCGCTCGACGCGCTGCCGGAGCGGGAGCGGCGGATCCTCGAGCTGCGCTTCGGCTTCGAGGGCGATCCGTGGACGCTCGAGGCGATCGGTCACGAGCTGGGGCTGACGCGCGAGCGGGTGCGCCAGCTCGAGGGGCAGGCGCTGGCCCGGCTGTCCGCGCTCCGCGATCTCGCGTCGGTCGCGGCGTAGCCCCCGGGGTTGCCGTCGCCCCGGAAGGGGTAGGCTCGTTCACCCCTTCCGCGCTTCGCGTTCCCTCGATCTAGGGTGTCTCGCGGCGCCGCCCGGGGTCGATGCCTCTGTCATGAACGCTGCCGAACGTGAGCAGATTCTCACGCGCTATCTGAGTCACGCCCGGCGCTTCGACGCGGCCGCCGCGAGGCGGAGCCGCGGGGGCGCCTCCGAGCAGGTGCCCGCGGACGTGGTGCCGCTGAACCCGCCGCTGCCGAAGCTGCAGCAGAGCCCGACCGCCCGCGAGAGTCAGGTGCTGCAGTTGATCGCGGACGGGCTCGTGAACCGGGAGATCGGCGAGCGGCTGTTCCTGTCGGAGGAGACGGTCAAGTCGCACGTGCGCCACCTGCTCGCGAAGCTCCAGGCCCGCAGCCGCGCGCACGCGGTCTCGATCGGCTACCGGCGCGGGCTGATCCAGTAGCGAGCTCGGCCCCGACCGGCCCCGGAACGGGGCGGGGCGGCTCTCGCCGCCCCGCTCGTCGCTCTGTCGCCGTTATCCACAGCCCGCTGTGAAGATCCCCCCGGGGAGGGATACCGGCGTCTGTGGATAACTACATCCTTCGGACTGGTTCTACCAGGCGCGAATACCGCCGAGCACGGCGGCCAGCGACCCGAAGGACGCGAGAGCAACCCCCAGGCGGATGAGGGACCTGCGCATACGTAACTCCTCTCCCCCGGGAGATGACGGCCCGCTGAGTATATCCCCCAACGGGGGGATAGTTCAAGGGGCCGGCCCCGAGCCGGAGGTGGCTACGGCCAGCGCTGCCGGGCGCGGCGAGCTCGCCGTCTACGGGTACGCCGCTGGCCTCGCGGCCGCGGCGGCCGCTACCGCGGTCGCGCTCGTTGCCACGCGGCACGGCGTTCCGTCGCCGTGGGCGCTGCTGCCCCTGGTCGCGCTCGGCGTGGCTGCGGAGCGGCGCAGCGTCAGCCTGAGCCTGCACGCCGAGGTCTCGATCGCGCTGTTGCCGACGCTCTTCGCAGCGGTCGCGCTCGGACCAGTGTCCGCGATGATCGTGGCGGCCGGGTCGATGTTGGGCGGCTTCCGCGCGCCGTATCTCCGCTGGGCCGTGTACACGTCCGCAAGTTCCGTCAACGGCGCGATCGCAGGCCTTGTGGCGGGTGCTGCCGCAACGGCTACGACGAATGGGCTTGGCTCCATCGCCGTTGCCACCGCAGCTGCCGGCGTTAGTGCCCAGGCGGTTGATGTGGTGTTTGCGGTGCTGACTCTCCTCGTCCGGCGGAGCGCCAGTGCGATGGAGCTCCTGCGGCTCTCCGCACCGGCGCTCCCAAGCTCGGTGCTGCTGTACACGGCGGTTGTCGCGCCGGTCGTCTACGCGTACCTCGAACTGTCCCCGTGGACCCTGCTCCTCTTCCTGCTTCCCGCTCTGGCGGCGCAACGCCTGTGGGCGATGTACCAGGAGCAGCGGCGTCTCGCCTCCGACCTCGTCGTCGTCAACGACAAGCTGGAGCGCGCGAATCTCTCGTTCGCGAGCGCGCTCGTGACCACGCTCGACGCGCGGGACCGCTACACGGCGGGCCACTCGGCGGCGGTCGCGGTCTACGCGCGGGACATCGCCGAGCGGCTCGGTCTCCCGGCCGAGCAGCAGCGGCTCGCGCACCTCTCCGGCCTGCTCCACGACATCGGCAAGATCGGCGTCCCGCCCGGCATCCTCGAGAAGAACGGACCGCTGACGCTGCCGGAGCGGCGCAAGATGGAGGAGCACTCGGAGATCGGCGAGCGGATCCTCGCGAACGTCGAGGCGTACGCGGAGATCGCGACCATCGTCCGCCACCACCACGAGCGGCTCGACGGGCAGGGCTATCCGGACGGGGTCGCCGGCGAGTCGATCCCGGTCATCTCCCGGATCATCTGCGTCGCCGACGCGTACAACGCGATGACCTCCGACCGGCCCTACCGGGACGCGATGCCGGTCGCCGTCGCGAGCGAGCGGCTCGTCCAGGCCGCCGGCAGCCAGTTCGACCCGGAGGTCGTCGAGGCGTTCGTCGGGATCCTCGGGCAGGCGAGCGACACGTACTCGTCCGGCTCGCGCGCCGATTTCGCGCTCGAGGCGCAAGCCCATCCCGAGCTGGTCGCGGCGGCCAGCGCAGCCTAGCCGGCAGCGTCAGCGTCGAGTAGCCCGCGCGCGAGCAGCGCCGCCTGGAGCCGCGTCTCGGCGCCGAGCTTGCGCAGGATGTTGTGGACGTGCACCTTCGTGGTGCTCAGCTCGATGAAGAGCTGGCGCGAGATCTCGCGGTTCGAGAGCCCGCGTGCGAGCAGCTCGAGCACCTCGCGCTCGCGGCCGGTCAGGAGCTGCGCGACGCCGGACGTGGCGTCGGGTACGTCGATTCCGAAGCTCTCCGCGAGCGCCCGGTCTTGAGCCCGCAGCGCGACGGCGCTGACGAGTGCGCGCGCCCGGGCGTCGCCGGAGCAGAGCCCGAGTAGCCGCGGGTAGGCGCGGTAGGCGGTGACGAACGTGTCGAGCGTCCCGGTGTTTGCGCACCTGTGGGCGAGTTCGACAGCCTTCCGTCTCAGCGCGTCCTCCTCGCCGCCAGACTGCGCTTGACCGATCAGTTGCGCCAGTTCCGCGAGTCGGGCTGCGTCAATCGTCCGAGTGAGTGTGACCGCTTGGCTGGCGGCCTCGCACGCGACGCTGAGTTCGCCGCGTGACGCGGCCACGAGCGCGTGCATTGCCATGAGTTCGCCGTGCAGAGCGCGCGGCGGTCCTGGCTCGAGCACAGGTACTCCACCCCACTTCGAGGAGTTCGCGCCCTCAGCAATGGCGAGCTTGAGCTGCAGCAGGCGCACCGTGGCGTCGAGGAACGGCTCGTTGATCTCGGCGAATGCCCGTTGTAGCCGCACCAGGGCTCTGCGGGCATCCTGGATTCGGCGCAGGCCGATTTCCGCGTGTATGCGAGTCGAGTCCGCGAAGGTGAGGTGAATATCCAGCCGGAAGTTGCGGCAGACCTCGATTGCACTAGTCCCGTACCTATACCCGTCTTCGTAGTTCGCGTTCAAGCTTGCAAAGTAAGAGAGGCATGCGAACAAGTGGCTTGTCCGAAGCGGATCGCTTGTGTACTCAGCCAGAGGGAGGAGTTGCTCCAGGCGGCGCTGCACGTCTCGTGCTGACGGCCCCGTCCTGCAGAGGATTGCTTCCCCTACGCCGATCCTAAGCCGGCTCCAGACACCGTCATCCCGAAGCTCAACGAGTTCGGCGAGGTAGTCGGCCGCGTCGTGTCGCTCAAGGTCAAAGGCGGCGAGGAAAGCTCCCCACAGTGCTTCCCCTCGCGATTGCGAGTCCGAGGCGGTGTCGCGCGCTCGCAGGTGAAACGCAAGCGCATCCTCGTTTGCCGACAGGAAGTGCGCGGCCCGGCCGGCGAGCCAGCACGCGCGCGACTCCCGCGGGTCGCCGGCGGGGACGTGGCCGGCGACGTCACGGGCGAGGCCGAGCGCCTCCCGGAGGCGTCCCTGGCGGATCAGGAGCTCCGCTCGCGTCAGCAGGGCGCCGGGGTGGTGGGCAAGCGCCGCCCCGCATGCGCCGAGCCACTCGGCGAGCGTCGCCGTGCGCCCCGCGCGCAGCAGGTCGGGCGACGCGAGCTCGACGATCGCGGCCGCAGCCTCCAGGTCGTCCGAGCCGTGCGCGAGCGCGAACGCCGTCTCCCACTCCGCTCGCTCCGTGGCGTCGCGGATGCTGGCGAGCGTGAGCTCGCCGGCGCGCTCCGGGTCCGTGTCCTCGAGCTTGCGGCGCAGGAAATCGCGAAGCAGCGGATGGAGCTGGAACGCATCGCGCCCGGTTTCGTGCAACAGACCCTCGCCGGCAAGCCGCTCGATCAGGCTCCCGGCCCCCTCGATGCCGAGCGCCTCCCGGGCCGAGCGGGCGCCGACCGCGGGTGGGATCGACGCCACCAGCAGGAACTCCTGCAGCTCGGCCGGTTGCTGGCGGTAGACCTCCTCGGCGAAATAGCGAAACAGCCCGTCGGGAACGCGTCCGTCCGGAACGTCCGCACCCGCCAGGGCGGCCAGCCCGATCACCGCCGGCCAGCCCCGGGCCAAGGTCACGAGCTCCCGCACGGCCTCGCCCGGGCGGTCGCCCAGCACCCGGGCCGCCTCGTCGTTCGTCATCGCGAGCTGCTCCCTCGTGATCTCGTCCACCTCCCCGAGCAGCACGCGTCGCGCCGACGCCCACGCGGGCCGGCGCCGGCTCGTCACGAGCACCCGCAGCGGGGTGAGCGTCAAGAGCCAGTCCATGAACTCGGAGACCGGATCCGAGCCGGCGACCAGATGGTAGTCGTCGATCACGAGCAGCCCGCCGTCCGGCCAGCCGGCGATGTCCTCCGCGAGCAGCTCCGCGAGCGGCCGAACGGGTTGCTCCGGCGTCTCCGCCACGCGCAGGTGCGTCCGCAGCCGCTCGCCCGCCCCCGGCACGAGCGGTGCCATCGCGTCCGCGATCCCGACCGAGAAGGCGGCGAGGTCGGTCGACGCGGCCGTCGCTCGGTACCAGGCCACGTCGCTCCTGCCCGCCAGCCACTCGCACGCGAGCGAGGTCTTGCCGTACCCGGCCGGGGCCGTCACGAGTAGCGCCTGGGCCCGGCTCGCAGCGAGCAGCGCCGTCAGACGCTGCCGCGGCACGTGGCGGCGGTGCAGGGACGGGACCGGTGTAGGCTCGCGCAACTCCACCTGGCCTTGCGAACGATCGAAGGCTGAGGAGGTTAGCGCGAAACCGCCCGGGCGGCCGCGGGCCGCCAGGAGCTCCCCCGCGCCCGGACCCGGAGCCAGGGCGCGGGGTGCCGTCACCCCCGGGGCGATCAGCGGGACGAGCCGGAGGTTCCGGGCTCGCACGCCAACCGACCGAGGTTCAGCGGGTCCTCGCCCGTCGCGGCGCGGTAGGCGAGCGGGATGTAGCGGCGGCGGCTCACGCCGAGCTTGCCGCGCAACGCGTCGCAGTGCGCCTTCGCCGTCCTCGCCGTCACGCCCAGCCGCGCCGCGATCTCGTCGTTCGAGCACCCCTCGGCGATCAGCTGGATCACCTGCCGCTGGCGATCCGTGAACCTCGTCTTGCGCTGCAAGGTCGCCGTCATGCGGCGATCCTCCCACCGGCCGCCCCCGCCGCCAATCGGCCACCCGGCCGATTTCGCTGTCTACACCCTTCGATCGAGGAACGAGGCCTCGTGGCCGGTGCGGTTCGCCCCGGCGAGGCCGTCCCGGTCGAGCGCCCCGATGCGATGCAGGAGCCCGAGCTCGTCGGAGAGGTGCGTGTGCATCATCTCCGGGCCGTCGGTCGCGATCGTGAACCGGACCCCGGCCGCCGCGAACGCCCGGACCGTGTCCCGCAGCGCCTCCTCGTCCGGCAGCGCCCGCGTCAGCAGGTTCGAGGTCGGGCAGAGCTCGAGCACCGTGCCCGCGTCGCGCAGGAGGGATAGCGTCGCAGGGTCCCGGGCCGCGAGGACCCCGTGCCCGATCCGCTGCGGCCGCAGCTCCTCCACCACCTCCCCGATCTCGGCGAGCCCGTCCGCGCCGCCCTCCTCGCCCACGTGGATCGTCACCCCGAGCCCCGCCCGGCGCGCCTCCGCGACGAGCGGGGCGAGCTCCCGGTACGGGTAGCGGCCCGGCCCCGGCCGCGGGCCGGCGATGTCGACGCCGACGATCCCCCGCGGCGCCCAGCGGATCGCCTTCTCGACCACGATCGCGTTCTGCGCCGGCGTGAACGTCCGGTCCATCATCAGGATCAGGCCCGCCCGCACCCGCGGGTACTCGAGCTCCGCCCGGTCGAGCCCGCGGATGGCGGCGAGGATGATGTGGTCGAGGTCGCGCTCGCCGCCCCGGTTTCGCTTCATCGGGTTGAAGCGCACCTCGAGCGTCGTGATGTTCTGGCGCCGGTAGGCGCCCGAGATCGTCCCGTGCACCGACCGCTCGACCGCGAGCGGGCTCGACTGGATCAGCTCCGTCCAGCGGTACACCTGGTCGAGCTCCGGCAGCCCCGCCACGCCGCGCGGGTCGGAGATCGTCGTCAGCCGCTCGAAGTCCCAGTAGTCCTTCACCGGCAGCGCGATCCCCTGCTCGTGCGCGAGCGTCCACATCACCGACGGGTGCACCGAGCCGCCCAGATGCGTGTGCAGCTCCGCCAGGCCCCCGGCCCGGATCGACTCGACGGCGGCTGCGTGCGGCACTGAGCGGCGAGTCTAGCGGCGCGCCTCGGGGGGAGAGGAGGGGGGCGGCGGCGAGGATATGAGTCGCCGCCGCCCCCTCCGCTGCGGACAGGATCTGGTTGCCGTCATCTCCCGGCCCGCAGGAGAGGAAGTCCCTCACGGCCCCTATCGGCAGCGGCCGGCCCGGCCTTGAGTCCGCGTACCATTGGGGAGACGCGTGCCCGAGAACGCTCTCCCAGTCGCAGGCGGGCTGGTCGAACGCGCCCACGTCGACCGGATCGCTGATGAGTTCTTCGAGGGCTTCGACGCCGTCGCGTCCGTGGCCCACCCCGCCGTCTCCGTCTTCGGCTCCGCCCGCGCCCGCGAGGACGCTCCCGCCTACGCCGTCGCGCGGGAGCTCGGTCGCGGCCTCGCCCGCGCGGGCTTCGCGGTCGTCACCGGCGGCGGCCCGGGGCTGATGGAGGCCGCCAACCGCGGCGCCCGGGAAGCAGGGGGCGTCTCGATCGGCTTCAACATCGAGCTGCCTCACGAGCAGCACCCGAACGGCTACCTCGACCTGTGCCTCACGTTCCGCCACTTCTACGTCCGCAAGACGATGTTCGTGAAAGCCGCCGACGGATTCGTGATCCTGCCCGGCGGCTTCGGCACCCTCGACGAGCTGTTCGAGTCGCTCACGTTGATCCAGACTGGGAAGGTCGAGCCGTTCCCCGTCGTTCTCCTCGACGGGGGCTACTGGACCGGGCTCCTGCGCTGGCTCGAGGAGCGAGCGCTCGGGGAGGGCACGATCTCGGCGGACGACTTGGCGCTCATCCACGTATCCGACGACCCGGACGACGCGGTCCGCTTCCTCAGGCACGCCTACGAGGACCGCCGCGACGGTCATACTCAGCGCCGGTGAAGATCGGCATCGTCGTCCCGTTCTCGTGGTCCTACTGGGGTGGCGTCGTCGAGCACGCCGAGAACCAGGCGCGCGCGCTCGCGGCGCTCGGCCATGACGCCCGGATCGTGATCGGCAACGACCCGCCCGGCCTGCAAACCCGGCTCCTGCACCCGCGCGCCGGGCGGCACACGCCACCGCCCGCGCACGTGATCCCGGTCGGGCGCACCGTGATCATCCCCGCGAACGCCTCCCTCTCGAACATCGTGCTCTCCCCGAGCGCGATCCCGCGCCTGAGGCGGGTCTTCCGCCGCGAGCGGTTCGACGTCGTGCACGTCCACGAGCCGCTGGCCCCGATCCTCTCCCAGTACGCCCTCTACGGCGCCTCCTGCCCGATCGTCACCACCTCCCACGCGGCCGGTGGTCGCTGGTGGTTCTGGGGACACCTGTTCTGGGGTGTCCTCGTCCCCCGCATCGACTACCGCATCGCCGTCTCGGAGGCCGCCCGTGCCGCCGCCGAGCCGTGGCTCGGCGGCCCGTTCGAGGTCATTCCCAACGGCGTCTTCCTGCCGCCGCGAGCCGACCCGGGCGGGCGGCTCGACCGGGTCGTCTTCGTCGGCCGGCACGAGCCCCGCAAGGGCCTGCACGTGCTCCTGCGCGCCTGGCCGGCCGTCCGGGCCCGCACCGGCGCCCGGCTGCGCGTGATCGGCGCCGACCCGCTCCAGGTACGCTTTCTCATGCGCCGGCTCGGCGTCTCCGAGTCCGACGGGATCGACGTGCTCGGCGTCATCCCCACCGAGGCGCTGCGCGAGGAGGTCGCCGCGGCCAGGGTGCTCGCCGCCCCGGCCACCGGGCGGGAGAGCTTCGGCATGGTGCTGACGCAGGCGTTCGCGTCCGCCACCCCGGTCGTCGCCTCCGACATCGACGGCTACCGCGAGGTCGCCGGGCCCGAGACGGGGATCCTCGTCCCACCGGGAGACCCCGGCGCGCTCGGAGCGGCGCTCGTCGAGCTCCTCGAGGACGAGGCGCGCCGCCGCTCGCTCGGCGCCCGCGGCAGGGAGATCGCGGCCGAGCGCTACGCCTGGGAGCGGGTCGCCGCTCGCCTCGCGGACATCTACGAGTCGCTGACCGGCGCCGCTCCGGCCGAGGTGGCGGCCGCCGCGTGAGCGCCTGGCTCCTACACACCCGCCGCGGCCGCGTCGCGCTGCTCGCGCCGCTGCTCGCCGCCGTCGCGGCCGTGCTCGTCTGGCGGGCGCCCGACCTCCACGTCGTCGGCAACGCTTTCACCGAGGTCGCGTGGGCCTGGGTCGCGGCGGCGATCGGCGCCAACCTGCTCTCGGTCGCCTCGCGCGCCTACGCCTGGCGGGTGGTGCTCGGCCAGGCGCTGCCGCCGCCGCACCCCAGCCGCCGGCACGTCTTCTCGGCGTTCTGCGTCGGCCTGCTCGGCAACGCCATCCTCCCCGGCCGGGTCGGCGACGTCGGGCGGGCCGCCGTGCTCACCCGGCACGTCCCTCACAGAAGCTCGAACTGGCCGGCGCTGTTCGGCGCCTCGTTCGCCCATCGCCTCTTCGACGTCCCGGCCACGGTCGCGCTCGTCTGCTACGTGCTCGCCACCGCCCGCATCCCGTCCTGGGCCGTCCCGGGCGTCGAGATCGTGCTCGGCATCTCGCTCGCGCTCTTCGTAGGCGCGGCCGCGCTCGCGTGGCGCCACCGCCTGCGCGAGCACCAGGGCGGAAGCGCTCTCGGGCGGGTTCGCAGGCTCTGGCACATGGCGGTCGCCGGCCTCGGCATCCTGCGCGCGCCCGGCCCCGCCGCCGCCACGGCCGTCCTGCAGGTCCTCGGCTGGACCGCGCAGCTCGTCGCCATCTACTTCACGTTCAGGGCGTTCCAGATCGAGGCGTCGCTGGCCGCCGCCGGGCTCGTCCTGCTCGTCGCCAGCGTCGCGCTCGCGTTCCCGCTCTGGCCCGGCAGCGTCGGTCTCTTCCAGGCGGGCGTCGCGCTCGCGCTCGTCCCCTACGGCGTCGCCTACCAGCATGGCTTCGCCTACGGGATCGGCCTCCAGGCGATCGACGTGGCTGTCGGGGTGGGGCTCGGCCTCGTCTTCCTCGCCCGCGAGGGGATCTCGTTCGCGATGCTGAAGCAGATCAGGCGCGTCACCCCGGGCGACGTCGAGGAAGGGCTCGAGGAGCTCGACGCCGAGGCCCGCTCGGCCGGCCGTCCGGCGCCGCGGGCCGAGGCCCGCGTCTCCTCCAGGGCCGGCGTCTAGCGCGCCCGCCCGGCTCCGATGAGGGTCGTCTGCTGCCCGGACAAGCTGAAGGGGTCGCTACCCGCGGCTGACGCCGCGGCGGCGCTCGCCGCGGGCGTCCGCCGAATTCCCGGGCTCGAGGCGGACGAGCTCCCGCTCGCCGACGGGGGCGAGGGCACGGCCGCGGCGCTGCTCGCCGCGCTCGGTGGCGAGTGGCGCGCCGCCCGCGTCGCCGACCCGCTCGGCCGCGAGGTCGAGGCCCGCTTCGCGCTGCTCGCGGACGGGCGCGCGGTCGTCGAGTCGGCGGAGGCGATCGGGCTCTCGCGCCTCGACGCCTCGGAGTTCGACCCGCTCCGCGCCGACTCCGCCGGCCTCGGCCAGCTCCTGCTCGCCGCCGCCGCCGGCGGCGCGCGCGAGATCCTCGTCACGCTCGGCGGCAGCGCCACCGTCGACGGCGGCTCGGGTCTGCGCCGGACGCTCACCGGGCGCGGCCTCGCCGGCGTCCGGCTCCGCGCCGCCTGCGACGTCACGAACCCGCTGCTCGGCGAGCTGGGTGCCGCCCGCGTCTTCGGGCCCCAGAAGGGGGCGACGCCCGGGCAGGTCGAGGAGCTCGAGCGGCGGCTCGCGGCGATGCCGGAGCTGCAACCCCACCGGGATCGCCCGGGCGCCGGCGCTGCCGGCGGGCTCGGCGCCGCCCTCGCCGCGCTCGGCGCCGACCTCGTGCCGGGCGCCCGGCTCGTGCTCGACGCCGTCGGCTTCCCGCAGCGCATCGCCGGCGCGGCGCTCGCCGTCACCGGCGAGGGGCGGGTCGACGAGACCTCGGCGGCGGGGAAGCTCCCCGGCGCCGTCGCCGCGGCGTGCGCCGCGGCCGGTGTCCCCTGCGTCGTCTTCGGCGGCGCCGTCAGGGGCGGCGTGGCCGCGCTCCATGAGCTCGGCGCGACCGCGGTGCTCCCGCTCGGCGGCGGTCCCGGCCGCTCGCGGGCCGACCTGGAGGCGCTCGGCGAGGCGCTCGGCCGGCTCCTCGCCGCCCTGCGGCGCTGACCTACAGGGCGCCGCCCGCCGCGGCCGGCGCGTCCGCGTCGACGCCGCCGTCGCCGACCTGGGTGCTGACGAGCTGCTGCTCGGCGAGCAGCAGGCTCACCTTGGCCGCTCGCTCGACCGTCGCAAGCAGCTGGGACATGCTCGAGACTTCCTCGAGCTGCTCCTTCAGGAACCACCGGAGGAACTGCTCGGCGACGAGGTCGTCCTCCGCACGCGCGAGGCGCGCGAGCTCCGTGATCTGCTCGGTCACCTGGCGCTCCTGCTCGAGCGCGAGCGCGACCGGCTCGATCGCGTCCGCGAACGTCGCCTTCGGCGCGCCCACGCCCGGGATCGTGACCGGCAGCCCCGCGTCGAGCAGGTACTGCACCATCATCATCGCGTGGTTTCGCTCCTCAACCGCCTGGCGGTAGAAGTGCGCCGCGAGATGCGGCAGCGCCTCCGCGTCGTAGTGGACGGCGATCGCGACGTACTGCTGGGAGGCGGCGAACTCACGCCCGATGTGCTCGTTCAGAGCCTGGGGAAATGTCCTCTTGGCCATGCGACTCACTGTACCAGCGGCCCGCCGCCGGTCCGAACAGCCACGTCGGTGACGGCGAGTCGCACCCAGGACGGCGCCCCGGCGAGCGCGAGCCGCGCTCGTACAGCGCGGCGGCGAGGCGCCCGGCCATCAGGGAGCGGCACCCTCCGGCCCGTCCGGCGCGTCCGGCTCCTCCCGCCGGGCGAGCTCGTCGACCCGCCCCTGGGCTGCGTCGAGCTTCGCCACGCAGATCCGGTAGAGCTCCTCGCCGCGCTCCCACAGCGAGACCGCGTCCTCGAGCTCCGCCTCGCCGCTCTCGAGCCGCGCCACGATCCGTTCGAGCTCCGCGCGCGCCTCCTCGAACGTGGGCTCGGTCACGGCCGCACCGACTCGACGACGGCGCCGAAGCCGCCGGACGCGACCTGCACGTCGACGCGCTCGCCGGCAGATAGCTCAGCCGCGGCCCTGACAACGGCGCCGCGCCGGCGGACGACCGCGTAGCCGCGCGCCAGCGTCGCCTGCGGCGAGAGCGCGCGCAGGCGGCCGGCGGCGACGTCGAGGCGGCCCCGCGCCCGCTCCACGAGCAGGGCCGGCGCGCGCTCGAGCCGGGCGCGGTCGGCGGCGAGCGCCGAGCGCTTGCGCTCGAGCAGGAGCGCGGGGGCCCGCACGAGCCGAAGCCGGTCGCGCGCGAGCTCGCTCGCGGCGCGCTCGACCCGCCGCCTCGCGGCGGTCCCGACGGCTCCGCGCAGCACCGCCAGCTGCTCGAGCAGCTCCGCCCAGTCGGGCACGACCAGCCGCGCGGCCGCGGTCGGCGTCGACGCCCGCGCGTCGGCCGCGAGATCGCAGAGCGGCACGTCCCGCTCGTGCCCAACGGCCGACACGACCGGCACGGGGCAGGCGGCTACGGCGCGGACCAGCCGCTCGTCGCTGAACGCGAGCAGGTCGTCGAAGCTGCCGCCGCCGCGGGCGAGCACGATCACGTCCGCGCCGGCCTCGCAGACCGCGTTCAGGGCGCTCGTGATCGCGAGCGGCGCTCGCGGCCCGGTTACGATCGTCTCGGCCACCAGGATCCTGGCCGGCGGGAAGCGACCGCGGATCGTCGCGAGCACGTCCCGTCTCGCCGCGGCGTCGCTGCCGGTGACGAGCCCGATCAGCGTCGGCAGGTAGGGAAGCGGGCGCTTGCGCTCCACGTCGAACAGCCCCTCGGCGGCGAGCTGTCGCTTCAGCCGCTCGAGCCGTAGCAGCACCTCGCCCAGGCCGACCGGCTCGATCGCGTCGGCGCGAAACCGCAGCTCGCCCCGCTTCGCCCACAGCTCAACCTGGCCGTGCACGTGCACGAGGGCGCCGTCCGCGAGCTCCAGCCCGAGCGCGTCGAACGCGTCTCTCGGCATGTGCGCCGGCAGCGACGAGCCGTCCTCGGGGTCCTTGAGCGTGAAGTAGGTCGACCGCCACGTGTCCTGCCGGCGCAGCTCCGTCACCTCGCCCTCGACCCAGCGCGCGCCCAGCTTGCGGAGCCAGTAGTCGACGCCGCGGTTGAAGCCGGAGACCCGGTAAACCTTGCGATCGCCGTACAGGAGCGGCTCGATCTTCACCGGCGGAGCCTAGCGTGCCCGCCCCCGGCGGGCCGGCTCCGCGCCGAGCGTCGCGAGCAGCCGCAGCCCCGGCCGGCCGACCGGCCGGGCCCCGGCCGACAGGACGACGACCGCCGCCCGCGGCGCGTGCGAGAGCGAGGCTCGAGCGTCGCGAGGAGCGCTCGGCCGGGCGGGGGGCGGCCGCGCCGGCGAGTCCCCGCGGTCAGAGCAGGATCTGCGCCGCGACCTCGGGCGTGCACCCCTGCTCGACAAGCTCGACGGCGTCGTGCAGGTCGGCGTCGCTCTCGGCCACCCGCTCGGCCAGCTCGACCGGGTATCCGGCCCCGATCAGCACGTGCAGGCGCCAGCTCTGCACCTTCAGGCGCTCGTCGTGCTCCGGCTCGAGGGTCTGCGTCTCTTCCATGACGGTCTCGGGGTTCTCGCTCGCTACGACGAACCCTGCGCGGAAAAGTTCGCTGATCGCCCCCCGCGAGGCTCAGGTCCGCTCGCGCTCGGCGGCCTGCTCGGCGGCTCTCGACGCGCGCTCGATCCCGGCCAGCTTCTGGGCCAGCTCGAGCTCGATGTTGGCCTCGAACTCGGCCAGGCGCCCGTGCGCGGCCTCGAGCGAGCGCTCGAGCCGTGCGGCCAGCTCCTGGATCCGCTCGTTCGAGATCGCGGTCTGAGCCTCGGCCGCGCGCACGACGTCGTCGAGCTGGCGCTGGAGCTTCGCCGCCGCGACCTGGGTCGCGTCGGTGATCCGGGCGGCGACCTCCTGCTCCGCCCCGCGGGTGAAGGTCTCCATCTGGAGCTCGAGCTCGCGGCCGAGCCGCTCCGCGGTGCGCTCCCGCGACTCGCGGAGCTGGACGTCGAACCGGCGCTCGGCCTCCTCGCCGAGCCGGATCACCGCGCGGTCGACCGAGCGCTCGAGCGACTCGAGCTGGCGGCGCTCGACCTCCTCGAGCTGCTGGGCGAGCTGCGCCCGCACCTCGACCTCCTCCCGCTGGATCTGCTCCCGCATCGAGCGCTCGCGGGCGCGCAGGCGCTCGCTCACCTCGTGCAGAGCTCGTCGCCGCTCCGCCGCGTGCGTCTCGATCTCCACGTGCATCTCCTCGAGCGCCCCGGCGAGCGCGTGCTCGAGCTCGGCGCCCAGCTTCGCGATTGCCTGGCGCTGAACAGCCTCGAGGCCGGCCACCTCGGTGGCGTGCTCGGAGAGCCGCGCCTCGTGCCCCTGGAGCGCCTCGGCCTGCTTGCGGATCAGCTCCTCGAGCCGCGCCTTCAGGTGCTGCTGGGCCCGCTCCAGGTCGGAGCTCCAGGTCGAGAGGCGCCGCTCCAGCCGCTCCTGGGTCTCCGCCACCTCCTGCAGCAGCCCCGCGTGCGCCTGCTCCGCCTGCGCCCGTGCCTCGGCCCGCCGCTCCTCCCGCAGCGCCCGCTCCTGCTCGGCGATCAGATGCAGGGTCTCGGCGCGCTCCCGCGCCAGCGTGTGCTCGAGCTCTTTCGCCCGGCGCAGCGCATGCTCCTCGATCGTCCCGTGCAGACGCTCGAGCGCTCGCTCGCCAGCCTGCTCCACCGCCCGGACACGGTCGAGCGCGCGGGCGAGACCGAAGGCGCCGGCGGCCGCGGCGGCGGCCGCGGCGAGACCGCCGCAGGCGACGGCGAGCGGCTCCCAGTCCCAGCGATCGGTGCCGAGCGCGACGGCCACCACGACGGCGGCGGCGCCGGCGACGGCGGTGAGCAGGGCCGCGAGCCATCGCAGCGCCCGCTCCGGCGCCCGGCCGGTCGCGACCCCCGCGAAAGCGAGCGCGACGGCGGCGATGCCGGCGGCGAGCACGATCTCGACGGCCACGACCATGGCGGCATGGTAGGCCCACGGGCGGCGCGCGGGCGGCGCGCGGCCGGCCGGCTATCCTTGCCGCGATGGCCCTGGAGGACGAGCTCGGCGCCGTCGCCGAGGCGGCGCGTGCCTTTCTCGGTCCGGGCGAGGAGCTCGCTGGCGTCGTCGCCGCGGAGCCCGGCACCGGCCTCCGCGCCTACCTGTGCGCCTACCGTCGCGACGGCGTGCTGACCTGGCTCGTGCTCATGGCCAACCGGGAGCCGGTGACGGAGCGGGCGATCGTGCGGGAAGTCGCCTCGGTCGTGGGGTTGTGCGAGCTTGCCGAGGAGAGCGCCGGCGGTGGCGACCTCCCCGCGCTGCGCGCCCGGCTCGCGGAGCTCGCCCGCTCCGAGCGACCCCACGGGCTCGAGGCCGCCGCGGCCGCGGCGGCGGAGCTCGCGCGCGTGCTCGCGCCCGGGTCCCGCGTCGCCAGCCCGGCCTACCTCGACGCGATCGGGACGGCGGCCGTCGCGCTCGAGCGGGCGCTCGGCGAGCTCGGAAGCTCGCCGTTCGCGGCCGCGATGATGGCCGGCGCCGGCGCCGTCGAAGCGCTAGCGTCGGATGTGCTGCGAAACCACAAGCTGCCCCTCACGCGGGGCCGGTGAAAGGAGCCGGATGGAAGGCGGGTTCGGATTCCCGTTCGGAGGCGACCCCGAGGAGCTGATGCGCGGCCTGCGCGAGTTCGCCGAGCGCCAGACCGAGGCGATGCAGGAGTCCCAGCGCGAGCAGTTCGCGACGCTGACCCTGAACACCGCGGTCGAGCTGACCGGCGCCGCGCTCCAGCGGATCGCCGTGTCCGGCTCGGTCGACGAGCAGGCGCTCGCGCTGCGCGACGCGATGCGTGTCCTCTTCCCGGAGGCCGTCGCGCTGGTCTCGGCCGCGCGGCAGGGGTTCATGCGCGAGCGGTAGCGGAGCGTCAACCCTCGACGGCGACGAGCGCGAGAGCAGCAAGCGCGCCCGCCAGCCCGCCGGCGATCGCCGCGTGGGCGGCCGCGCGGCCGATCGGCAGCGCCGCCCGGCGGCGGGCGACCATCCCGCCGGCGATGAAGGCGGCCGCGACGAGGACGCTCAGGGTCGGCGAGAGCGTGTAGAGGTAGAGCGCGAGCGAGAGGGCGAACGCGAAGATTCCCGCGGCGAGCGCGACGCGCGTGGCGGGACCGTGCTCGCCGGTCAGCTCGCCTCCCGGTCGACGTCCCGCTGCGGGGCGAGCAGCCGCCCGACCGTCTCGAGCGAGGCTGCGAGCTGGCGCCGCTCGTGCTCGGACAGCTCGTCGAGCAGGCGCTCGAGCGCCCGGGCGAACCGCTCCCGGCGCACGGCGTGCTCGCGCTTCCCGCGCGGGGTCGCGCACACGCGGACGGCGCGCGCGTCCGCGGGGTCGGGCTGGCGGCGGGCGAGCCCGCGCGCAGCGAGCGTGTCCACGGTGCGGCTCGCGGTCGCAACCGAGACGCCGAGCACGTCCGCGAGCGCCCCCATCCGCAGCGGCCCTTCGAGCACGATCGACCTGAGCGCGAGGGCCTGCGGGGTCGTCAGCTCGGCGGCCGGCAGGGTCTCCGTGTCCCGGCGGCGGAGGATCTCGGCGCGCAGGCGCACGATCGCCTCGGCCATCCGCTCGAGCTCCTCGCGGGTCATCGCGCGCGGGCCGCCGCGGCGATCTCCGCGGGCTCGAACCGCTTTCGCAGCTTCGTGTCCGGAAGCAGCACCATGGCGACGAATGCGAGCGCCGCGGTGCCGAGCGCGAGCAGGAACGCCGGGTGGATCGCGGCCGCGAGCTCGGAGGGAGAGGCGGTCGGGGAGGCGACGTTCCCGAGCCGGGACGCGACCACCGCGCCCATCAGTGTCACCCCGAGCGCCGCGCCGAGCCAGCGCGAGAACTGGGCCGAGGCGGTCACGGCTCCCATCAGCTCCCGTGGCGCCGCGTTCTGCACCACGACCATGAGCGTCTGCATCATTAGGCCGACGCCGGCCCCGAGCACGGAGACGCCGACGATCGCGTCGGCAACCGAGGCGTCGGCGCCCATCAGGGCGAGCAGCACGAACCCGGCCGCCATCAGCGGCGGGCCGGCGAGCAGCACCGGCCGGGGGCGGCCCGTGCGGGCGACGACCTGCCCGGCGATCGCGCCGGAGGCGATCCACGAGAGCATGAGCGGCGTGATCACGGCGCCCGCGCTGGTTGCGCTCTCCCGCAGGACACCCTGAACGAACAGCGGCACGAACGTGACCGTGCCGAACGTCGCCGCTCCGAGCGCGAACAGCGCCGCCTCCGCGGTCGCGATCGTCCGGCCCCGCAGGAGGTGGAGCGGCACGAGCGGCTCGGGCGCCCGCCGCTCCCACGCGAGGAACGCGGCCAGGAGCAGCGTCGACACCGCGAGCAGCGACAGGATCACCGGCGAGCGCCAGGGGTAGTCGACGCCACCGGACGACGCCGCGACCAGGCCGGCCCCCGTGCCGAGCGTGAGCAGGACGGCGCCCGGGTAGTCGATCCGGCGGCTCTCGCCGCGCGGTCGCCGGCCGAAGCCGAACCAGACGACGACGAGCGCGAGCGCGGCGAGCGGCAGGCTCACGAAGAACGCGAGCCGCCAGGAGGCGTTGTCGGCGATCCAGCCGCCGAGCATCGGCCCGCCGACCGCGGAGGCGGCGAACACGACGCCGTTCACCGCCTGCCAGCGGCCGCGCTCCCGCGGCGCGATCACGTCCCCGATCACCGCGATCCCGAGCGGGACGAGCCCGCCGGCGCCGATGCCCTGGACGGTCCGGGCGGCGACGAGCTGCTCCATCGAGGCGGCGAGACCGGCGAGGACGGAGCCGATCGAGAAGAGCAGGATCGCGGCCAAGAAGAGCGGCCGGCGCCCGTAGAGGTCTGACAGCTTTCCGTAGAGCGGGATCGCGACCGTGGCTCCGAGCACGTACGCGGAGAACACCCAGGAGTAGTGTCCGAGCCCGCCCAGGTCCTCGACGATGATCGGCATCGCCGTGGCCGCGAGCGTCTGGTTGAGCGAGGCCACCAGCATGCCGAGCAGCGTCCCCGCGAGGACGATCAGTGTCCGGCGCTTGCCGAGGGGGTAGACGCTGCGATCATGCATTTTCGTTACGTAATGAAAGCATAGACACGTGCCCCCGCGCGGTCAAGAGCGGGCGCGCGGAATCCGTCCGCGGCGCCGGCCCTGCCGGCCCCGCTGCCAGCGAGCTGCGGCCCGGGTACCGCGCCGGGCCTC
Source organism: Thermoleophilia bacterium (assembly GCA_020845695.1). The sequence goes on along the minus strand of JADLFG010000019.1, from coordinate 32,958 downwards.
CGGCTCAGGCTCAGGCTCAGGCGACGATCGAGTAGCCGCCATCGACGACGATCGTCTGACCGCGGATCATCTCCGCCTCGGGCGAGCAGAGGAAGCAGACGGCGTCGGCGATGTCCTTCGGCTCGACGAGCCGGCCCGCGGGGGTGCGGCTCCGGTAGTAGCCGAGCATCTCGTCCCGGTTCGGGAAATGGTCGAGCGCGCCGGTCTCGACGAGGCCCGCGGAGACGGCGTTGACCCGGAGCTCGCGCGGCGCGAGCTCGACCGCGAGGTAGCGGACGAGCGTCTCGATCGCCGCCTTCGAGACCCCGACCAGCACGTAGTTCTCGAGCACGCGGACCGAGCCCAGGCTGGAGAGGGCGACGATCGAGCTTCCGGGCGGCATCGTGGGCGCAGCGTGGCGGGCGAGCGTGAAGACCGAGCGGGCGTTCGCGTTCAGCGTCCAGTCCCAGTGCTTCTCCTCGAGCTCGAGCGCCGGCCGGATCACGCCGGTGGCGGCGTTCGCAACGATCACGTCGAGCGGCCCGGCCTCGTCGAGCAGCCGCTCGACCCGGTCGGGGTCGCCGATGTTCCCGCGGAGGAGGACCGCCTCGGTGCCGGCCCTTGCCAACTCGGCGGCGGTCTCACGCGCCGCCTCGTCGCTGCGCAGGTACCCGATCGAGACGCGGGCGGCGCCGAGCGCGGCGAAGCGGAGCGCGATCTCCCTGCCGATGCCCCGCGAGCCGCCCGTGACGAGCACGGACTTGCCCTCGAAGGGCTGGCGCATCAGTGCCGCTCGGCGCGGACGGCGCGGTGGCTCGGGACCGTCTCCCAGCCGATCCGGGTTGCGGGCTCGAGCGGCCCCTCGGCGGCCTTTGACGTCGCGTGGCCGAGCCGCTCGAGCATCGCGATCTGCGCTTCGCCGTAGCGCCGGGTGGGGTGCTCCGGACCGAGGTTACGGACGAGGTCGCGGACGCGCGCGCGGATCTGGAACGCGAAGTGCGGCGTCGCGGCGCAGACGAGCGCCTCGACGTCCGCGATCGTGGGCTCGCGGGTCCCGGGCACGGCCGCACCTTACCACCCGGGTATCCTCGCGGCCGTGCGCCACCGGCTGCCCGCGGATGTCCTGCTCCTCGTGACGGTGCTGATCTGGAGCTTCCACTTCGCGGTGATCAAGTACGCGCTCACGCACGGCTTCGAGCCGCTCGCCTACGCGATCGCCCGCTTCGGGATCGGGTCGCTCGCGTTCGCCGCGATCGCCTACGGCCACGAGGGCACGCTGCGGATGCGCCGGCGCGAGCTGCCGCTCCTCGTCGGCGTGGTCGCGCTCTGTCTCTACCTGAACCAGGTCAGCTTCGCCTACGGGGTCGAGCGGACGGATGCGGCGACGGTCGCGCTTCTATTCGGGACGATGCCGGTGCTCGTCGGCGTCGCGGCGCTGCTCCTGCGCGTCGAGCAGGCGCAGCGCCGCTACTGGCTCGCGGCCGCGGTCTCCTTCGGCGGGGTGGCGCTCGTCGCCGCCGAGGCCGAAGGCGGCCTCTCGGGCGACCTCGGCGGGATCCTGATCGGGCTGGGCGCGCCGCTCTCCTGGGCGATCTACTCCGTGCTCGCAGTCGGGTTCCTGCGCCGCTACTCGCCGTACCGCTTCAGCGCCGTGGTCGGCCTCGCCGCGGCCGTGCCGCTCGCGCTGACCGCGCTCCCGCAGCTCGCCCGGCAGGACTGGGGGTCGATCTCGTCGGTCGCCTGGGCGGCGCTCCTCTACAGCATGCTGCTCTCGTTCGTCGTCACGAACGTGCTCTGGTTCACGGCGATCGAGCGGGTCGGGGCGAACCGGGCCGCGCTCTACTCGAACTTGCAGCCGTTCCTGGGGGCGGCGTTCGCGGTCTTGACGCTCGGCGAGCGGATGGGGCCGCTCGAGGTCGCCGGCGGGGTCGTGATCGCGGCCGGGATCGTGATCGCCCGTCCGCGGCGCACGCCGATCGGCGTCGTCGATTGAGTCTCGACCGTCGGGCGAAAGCACCGGTGTCGGAAGTGCCGGTGCCAGGCACGTGCCTGGCACCGGCAGGCTGGCACGGGCCGGCGAGATCGACTGACCAGGGCGCGGGAACTTCCGCAGCGCAACGTCCGTCAAAGAGGCAGACTTCGGACGACGAGGGAGGCAACCGTGCGCGGAAGACGGATCGCTGGACGGACGCTGACGTACGCGACCTGCGCGGCGGGAGCGGTGCTCGCCACCTCGACGGCGCAGGCGGCTGCTCTACCGGCCTTCGAGTCCTGCGGCGCTCTTCTCTCCCGCGCCCAGCGGGACGCGCTGCGCGTGGTCGGGCCGTGGGGCCTCGGCGGCGGCGCCTACGCGGCGCCGGCCCCGGAGGCGGGGGACGGCTCCCAGGAGACGCCCGCCGAGCCGGTCGCCCCCGAGCCGACCGGCACGAACGTGCAGGAGCCCGGCGTCGACGAGCCGGACATCGCCAAGACGGACGGACGGACGATCTTCACCGTCGCGGGCGGCGAGCTGCGAGCGGTCGACACCAGCGGGCCGGCGCCTACCCTGCTCGGCACGCTCCCGCTCGGCGAGGGTTTCGGGCACGAGCTGCTCCTGCGCGGCTCCCGGCTGCTCGTTCTCTCGACCGGGGGCTGGTGGTTCGAGCCGCTGCCGGTCGACGTCGTCGCGGCGGCGAGCGACATCGCGCCCGGGCCGGGTGTCTCCCAGACCTTCCTGACCGAGGTCGATGTGTCCGATCCGGCCGCGATGCGCGTGGTTCGCACGCTCACGGTCGACGCCTCCCTGGTCGCGGCTCGCCTCAGCGGCTCGACCGCGCGCGTGGTCGTGAGCTCGCAGCCGACCGGCTTCGACTTCGTCTACCCGGAGTCGGGCGACGAGGCCGCCGCTGCCGCGGCCGAGCGCGAGAACCGACGGGTGATCAAGCGCTCGGGGCTCGCGACCTGGATCCCGCGCTACCGCGTCCGGGACGCCGAGGGCCGGCTGTCGGTCGACCGCCGGCTCGTGCGCTGCCGTGACGTCCGCCGCCCGCGGGCGTTCTCCGATCTCGGCCTCGTCAGCGTGCTCACGATCGACCTCGACCGTGGCGTCGACCCGGTCGACACGGACGCGATCATGGCCGGGGCGGAGACGGTCTACGCGTCCCCCACGCGCCTCTACGTGGCCACTCAGCGGTGGGTCGACCCGGCCACACTGCCGCCCGACGCGCCGCCGCCTCCCGTTACGACTGCGCTGCACGCATTCGACGTCGCCACCGGTGGCGTCACCGACTATCGCGCCAGCGGGGCGGTCTCCGGCTACCTCCTCGGCCAGTGGTCGCTGTCGGAGCGCGGCGGCGTCCTGCGGGCCGTCTCGACCGACGCTCCGCTCTGGTGGGGCGGTGAGGAGTCTGAATCGGAGACCGCTGTGACCGCGCTCGCCGAGCGGGAGGGCCGTCTCGTCGAGATCGGCCGCCTCGGCGGCCTCGGGCGCGGCGAGCGCGTCTACGCCGTCCGCTTCGTCGGCGAGCTCGGCTACGTCGTCACGTTCCGGCAGGTCGACCCGCTACACGTGGTCGATCTCGCAGACCCGGAGCACCCGCGCCTCCGGGGCGAGCTCCACATCCCGGGCTACTCCTCCTACCTGCACCCGATCGGGGACGGCCTCCTGCTCGGCGTCGGCCAGGACGCGACCGCGGAGGGTCGGATTCTCGGCACGCAGGTCTCGGTCTTCGACGTCTCCGACCCCGCCAGCCCGACCCGGCTGCACCACCTCAGTCTCGGTGGGGGCTCCTCCGAGGCCGAGTGGGACCACCATGCCTTCCTCTACGACCCCGCGACCGGCTCGGTCGTGATCCCGCTCGACACCTGGGGCCTGGGCGAGGGCGGCTTCGAGGAGTGGTGGAGCGGTGCCGTGCTCCTGCGCGCGAGCCGGGCCGGGATCGAGCAGCTCCGCACGCTCACGCACGTGAGCCCGCCCGACCCGTTCGGGGGTGAGAGCTGGCCTGTCTCGATCCGCCGCTCGCTCGTCCTCGGCGGGACGCTCTACACGCTCTCCGATGCGGGTGCGCTCGCCACGAGCCTCGACACGCTCGCCGACCTCGGCTGGGCCGGCTACCCGCTCCCCGACGCGGTGGGAGGCAGCCCACCGGGTGCCGGGGTTGAGCCGCCGGTCGAGGGGACGTCGACCTCGAGCCGGAGCACGTCCGGGCGGTGGTAGTGGCCGACCGGGTCGAAGCGCTGGCGCTCCTCGAGCAGCTTCGTCCCCTCGAGCTCCGCGTAGAGGATCCCCTCCTCGTCCCAGAGCGGGCCGGCGAGGTAGGCGCCGTCGGGACCGAGGATGCAGCTGCCGCCGCGACCGACGAGCCCCTTGTCCGCGATCTCCCCGCGCAGGGGGAAGTCGGCCGGGTAGTGCGCCGCGTCCTGGAAGTGGCAGCAGGAGATCACGTAGGCGCGTGACTCGAGCGCGATGTGGACCATGCTCGCCTGCCAGCGCTCGCCGTCGTCCGCGGTCGAGGCGACGTAGATCTCGACGCCTGACGCGTACAGGGCGAAGCGGGCGAGCGGCATGTAGTTCTCCCAGCAGATCAGCCCGCCGACGCGCCCGAAGGGGGTCTCGACCGACTCGATCCCGCTCCCGTCGCCGAGCCCCCAGACGAGCCGCTCGTGGTTCGTCGGCATCAGCTTGCGGTGCTTGCGGGCGAGCGAGCCGTCCGGGGCGAAGAAGAGCAGCGTGTTGTAGAGCGTGCCGGGCCGGTCGTGCTCGATCTCGTTGACGCCGACGACGAGCCAGACGTCGTGCTCGCGCGCCGCGGCCGCGATTCGATCGAACGCGGCTCCCGGGATCTCGACCGACTCGCGGGCAAGCTGCGCGAACGCTGCCTTGCCGCGCGGGTCAGCCCAGCCGGCCAGGTACTTCGCCCACGACGCCGACGGGTAGGCGGGCACGAACGCCTCCGGGAAGACCACGAGCTGCGCGCCACCCCGAACGGCCTCGGCTGTGAGCACATGCAGCCGCTCGACCGTGGCCTCCCGGTCGAGGATCGCGGGCTCGGCCTGGACGCAGGCGACGCGGACGGAACCGTGCACGGGCCCCATTGTGCGCCATCTATCCTGGCCGTGCTGTGGTCACGCTCTTCGTCGACTTCGACGGCACCATCACCGAGCACGATCTGCTCGACGCGATCGCGCAGACGTTCGGCGATCCCGAGGTGTATGCCGAGGTCGACCGCGGCCTCGACGAGAACCGCCTCACGCTCCACGACGTGCTGCGGCTCGAGTTCGAGCCGGTGCGCGCACCCCTCGCCGACGTCGTCGGCTGGACGCTCGAGCACGCGGCGATCCGGCCCGGCTTCCGGGAGCTCGTCGCGAGCGCCCGCGAGCGCGGCTGGCGCTTCGTCGTCCTCTCGAGCGGTTTCCGCGAGCTGATCGAGCCCGTGCTCGACCGGGAGGGCCTCGACGGCCTCGAGCTGCTCGCGAACGCGGTCGATCCCGATCCCGCCGGCTGGCGCGTCTCGTTTCGCGACGAGACGCCGTGCCCGGTCTGCGGCGAGCCGTGCAAGCGGGCCGCCGTCCTGGCCGAGGCGAACGGCTCGATCGCGGTCTACGTCGGCGACGGGGTCTCCGACCGCTGCGGCGCCGAGGCCTCCGACCTCGTGTTCGCGCGCCGCGGCCTCGCCGCCTACCTCGAGGAGAAGGGCGTGCCGTTCACGCCGTTCTCGGACTTCTTCGACGTCGCTGCCGGTATCGAGCGGGCGGGGCTGGCGTGACCGTCCGGCGGGCGTCGCGCGGCGACCTGCCCGTCCTGCGCGAGCTCCTGACCGAGTTCGAGGCCGAGGTGCCGGAGCCACCCCACCGCGAGGGTGGGCTCGACCGGGAGCTCGAGGAGATCCCGGATTACCTCGAGCGGGGCCTCGCACTGGTCGCCGAGGTCGACGGCGAGCCGGCCGGCTACGCGCTCGCCCGGCTCGAGCCGCCGCGGATCTGCTATCTGAGCGACATCTACGTGCGCCCGTTCGCCCGTCGGCGCGGGCTCGCGAAGGCGCTGCTTGCCGGCGTCGTCGACTGGGCTCGTGCGGGCGGCGCGGAGCACATGACGCTCGAGGTGCTGACCACGAACGTCGACGCCCGTGCCGTCTACCGGCGGCTCGGTTTCGGGGAGGAGTCCCTGAACCTCGTCTGCGCCCTCGACGAGCTCCGGCCGCGGCTCGAGCCCGGCGCGCGGGGCGAGTCGCTCGGCTCGATCCACGTCCAGACCGACGACGCCGACGCGGTCGCCCGCGCGGTCGCCCGGTTCGTGCCCCGCCTGCCCGGCGGTTCGCGGGGGAGCGCGGTGGCGCCGCCGCGGAACGGCTGGACCGCCGTCTACGACGAGCTCTGCGACCGGGAGCCGGCGATGTTGCGGCGGCTCGCGCTCGAGCTGTCCGACCGGATGGGCGCGGTCGTGCTCGCGATCGGCATCGAGGAGGGCGAGGCCGTCCGCTACGTCCTCTTCGAGCGGGGCAGCGTCGTCGACGAGTACCTGTCCGTGCCCGAGTACCACGGCCCCTTGCCGCCGGGGGACGTGATCGCGCTCGGCGCCAACCCGACCGTGCTCGCCCGCCTGACCGGAGCCGACCCGGCGCGCGTCCGCGAGACCGCGCGAACGGCCGCGAGCCCGGCCGAGCTGCCGCCGGCGCCGGAGCTGCTCGCCCGGCTTGCGGCGCTGCTGGGCGTCGAGGGGGCGGCGCACGGCTACGCGGGCGCCCGGGAGCTCGCGGGCGCGATCCTGCTCGACCGCTAGCCCGGTCGCTCCCGCCGCTCGACCGGAGACCGCCGGTCGGGCTCGGTTGCGGCGGCGCCAGGGTCGTCTCGGGCGGGACGCCCTCAGGGCGGGACAAGTCCCGCCCCCACGAGCCGGCGGCGCTTCGGCGTGACCTCCAGGGCGGGATAGGTCCCGCCCCTACCAGCCGGCCGCGTAGCCGTCCTTGCGCGCGTCCGAGCCGCCGACCAGGGTCTCGCCCTCGACGAGGATCGCCTGCCCGCCACCGAACGACGGCGTGTCGGGGTCGGGCACGACGCGGTGGCCGAGCCGCTCGAGCCGGCCCGCGTGCGGCCACAGCCCCTCCTCGAGGCGGACGGAGTCCCCGTCGACCCGAAACCGGGGTCGGTCGAGCGCGGCCTGCGGGTCGAGTCCCTCGTCGACGAGGGCCGACACGAGCTGGAGGTGCGCCTGCGCCTGGATGAACCCTCCCATCACCCCGAAGGGCCCGGCCAGCGCCCCGTCGCGGACGAGCATCCCGGGGATGATCGTGTGGTAGGGCCGCCGCCCCGGCTCGACACGCCCGCCGACCGAGAAGCACGCGCCCCGGTTTTGCAGCACGACTCCCGTCCCCGGCGCCACCACCCCCGAGCCGAAGCCGTAGTAGAGGCTCTGGATGAACGACACGGCCATCCGTTCCTCGTCCACGGCGCAGAGGTAGACCGTCCCGCCCGGGGGCTCGGCGACGCAACCGGGCCGGGCTCCGCGCCTGCGCGCGAGCCGGGCCGGATCGAGCAGCTCGCTCACGTCCGCCCCGTCGCGCACGCGGGCGAGGCCGTCCTCGAGCGCGAGGCTCGCGCAGGCGATCCTCGTCTCGAGCGCCGGCTCGAGCCCCTCGAGCAGCCCCAGCGCCTCGAGCGCGACCACCCCCTGGGTCGGCGGCGGCAGCTCGAGCACCTCGTGGCCGCGGTAGCCGATCCGCAGCGGCTCGACCCAGCGCGGCAAGTAGCCGCTCAGATCCTCGCGCTCGAGCCAGCTTGCGGCGCACACCGCCTCCGCGACCGGGCCGTCGTAGAACGCGGCCGGACCGGACTCCGCGATTCCGCGCAGCGTCACGGCGAGCTCGGGCAGACGGACGATCCGGCCGGGCCGGGGCACGGGCCCGAGCTCGCGCGGCGCGGCCGTGTCTGGCGCCGCCCAGGCAGCCGCGGTGATCCGGCCCACGGCGAAGCCGCGCTCCGCCACGGCGATCGCGTCCGCGAGGCACGCGTCGAGGCCGAGGCGGCCGAACCGCTCGGCGAGCGCGGCCCAGCCGCCGACCGCTCCCGGCACCGTGATCGAGCGGGGGCCGCGCTCCTCCACGGCGGCGAGGGGCTCCGCGCCCAGCGGAGCCGGACCGGCAGCGTCGAGGCCGACCGGCTTGCCGTCCTGCCAGACGAGGGCGAAGCAGTCGCCCCCGATCCCGGTCGACATCGGCTCGGTCACGCACAGGACCGCTGCCGCGGCGAGCGTTGCGTCCGCCGCGTTCCCGCCGCGCTCGAGCATCCGCAGGCCGGCGCGGGTGGCGAGCGGCTGGCTGGTCGCGACCATCCCGCCGGCCGCGACGGCGGGGGGGCGCCCGGGGGCGAAGCGGAGGGGCATCGCGCCGGCATCGTAGAGCGGCCGGCTAGGATCGGCCCGATGCCGACCCTCTACGACGCTGCCCGCTGCCCGTACTGCGCTCGCGTGCGGATCGTGCTTGCCGAGAAAGGCGTGCCCGTGGAGACCGTGCCCGTCGGCCTCGACGAGCGGCCCGCCTTCATTCGCGAGCTGAACCCGCCGGACGGGCGGGTGCCGGTGCTCGAGCAGGGACTGCTCGTCGTCCCCGAGTCCTCCGTGATCATGGAGTACCTCGAGGAGCTGCACCCGGAGCCGGCTCTGATGCCGCCCGATCCGGGCAGCCGCGCGCTCGTCCGGCTCGCGATCGAGCGCTTCTCGGAACGGCTCGGCGATCCGTACTACGACCTCTACCGCGGGCGTGCGGACGGCTCCGCCGAGCGCCTCGCGGGCGCGCTCGCCGCGCTCGACGAGCGGCTCGCCGCGAGCCCGTTCGTCGCCGGCGACTCCTACACGCTCGCCGACATCGCCTACGTTCCCTGGGTGCTACGCGCCGAGGCGCTGCTCGGCGCCGACCTGGAGGAGTACCGGGCGCTCTCGGACTGGCTCGCGGGACTGCTCGAGCGGCCCGCGATCGCCGCCGAGCGGGACGTCGTCGCGACGCTCTCTCCCTAGACGCCCGCGGGCTGGCGCACCCGCTCGGCGACCTGGAGGAAGCGGGTGCAGATCTCCCGGCCGATCTCGTTCCAGCGGTCGATGTGGGCGTCGATACCCGCGCGCATGCTCGCTCCGTCGTAGCCGGTCGGGTCGTGGTCCGGGTCGGCCTCGAACTCGTCGCACCACTTGAGCACGAGCTCCCGCGTCACCTCGCAGTGGAACTGGAGCCCCCAGACCCGGTCGCCGAGCCGGTAGGCCTGGTGGCAGACCGGGCTGCGCGCGAGCAGCTCCGCGCCGCCCGGCAGGTCGAAGCGGTAGTGGTGCCACTGGTAGGCGACGAAGCTGCGCGGCAGCCTCCCCAGCACCGGGTCGTCCGCCGCCGCCGGCAGGAGCTCGACCGGGAACCAGCCGATCTCGGGCTCGGGAGCCTTCGTAACCGGGGTGTGAACGGCCTTGGCGATCAGCTGACCGCCGAGGCAGATGCCGAGCAGCGGCACGCCGAGATCGAGGAACCGCTGCAGGAGCAGGTTCTCCTCGCGCAGCCACGGGTGGTAGTGCTCCTCGTGCGTGTGCATCGCCCCGCCGAACGCGAGCACGGCGCCGTACTCGTCGAGCGGCCGCGGCGGCGGCACCCCGAGCGCGACGCTCCACTCCTCGATCTCGTCGCCGCGCTCGGCCGCGGCCTCGGCGAAGACGCCGCTGCAGGGTCCGTCCTCGTGGATCAGCGCGAGGATCTGCACCGCGTCCGAGTCTAGCCGGCGGCGCTCGCAGCCTCCCGGCGCAGCGCCGCCTGGAGCTCGCTGGCCGCGGGGCCGGGCGCACCCCCGCCCGCCGGGCGGCCGTCGAGCGCGACGACCGGCATGATCTCCCTGACCGACGAGGATGTGAACACCTCCTCGGCGCCGGCGAGGCGCTCGAGTGGATACCAGCCCTCCTCGATCCGGTAGCCGAGCGCGGCGGCCGAGCGCAGGATCTGGGAGCGGGTGACGCCCGCCAGGATTCCCAGCTCGAGCGCGGGCGTGAGCAGGACGTCACCCTCGCGCCACCAGACGTTCGTGACCGGCCCCTCGAGCACCGTGCCGTCGCTCGCCACGAACAGCGCGTCGTCGGCGCCGCGGCGGCGTGCCTCCGCCTCGGCCGCCATGTTGACGGCGTAGCTCGTCGACTTGACGCCCCCGAGCAGCCACGGCGAGGACGCACGCAGCCGAGCGTCGATCGCGAGCTGGAGCGAGATCAGCTTGAGCCCGCGCGCCCGCAGCTCGTCGTAGCCGCCCGGGAGCGGGCTGACGAGCGCGAACGCCTCCGCCCGTCCGGCACCCTCGCGCCCGCCGGTCCAGTAGAGCCGGAGCACGCAGTCGCCGGTGCCGGCCGCGGTGAGCGCCGTCGCGGCCAGCCGCTCGAGCTCGTCCTTCCCCACGGGGGGCAGGTCGATCCGGGCGGCGGAAGCCGCCAGTCGGTCGAGGTGCTCACCGAGCGCGAACGGGCGGCCCGCGTAGACCCGCATCGTCTCGAACGCGGCTCGCCCGCGCAGCAGGCCGACGTCGTCCACGTGCAGGGCGGGGTCGTCGGGGTCGACGAGGCCGCGGTCCCGGATCGCGATCGCGAGCACGGTCACGCGCGCGCCGCCTCCGGTCGCCGGGCACCGATCGCGGCTAAGAGCGGCCGCGCCTTGACCCAGGACTCCTCGATCTCCGCCTGCGGGTCGGAGTCCCAGACGATGCCGCCGCCGACCCAGAGGTGGATCCGCTCGCCGGCTACGGCGAACGTCCTGATCGTCAGCGCCAGGTCGAGATCGCCGTTGGGCCAGACGACGCCGAGCGCGCCCATCGAGGCGCCGCGGCCGACGGGCTCGAGCGCGGCGATGTGGTCGAGCGCCGAGATCTTCGGTGCGCCGGTAACGGAGCCGCCGGGGAACGTCGCGGCCAGCAGGTCCGCGAAGCCGACGTCCGGTAGCAGTCGGCCCTCGACGGTCGAGACCAGGTGGACGACGCCGGTCTGGGCGTGCTCACCCATCAGCTCGGGCCAGCGGACCGTCCCCGGCCGGCAGACGCGCGAGAGGTCGTTGCGCTCGAGGTCGACGATCATGACGTGCTCGGCGGCGTCCTTCTCGGAGCCGAGCAGGTCGTCGCTGTCCCCGAGCGGCCTCGTCCCCTTGATCGGCCGCGTCCACACGAGCTCGCCGCGACGGGCGAGGAAGAGCTCGGGCGAGGCGGAGACGATCGTCCAGCCGCTGCCGGACAGCGGGCGCGGGTGGAGCGGCGCGAGCGGCGCGAGCGCGCGGGCGAGGCCGGCCGGATCGCCGGCGAACGGCGCCTCGAGGTGCTGGACGAGGCTGACCTGATAGACGTCGCCACGCGCGATCGCCGCGCGCACCGCCTCGACCGCGGCGGCGTGCTCGGCTTCGCTCCAGGTCGGCCGCAGCTTGCCGACGGCGAACGGCCCCGGCGCGGGCCGCGGGTCGCCGGCACGCCGGATGCGGCAGGCCGCGAGCGGCAGCGGGCACGGCTCGGGCGGATCCGGCCAGGGAGCGCGCCTGAGCGTCCGGCCGAGCCCGTAGCCGAGGTAGAGGTCGGCGCTGAGGCCCGCGGCGCCGCCCTCGAAGAAGCCGGCGGAGCGCAGGTAGGACTCGATCCGGGCGAACGCGCCTTCCGCCTCGTGGACCTCGAGCATGCTCCTACGCTACCGCGGGGGCGGGCCGGCCGCGCGCGTACAATCGCCCGTCATGGATGCGCGTCCCGTCGGCGTGTTCGACTCGGGAGCCGGGGGGCTGACCGTGCTCCACGAGTGTCTGGTGACGATGCCCCACGAGGATTTCGTCTACCTCGGCGACGGCGCCCGCTGCCCGTACGGGCCGAGGGCCGCGCACGAGATCCGCCGCTTCGCGCTCGAGATCGCCGCCTACCTCGAGGCCGCGGGGGTCAAGCTGATCCTCGCCGCCTGCAACTCGGCGACCGCGGCCGCGCTGCCCGCGCTCCAGGAGCGGCTGACCGTACCGGTCGTCGGGGTGCTCGCACCGGAGGCACGCGCGGCCGTGCAGGCGACCCGCAACCGCCGGATCGGGCTGCTCGCGACGGAGGCGACCGTGCGCAGCGGCCGCTACACGAGCGCGATCCGCGCGCTCGACGCGGGCGCTCACGTCCACGAGGTCGCCTGCCCCGCGCTCGTGCCGCTGATCGAGGCCGGCCCGGGAGCCGATCCGCGGCTCGTCGAGGCCGTCCGGGAGTACGCGGCCCCGCTCAAGGCTGACGGCGTCGACACCGTCATCCTCGGTTGCACGCATTACCCGCTGATCCGTCCGGTGCTCGAGCGGGTGTTCGGTCGGGAGGTGACGCTCGTGTTCTCGGCCGAGGAGACCGCGCGCGAGGTCGCCGAGACGCTCGCCCGGAAGGGGATCGAGAACGATCCGGCCCGCGACGGGAGCCACCGGTTTCTCACGACCGGCGAGCCCGGGGAGCTGCGCGCGCTCGGCGAGCGCTTCCTCCAGCTCCCGCTCGCGCGTGTTGAGCGGGTCGAGCTCGCCGACCTGGCGCGGGCGGCCGCCTGATGGCGCGCGAGGGCGGGCGTGGGCGCGACGAGCTGCGCCCGCTCGAGATCGTCCCGGGCTTCGTCGAGCAGGCGCACGGCTCGGCGCTGATCTCGTTCGGCCGCACCCGCGTGCTCTGCACCGCCAGCGTCGAGGAGAGCGTTCCCCGCTGGCTCGCGGGCAGAGGTCAGGGCTGGATCACGGCCGAGTACGGGATGCTGCCGGCCTCGACCGGCTCGCGCACGCAGCGGGAGGCGAGCGCGGGGAAGCAGAAGTCGCGCACGGTCGAGATCCAGCGCCTGATCGGGCGCTCGCTGCGCGCCGCATACGAGCTCGGGGCGCTCGGGGAGCGAGCGGTCTGGCTCGACTGCGACGTGATCCAGGCGGACGGGGGAACGCGGACGGCCGCGATCTCGGGCGCCTGGGTGGCGCTCGCGCTCGCCGCGGCGAAGGTCGGCCTGCCGCCTCCCTCCGGGCAGGTCGCGGCCGTCTCGGTCGGCCTCGTCGGCGGGGAGGCGCTGCTCGACCTCGACTACCGGGAGGACGCCGGCGCGGAGGTCGACATGAACGTCGTCATGACCGCCGACGGCCGTCTCGTCGAGGTGCAGGCGACAGCCGAGGGCGCGCCCTTCTCCCGCGCGGCGCTCGACGAGCTGATCGACCTTGCCGCCGCCGGGATCGACCGCATCGCCGCGGCGCAGCGCGGGGCGGCCGGCCTCTGAGTGCCGCCGTGCGCGTCGCGCTCGTGTCGGCCAACCCCGGGAAGCTGCGCGAGCTGCGCGCGCTCCTGCCCCGGTGGGAGCTCGACCCGCTCGACACCGCGGGGATTCCCGAGGAGACCGGGGCGACGTTCGCCGAGAACGCGCGCGCGAAGGCGCGCTGGGGACGCGAACGGGCCCCGGCCGGCGCGTGGACGCTCGGCGAGGATTCAGGTCTCGAGGTCGACGGTCTCGGCGGGGCGCCCGGCGTGCGCTCGGCCCGGTACGCGGGCGAGGGCGCCTCCGACGAGCGGAACCTGGAGCGGCTGCTCGGGGAGCTCGAGGGCGTCCGCGGGCGCGGGCGCCGGGCCCGCTACGTCTGCGAGCTCGCGCTGGTCGCGCCCGACGGTGTCGAGCTCTCCGCCCGCGGGACGCTCGAGGGCTCGATCGCGCGCGAGCCGCGCGGCAGCGGCGGTTTCGGCTACGACCCGGCGTTCGTCCCGGCGGGCGAGACGGAGACCGTCGGCGTGCTCGGCGACGCCTGGAAGGCCCGGTCGAGCCACCGCGCGCGGGCGGCCCGGGCTCTCCGCGAGGCCGTTTGGGGTGTGGTAGCGTGCCCGCCGATGGAGGCCGCGCGGGCGCTCGCCGACCTGATCGAGATCTCGACCCAGATCGAGTGCGCCGTCCTCGTCGACGAGGGCGGCACGGTTGTCGCGAGCACGGTCGCCGATCCGGCGCGCGCCGGGGCGATGGCGGGCGCGGCCCGCGAGCTGCTCGGTTCCGCCGAGCGGGCGATGGGCGGCGAGGACGCGCGGGAGCCGCTCGTCCAGCTCCAGGCCGCGACCCCGGAAGGCTGCGTGTTCGTGGTCCAGGACGGCGGACGGGTCGTCGCCGCCGTGACCGTGGCCGAGCCGACGTCCGGCCTCGTCTTCTACGACCTGAAAACCTGCCTGCGCCACGTGGCGGGGGAGGAGCTCGCGCCCAAGCCGAAGGCGCGCGCCGGCTCGAGGAAGGCAGCGGAGCCGGAGGCGAACGGGAGCGAGGCCGCGGATGGCGAGGCGTAGGACGCTCTTCCTCGCGGCCGGTGTCGCGCTCGCGGGGGCGGCGCTGCTGCGCCGGCGGGGCGCGCGCCGGCGCGAGCGGGTCGACCTCTACTTCGCGGACGGCTCGATGATCTCGCTCGAGCAGGGCGGGATCGAGGCCGACCGCCTGCTACCGCTCGCCCACGACGTCCTGTTCGCGGCGCGCGGCCCGTCGCTCTAGCGTGGACCGCACGATCCTGGCCTCGCGGATCCGCGAGCACGCCTACCTCGAGGGCGACTTCGTGCTGCGCTCCGGCCGCCGCTCGCGCTACTACCTCGACAAGTACCGCTTCGAGACCCGGCCCGAGCTGCTCGGCCCGCTCGGCGCCCTGATTGCGGAGCGCGCTGCCCGGGCCGAGCCGGATGCGAGGCGGCTCGCCGGGCCGGAGCTGGGCGCGGTGGCGCTGGCCGCGGCCGCCTCGATGAACGCCGGGCTGCCGTTCCTGATCGTGCGCAAGGCGAGCAAGGGCTACGGCACCGACCGAGCCGTCGAAGGCGCCTTCGAGCCGGGCGAGCTCGTCTGCCTGGTCGAGGACGTGGTGACGAGCGGCGGGGCGGCCGTCGAGGCGATCACGGCCCTCCGCGCGGCCGGGCTCGAGTGCCGGACGGTCGTGTGCGTGGTCGACCGGGAGGAGGGTGGCGCCGAGGCGCTCGAGGCCGCCGGTGTCCGCCTCGAGGCCCTGTTCACCGCCCGCGAGCTGCTCGAAGCAGCCGAAGCGCCCGCAAACCCGCATGGTTGAGACAATCCGACCCTCCTGGTAGGCTGCCCGCGAGCTTGCAGCGCAACTGAACCGTCGACGACGAGGGGAGAGTGGGGGCAGTGACCAAGGCCGATTTCATCGATGAGGTGGCAGACCGAACGGGGCTCTCCAAGCGGGCGGCGGCCGAGGCGGTCGACGCGTTCCTCGAGACGATCCAGGATGCCCTGAAGCGGGGCGACGCCGTCACGTTCACGGGGTTCGGCAAGTTCTCGACGCAGCGGCGCGCGGCGCGCGTCGGCGTCAACCCTCGCAATCCGAGCGAGAAAGTGCAGATCCCGGCCGCCAACGTGCCGAAGTTCTCGGCCGGCAGCGCGCTCAAGGCGGCCGTCCGCTAGCCCCGCTCGGCCGGGACGCGCTTGGATCGGCGGGGCCGCGCGCGCGGCCCCGCGCCTTTTCCGGGCCGCATCCCGGTGGTAAGCTCGCCCCGCTCGGGGAAGGAGGGGTGGCGTGATCCTGAGACCGAGGCGACTCGTCCCGCTGCTGGCCGCTCTCCTCCTCGGCGGCTCCGGCCCGGCCGGGCTGGCCGAGGTGTTCTGCAATCAGGCGTCCGGCCAGGACGACCGCTTCCCGCTCCCCTCGACGACCGCGCTCCCCTGGGGCGCCGTCGGCTACCTCGACAACGGTTGCACCGGGACGCTGATCGACCCGAGCCACATCGTCGCGGCCGCACACTGCTTCACGTGGACGGACACCGGCGCCTGGCAGCGGGAGCTCTACTTCGTGCCGAACTTCAGCCCCGCGGCGCCGGCGAGCTTCGTCCACGTCGACCGGGTGGTGGTGGGCTCGCGGGCCCGGCTCCAGTGGACGGGCCCCTGGTGGGAGGACGAGGCCCGCCACGACTGGGGGCTCGGGCACCTTGCCTCGCCGGTGACCGCGTTCCCGTCGCTCGCGATCGAGGGCGCTCCGTCCGCCCCGGCCGTGGTTCAGTCGGCCGGCTACGCGCGCGACCTCGCCCGGGTGCAGCCGAGCTCCCGGCCGCCGGGGGCGCCCTGCCGGAACCCGTTCTGCCAGGGCGGCCAGAACGTCTGGTGGGACGAGGGCCTCGTCGACCCCCAGTGCACGATCGTGCGGAACGTCGCCGGCCTGCTCTTCCATACCTGCGACACGGTCGGTGGTAACTCCGGCTCGCCGCTGCTCCGGCAGGCCGGCGGCACCTACCGGATCGCCGGGGTCATCTTCGGCGGAGGCTCGTCGGTCGACCGCTCCACGAACGTCGTCACCGGCTGCACGCCTCCCGGGCCCGCCACGGAGTACCTGCTCAACCTCGGCCCGGCGGCGCAGACGTTCGTCCACGCACCGCTCGCCGCCGTGGCCGTGGCGGTCGCCCCGGTCGGCGGCGTGGCGGCGCGCGGGGCTGCCGGCCCGCCGAGCCGCGTGTTCGTCGCCGACAGCGATGCGGACCGGGTGGTGGCGCGTACGCGCGCGGGAGCGAGCCTCGCCGATCCCTTCGCCCCGTTCGCGCCGTTCGCGTCCGCGCGGTCGCCGGCGGCGCTGACGACGATCGAGCGGCCCGACGGTGGTTTCGGGCTGATCGTGGCGCCGCGTTCCGGCCCGCTCCTGGCTCGCGACGCCGGAGGCGCCGGTGACTGGCACATCCTCGACTCGCCGCGGGGGGCCTCTGGTTTCCGGGACGTCGACGCCATCGACGGGGCGGTCGGGGAGATCGTTGCGATTACGAACCAGGGGAAGGCCTACCGGCGCCTCTTCACGGCGTCCGGGTGGGGGACGTGGTCGAAGCTGCCGGGCAGCGGCTGGCGCCGGGTGGCGGCGGCGCTGCTCGACGACGGGCGCCGCCTGGTGCTCCTGCGCAGCCCGCGCCGGATCGTCCGCCAGTTCGTGCAGAAGGGCAGCACCTGGGAGGCCCGCTTCTCCCGCGGCAGCTTCCTCGCCGAGGCCGACGACGTCGACTTGACGCGTGACCGCTTCGGCGTGCTGCGCGCGTTCGCGCTGCGAGACGACGTGGTGTGGACGCAGGAGTGGCGGGGGCGCTGGCCCGGCTGGCGGGACGCTGCCATCCGCCTCTACGCGCCGCTCGCGGCGAGCGAGGCGGCGGCGAGCGCCGACGCGCTCGCGTCCGGCTACTGGCGAGAGACGACCGGTCCGTACATGGACGGGCTCGCCTCGCTGACCGCGGCGCAGTGGGCGGAGCCGGGGGCCGCGGATGCGACCGTTCTCCTCGCCGTCGACGGCTACGGGAACGTCTACTTCAGCGAGCCCCGCTGCCGGACCGACCGCGCCGGGGCTTCCTGCCCGGCCGGAGCGCACTGGTCGGCGTGGCGCTCCTTCTACCAGTAGGGACGGCTCGCGAGCGCGACCGGGGCGGCGCCCGATCCGACCAGGGCGCTAGCCTACGCGCACCAGATGGCGAACGAGCTCACGGCCCGGTCGGTCACCCCTTCGACGTCGTTCTTCGCCGACCGGCTCGCCGAGCAGGTCGAGCGCAAGCGGAGCCAGCTCGTCGTCGGGCTCGACCCGCGGCCCGAGCTGCTTCCGCTCGAGCTGCGCGGCCCGACGCACACCGGCGGGCAGGCGGCGGCGGCGGAGGCGTGCGAGCGGTTCTGCCGCGGCATCGTCGACGCGGTCTCGCCGTACGTGGTCGGGGTGAAGCCGCAGCTCGCGTTCTTCGAGGCGCTCGGCGCGCCCGGCATCGGCGCGCTCGAGCAGGTCTGCGCCTACGCGCGCTCGGCCGGCCTGCTCGTCCTCGCCGACGGGAAGCGAGGGGACATCGGCTCGACCGCCCGCGCCTACGCGGCCGCATACCTCGAGCCGCGGGACGGCCTCTCGCCGCTGGCCGACGCGCTCACGGTCAACCCCTACCTCGGGCACGATTCGCTCGAGCCGTTCCTGGCGGCGTGCCGCCGCTCCGGCGCCGGCATCTTCTGCCTCGTCAAGACGTCCAACTCCGGCAGCGCCGACGTTCAGGACGCCGCCCTCTCGGACGGCCGCCCGCTCTGGCACCACGTCGCCGAGCTGGTCGGGCACTGGGGCGACGAGCTCGTCGGCGAGCGTGGGCTCTCGAGCGTCGGGGCGGTCGTCGGCGCCACCTACCCGCGGGCGATCGGGGAGGCGAGGCGCCTGCTGCCGCGCGCGGTGCTGCTCCTCCCCGGCGTCGGCGCGCAGGGGGCCGGCCCGGGCGATGTCGCGCGCGCCTTCACGAGCGGGCCCGCCAGCGCCCTCGTCCCCGTCTCCCGCGCGATCCTCTACGCGTTTCGCGCCGCCAGCGAAGACTGGCGCACCGCGGCCGCCCAGGCGGCCGCCCACCTGCAACGCGACGTCTGGACCGCGTCGGGCTGGTAGCCGATGGACACGCTGCGCGTCTGGATCGCCCGCGTGATCGCCCCGCTCGCCTTCCTCGCGGCGGCCGGGGCCCTCGTCGTGCTCGTCGACCGTGCCCTCGACGGGGGCTCCGGCGGCGGCGAGGTGACGGCGGCCGAGCCGGTGTCGTCGGTTCCGCTCACGACCGAGCCGATCGCGACGGCGACGACCGCGCCCGCGGAGGAGAAGTTCTACCGGGTCAAGACCGGTGACACGCTCGAGGCGATCGCGGCGCGCTTCTCCACCACCGTCGACGTCCTGCTCGAGCTGAACCCGGGCGTCGACCCGCTGGCGCTCTCCCCCGGGCAGCGACTGCGGGTCGCCTGACCGGATCAGCCGCCCGCGCGGGGCGGAGGCTCCTCGGGCGCGTTCGCCCAATTGCGCAGGGCGATCACGCCGGCGAGCGCGATCGTCATGAGCGGATTCCCGAGCGTGCGCACCTCGAGGTCGCCCGCCCGGAGCGTCGACTCGCGCCTCGGGCAGTCGAGCGCCGCGGGCTCGGAGCCGAACGAGACGACCCGCTGGTCGGCCTCGCGCTCCTCCCCCTTCCAGACGAACAGCCGGGTCGGGCGCAGCTCGAACCCGCCGAGGGAGCCGAGGCGGACCTCGAGCGTGCGCTCCGCCCCGGTCGTCTCCGCGGGGCTCCGCTCGCGCTCGATCGGCGCCATACCCGGAGTATAGGCTTGCGCCCGTGCCTCGCCGGTTGGCCCTCCTCGCTGCGGCCGGCGCCGCCGTTCTCGCGGCAGCCGCGGTGGCCACGGCCGGGCCACCCCCCTCGGTCGACGCCGCCTCGATCCTGGTCGGCAACGGGGCCAGCGGCGTCGTGCTGCTCGCGGAGGGAGACGCTCGGCGGCTCCCGATCGCGAGCATCACCAAGGTCATGACCGCGCTCGTCGTGCTCGAGCACGCCCGCCTGGCCGACGTCGTGGTCGTCGGCGGTCCCGCCCCGACCGTCGGCGAGTCCTCGATCGGGCTTCGCGCCGGCGAGCGGCTGACCGTCCGGGAGCTCCTGACCGCGCTGCTCGTCCACAGCGCCAACGACGCCGCCTACGCGCTCGCCTGGCACGTCGGCGGCAGATCGATCGAGCGCTTCGTCGAGCTGATGAACGAGAAGGCGGCTGCGCTCGAGCTGGCCGACACGCACTTCAGCCGGCCGGACGGCCTGGACGCGCCGGGCAACCACTCGTCGGCGCGGGACATCTTCAAGCTCGCCCGCATCGCGATGCGCAAGCCGCTGATCAGGCAGCTCGCGCGCACGCCGCAGGCGACGGTCGCGGGGCGGCCGCTCGTCAACACGAACGACCTGCTCTCGACCTACCCGGGCACGATCGGTGTCAAGACCGGCCACACCGGCGGCGCGGGCTGGAGCCAGGTGGCGGCCGCCAGGCGCGACGGCGTCACGATCTACGCGGTGCTGCTCGGGGGGCCGACCCGCGCGCAACGCAACGCCGATCTCGCCGAGCTGCTCGACTGGGGGTTCGACCAGTACCGTCGCGTCCCGATCGTGCGCACCGGCGTCGTGTACGCGGAGGCGCTCGTCCCCTTCGGCGAGGCCCGCCTGGCGCTCGTCGCGGCCGAGCCCGTGATCGCGATCGCGCAGGTGGGGCACCCGCTCGTCGAGCGGGTGGTCGCGCCCGCCATGGTCGAGCTGCCGGTGGAGCGGGGCCAGGAGCTCGGCGAGGTCCAGATCCTCGACGGCGACAGGGTGCTCGCGACCAGGCCGCTCGTCGCCGCCGAGTCGCTCGAGGCGCCCGGGCTCGGCGCGCGCGCGCGCTGGTACGCTGACCGTGCGCTCGATCACGCGCGCGATGCCCTCGGCTCGATCCTGGGGTTCCTGGTCTGAGGCCATGATCGTCACCGTCACGCTCAACGCAGCGATCGATCGCACGCTGCTCGTCCCGAACTTCCGGCTCGGCCAGCGGCACCGGGCGAGCGCGAGCCTCGCCAGCGCCGGCGGCAAGGGCATCAACGTGGCGCGCGCGCTCAAGCGCCTCGGCGTCCCGGTCGTGTGCACCGGCCTCGCCGGCGGTCGCACCGGCGTGCAGATCGTCGAGCGGCTGACGAGCGAGGGCCTGCTCAACGACTTCGTTCGGATCCGCGGTGAGTCCCGCACCTCCACCGCCGTCGTCGATCCCACGTCGAGCGTCTACACGGAGATCAACGAGTGGGGCCCGGAGGTGGAGGAGCAGGAGCTGGCGATGCTGGAGGAGAAGCTCGCCTACCTGACGCGCGGAGCCGACTTCGTCGTCTTCGCCGGCTCGCTGCCGCGCGGCGTCGCCGACGGCTTCTACGAGGAGGCGATCCGGGAGGCGAACCGGCGTGGCGTGCCGACCGTGCTCGACGTCGAGGGCGAGCCGCTGCGGCGCGGGATCGCGGGGGAGCCGTACCTCGTCACGCCCAACGTCGGGGAGGCGGAGGCGCTCGTCGGCCACGAGTTCGCCGGCGAGGGCGACCTCGGCGCGGCACTCGACGAGATCGTCGAGCTGGGTGCCCGCAACGCAATCGTCACGACCGAGACGGGGTGCGTGGCGCTGTTTCGGGAGGATCGGGCGGAGCTGCGGCTCGAGGCGGTCGCTCCGCACCTCGAGCCCGCCTCGACCGTCGGATCGGGCGACGTGCTGCTCGCCGGCTTCATCGCGGCACGCGTGTCGGGCAGACCGCTCGAGGAGGCCGTCCGGGCGGCGGTGGCGACCGGCGCCGCCTCCGTGCTCGAGGTCGGCGCTGGCCGGTTCGACGTCCGTGAGGTCAGCCGGCTCGCGCCGCTCGTCACCGTCGGCCAGCTCGAGCCGGCCGCGTCGGAGTAGGGACGGGCTCGCCGGCCGCGTCGAGCCCGGCTGGTACCATGCGGCCACGTTGAGAGGTCAGGCGAGAGGCAGGTTTGCGGAGCCCAGGCAGCCCGTTGGCGCCTGGGCTTTCTGCTTGAAGGGGGGCAGCCGGACGTGAGCGTCGACGTCGGGCCCGCCGAGCTCGAGCGCCTGCTCGAGCTGGAGCGGAAGTTCGCGAAGGAGGGTCTCACCTTCGATGACGTCCTGCTCGTCCCGGCCGAGTCGTCGGTGCTCCCCGACGAGGTCTCGACGCTGACGCGCTTCACCCGCGGGATCGAGATCGCGATCCCGATCTCGTCGGCGGCGATGGACACCGTCACCGAGGCGCGGATGGCGATCGCGCTCGCCCGCGAGGGCGGGATCGGCGTCGTCCACCGCAACCTCTCGATCGAGGAGCAGGTGGCCGAGGTCGACAAGGTCAAGCGCTCCGAGTCGGGCATGATCGTCGAGCCGGTCACGCTGCAGCCGCACGACCTGGTCTCGGACGCGCTCGAGCTGATGGAGACCTACCACATCTCAGGCGTGCCGATCACGGACGAGCGGGGCAAGCTGGTCGGCATCCTGACCACCCGCGACCTGCGCTTCGAGGGCGATACCGGCCAGCCGATCGCGAACCTGATGACGAGCGAGGGGCTCGTGACCGTCCCGGTCGGGACGACCCTCGACGCGGCGCGCGAGGTGCTGCACCGCCACAAGATCGAGAAGCTGCCCGTGGTCGACGCCGCCGGTTACCTGAAGGGCCTGATCACCGTCAAGGACATCCAGAAGCGGATCCAGTACCCGCTCGCGACCAAGGACGAGCAGGGCCGGTTGCGCGTCGGTGCGGCCGTCGGTGTCGGCGCGGACGCGCTCGAGCGGGCCGAGGCGCTCGTCGCCGAGGACGTCGACGTGCTCGTCGTCGACACGTCGCACGGCCACTCCCGCGGGGTCGTCGAGACCGTCCGCCGGATCAAGGAGCGCTTCGACGTGCAGGTCGTCGCGGGCAACATCGCGACCGCGGAGGCGGCCGAGGCGCTGATCGAGGCGGGCGCCGACGCCGTCAAGGTCGGCGTCGGCCCCGGCTCGATCTGCACGACCAGGGTCGTCGCCGGCGTCGGCGTGCCCCAGCTGACCGCGATCAACGACTGCGCCAAGGCCGCGGCCCGCCATGGCGTGCCCGTGGTCGGCGACGGTGGCCTGCAGACGTCGGGCGACGTCGCCAAGGCGATCGCGGCGGGCGCCGAGTCGGTGATGCTCGGAAGCGTGCTCGCCGGCACCGACGAGAGCCCCGGCGACGTGATCCTCTACCAGGGCGAGCGCTTCAAGGAGTATCGCGGGATGGGCTCGATCGGCGCGATGAAGGCCCGCTCGTACTCGAAGGACCGCTACTTCCAGGCGGATCGCGACGACGTGGCGAAGCTCGTGCCCGAGGGGATCGAGGGCCGCGTCGGCTACAAGGGGCCGCTGCGGGCGATCGTCTACCAGCTCGTCGGCGGCCTGCGCCAGGCGATGGGCTACTGCGGCGCCGCCACGGTCGAGGACCTCCGCGTGCACGCCCGCTTCGTGCGGATCACCGCGGCCGGCCTGCGCGAGAGCCACCCGCACCACGTCTCCATGGTCAAGGAGTCGCCGAACTACCGCGTCGGTGGCTGAGCGCGTGGCGGAGCCGATCCCGCTGCCGCTCCCCGAGCCGGGCCCGGAGGACCGGCCGGTCCTGGTCGTCGACCTGGGCGGCCAGTACGCCCAGCTGATCGCCCGCCGCGTGCGCGAGTGCCGGGTCTACTCGGAGCTCGTGCCGGCGGGAATCCGGCCGGAGGAGGCGCTGCGCAGGCACGCCCGCGCGCTCGTCCTCTCGGGCGGGCCCGCGTCGGTCTACGCGGCCGGGGCGCCGAGGGTCGACCCCGGCCTGTTCTCGCTCGGGATCCCGGTGCTCGGGATCTGCTACGGCATGCAGCTGATGGCCCAGGAGCTCGGCGGGCGCGTCGACCGGACGGACGTGGCCGAGTTCGGCCGCGCCGAGCTCGAGGTGACGGGCGGGGAAAGCCGCCTGTTCGCGTCGCTGCCGCGCGAGCAGACGATCTGGATGAGCCACCGGGACGCGGTGGTTGCCGCGCCGGCGGGAGCCCGGGTCGTCGCCTCCAGCCCGACCACGCCGATCGCCGCGTTCGAGGACGAGCGGCGGGGCCTCTACGGCGTCCAGTTCCACCCGGAGGTGGTGCACACGCCGCACGGGCTCGAGCTCCTGAAGGCGTTCCTGTACGACGTCGCGGACGCGCCGCCCGTGTGGACGCCGGCCGCGGTGATCGAGGAGGAGATCGCGCGGATCCGCGCCCAGGTCGGCGGGGAGCGCGTCCTCTGCGGGCTCTCGGGCGGGGTCGACTCGGCGGTCGCTGCTCTGCTCGTCTACAAGGCCGTCGGCGACCGGCTCACCTGCGTCTTCGTCGACCACGGCCTCCTGCGCAAGGGGGAGGCGGACCAGGTCGTCGAGACGTTCGGCCACCACTTCCACGTGCCGCTCGTCCATGTCGACGCGAGCGAGCGCTTTCTCGCCAGGCTCGCAGGCGTCGAGGACCCGGAGGAGAAGCGGCGCCGGATCGGGGAGGAGTTCATCCGCGTCTTCGAGGCGGAGGCGCAGCGGCTCGGCCGGGACGGCTCGGGGCCGCCCCCGTACCTCGTCCAGGGCACCCTCTACTCGGACGTGATCGAGTCTGGCGGCCAGGCGGGGATCGCCGCCAAGATCAAGTCCCACCACAACGTCGGCGGCCTGCCCGAGAAGTTCGACTTCGAGCTCGTGGAGCCGCTGCGGATGCTGTTCAAGGACGAGGTCCGCCGCGTCGGCGAGGAGCTCGGCCTGCCCGACGCGATGGTCTGGCGCCACCCGTTCCCCGGGCCGGGGCTGGCGATCCGGATCATCGGCGAGGTCACCCGCGAGCGGCTCGAGATCCTGCGCGAGGCGGATGCGATCCTGCTCGAGGAGGTCCGCCGGGCCGGGCTCTACCGCGAGCTGTGGCAGTGCTTCGCGGTGCTCCCCGCGATCCGCTCCGTCGGCGTCCAGGGCGACGAGCGCACGTACGCCTACCCGATCGTCATCCGTGCCGTCACCTCCGAGGATGCGATGACGGCCGACTGGGCGCGGCTCCCTCACGACCTGCTCCAGACGATCTCGAGCCGGATCATCAACGAGGTGCCGCACGTGAACCGGGTCGCGCTCGACATCTCCTCGAAGCCGCCGGCGACGATCGAGTGGGAATGAGCGAGCGGGCGCTGCGAACGGGCTTCGGGCTCGAGTTCCGCCGGATCGGCGGGCTGCCGCCGTACGTGTTCGCGTCCATCAACCAGCTCACGCTCGAGCTGCGCCGGGCGGGCGAGGACGTGATCGATCTCGGCTTCGGCAACCCCGACATCCCGTCCCCGTCCGAGGTGGTGGAGAAGCTCTGCGAGGCCGCGCGCAAGCCGCGCAACCACCGCTACTCCGCGAGTCGCGGGATCCCGAAGCTGCGCCAGGCGATCTGCGACTTGTACGAGCGGCGCTTCGGCGTCTCGCTCGACCCGGAGACGCAGGCGATCACCACGATCGGGGCGAAGGAGGGTCTCTCCCACCTGATGTGGGTGCTGCTCCAGCCCGGCGACTCGGCGGTCGTGCCGAGCCCGAGCTACCCGATCCACATCTACGCGCCCGTGCTCGCCGGGGCGGAGGTGGCCAGGGTGCCGATGGGGGCCGACGAGGATCTGTTCGGGAACCTCGTCGAGACGTTCGAGCGCTCCTGGCCGCGACCGCGCGTGATCATCCTCTCGTTCCCGCACAACCCGACGACGGCTGCGGTCGACCTCGACTTCATGCGCCGCGCGGTCGAGTTCGCGCGCGAGAACGAGGTGCTGATCGTCCACGACTTCGCGTACGCGGACCTCGGCTTCGACGGTTACCGGCCGCCCTCGATCCTCCAGGTCGAGGGTGCCGACGAGGTCTGCGTCGAGCTGTACACGCTCACGAAGTCGTTCTCGATGGCCGGCTGGCGCGTCGGCTTTCTGCTCGGGAACGCCGAGGTCGTGCGGGCGCTCGGGCGGCTGAAGTCCTACCTCGACTACGGGACGTTCCAGCCGATCCAGATCGCCTCGATCATCGCGATGAACGAGGTGCCGGATTACCCGGACGTCGTCTGCGACGTCTACCGCTCCCGCCGCGACACCCTCTGCGACGGGCTCGCCCGCGCCGGCTGGGAGTTCCCGAAGCCGCGGGCGACGATGTTCGTCTGGGCGCCGCTGCCCGAGCAGCATCGCGAGGCGGGATCGCTCGAGTTCGCGACCATGCTGACCCGCGAGGCCAAGGTGGCGGTGAGCCCGGGAGTCGGCTTCGGGCCCGGCGGCGACGGATACGTCCGCTTCGCGCTCGTCGAGAACGAGCACCGGATCGGTCAGGCGGTGCGCTCCATCCGCAAGGTTCTGTTCCCCTAGCACCGTCCCCGACTGGCGCCCGTCCGGGCGGTCCGGTCTCATTCCCTGCGTGGCATCCGTGCCCGCAGGCGGCGCCCCGGCGCCGCGACCGGTGGCGCGCCGCTTGCTCGCCTGGTGGCGCGGGCGGCGGCTCGAGCTCTCGACGCTCCCACCCGCCGCGCGCACCCTGACCCTCGCCGCGTTCGCGGCCGGCGGGCTCGCCTCCTTGACGATCGTCGCGTTCGGCGCCGGGTGGGAGCTGCCTGGCGGTGCCGATCTCTACAGGGGACCCGAGGGCGAGGCGGCGGTGCCCCGCCTCCTCATCGGCCTCACCTACATCGGGCTCGCGCTTGGGGGCGCGGTGCTGACCGCCGGCTCGCTCGCTCCCGGCTGGAAGGGACCGCGGCTGACGAGGACGGCGGTCGGCTTCGTCGCCGGGGCGATCGCGGCCGGCTGCGCCGGGCTCACGGGCGAGGCCGCCGGCGTCTTCGGGGGCAGCCTGCTGCCCGCCCGCGTGCTCGCGTGGGTGGCGCTCGTGCTCGCGCTCGCGCTGCCCGCGGCGCCGGCGCGCCTGCTCGCCCCGCGACCCCGCGCCGCGGGCGCGCTCGCAGCCGCGCCATTCCTGTTTGCCGGGCTCGGCTACGCGGTCTCGGTTGGCGGCGAGGGGCTCGTCGCGGGCGAGCCGACGAACGGGCGGGCGATCGTCTCCGCCTCGCTCCTCCTCGCGGTCACCGATCTCGGGGTCGTGCTCGGGCTGTTGCTCCTCTGGGGGGCTTTCGCCTCGACGCGGCAGGCGCGCGACTACGGTGAGCTCGGCGCCTCACTGGGGCGAGCCGTTCCCTGGCTGCTCGGGGTCCTGCTCGCGGGCAAGCTCGTCTGGCTCGGCGCCGGCTACGCGGAGCGGCTGCCCGAAAGGCTCCGCGGCTCCGCGGAGGCCTGGCAGGAGAGTATCGACAACGGCCCGTTCGGGTGGGCGCTCGCGCTCGAGCTCGCCCTGGCGGCTGGGATCGTGCTCGTGCGGGCCCGGCGAGCGGGGCCCGACCCGGACCGGCTGGGTGGTGCCGTCGCCGCCGTCTCGCTCGGGCTCGCCGCCCCCTTCCTCGCCTTCGCGTTCCTCCTCCTGCTCCTCGAGTTCGCGCTCGTCCTGCCGACGGCGGCGGTCGGGCGCTGGCTCGCCGACGCCGCGGGCTGGTTTGTCGGGGCGCGCGTCGCTTCGGCGGCCGTCGTCGGCACGGTGATCGGCGCCGCCGTCGCCGGCGGGCTGCTCCTGCGCCTGCGCGCGCGCCGCGCTGCCGCGATCTTCCTGCTCGTTCTGGCCGCCTGGGGGCTGCCGCGGGCGCTCACGACCGCCTGGCGGCTCGTCGAGGGTATCGAGAGCGAGCCGCCCTTCCACTCGGTCTCGCTCGTCACCCTCGACGCCGCGCTCACCGGCGCGCTCGCCGTGCTCGCGCTGCTCTGGCGTGCCGGGCGGCAGCGGACGGTCGGGCCCGGAGCGCTCCTGGTCGCGCTCGCGGTCTCGACGCTCGTCGCCCACCCCGGCGTCTTCCTCCCGTCCGGCTGGAAGACGGGGATGCTGTTCTACCTCGCGCTCGTCTACCCGCCGCTCTGGCAGTTCCTGTTCGACGCGGCCGCGCTGAACGAGCGCACGCCCGACCGGCCGGCGCGGGTGCTGCGGGCCGCCGGCCTCTCGGTGCTCGCGCTCGTCGTCGCCGCCGTCAACGTCGCGATCGAGATCGCCGCGCCCGGCAAGACCACGGTGCTGACCGACTTCCTCGGCCAGGTCGGCCGCTACTTCCTGATGGTGCCGCTCGCCGCGCTGCTCGTGCTCGAGGCCTCGAGGCGGCGGCGGTAGAGAGGAAACCAGGGCAGGACGAGCACGACCGTAACCGTCGCCAGCCCGGCGGCGAGGAGAAACGGCGCTCGCGTGTCCACGTCGAACAGCGGCATGTAGATGAGCGGGGCAGCGGCGAGTCCGGCGAACTTGAAGGCGCTGAACACGGAGACGGCTCCGGCGCGGCTCTGCGGGAACGACTCCACCGTGATCGTGTTCAGGCCCGCCCACGCGAATGCCGACGCGCAGCCGACGACGAAGAACACGAGCCCGAGCGCCCAGGCGGTCGGGGTGAACGCGAGCGCGAGCACCCCGGCCGAGCAGGCGGCGCACCCCGAGAGCGCGGTCAACGGCCTACCGAGCCGGTCGGCAGCGGTACCTCCGAAGCGGCCGAGCAGCATGCCACCGATGCCGTAGGACGCCACGAGCAGCCCGGTCGCGCCGGCACCGAGCGCGAACTCCTCCGCCGCGACGAGGGCGACGAGGAAGCCGATCCCGGTGAAGCCGACGTAGCCGGCCGCGGCCGCACCGGCGAGCAAGCCGAGCTCGCGGTTCGCGAGCGCGCGCAGGGTCGTCCGCGGCCGCCCTTCCCGATCGGCGTGGTGCAGATCGAGGCGCGTCGCCGCGAGCAGGAGCGATGCGCCGGCCACGACCGCGAACGCGAGTCGCCAGGAGAGCTCGCCGAGGGCGCCCCCGACCAGCGGAGCGAGGGTCAGCCCGGCCGTCTGGACGGCCGCGAACGTACCGACGCTGCGGCCGAGCACGCGTCTGGGTACGGCCTCGGAGAGGGCCGCGAGCAGGATCGGGCTCAGGAAGGCGTTGGCCGTCCCCGCGAGCGCCCGCGCTGTCAGGAACGTCCAGATCTCGGGCGCGAGCGCGCAGAGCGCGCCCGCGATGGCGTAGGCGAGGTAGCCCGCCCGGACGACCCGCGCGCCGCCCAGGCGCTCCGCGACCGTCCCTGAGACGAGCTGGAACGCCGCGAACGGCAGGGTGTAGGTCGTGAGCGAGAGGGCAACGAGCCCGGCGCTCGTATCCAGACCGTCCGCCACGGTCGGGATGAGCGGCGTGACCATGGCCCCGCCGAACGGCCCCAGGAAGCCGCCGGCGTACAGCCCGGCGCGCCGCGGGCCGTGCCCGGCCGAGCCCCGGCCGGGACCGGCCCCGGGGGCGACGGTCCGCAGTGGCCTCGCGGTGCGCGAGAGGACGGCGCGGAAGCTCAGCTCGCCGAGCTCGTGTCGTGGGTTTCGGTCACCGGGCCCGACGAGCCTAGCGGGAGACCGGCGCTGCCGCTCCGGAACGGTCGCGGGCGCTTGGATACGGCCCAACCGAGGCGCCGGGCGGAGCGAGAATGCGTCGATGGCGCGTGTCGTGACGTCCATGCTGGCTGCCGTGGCCGCTCTCGCGATCGGCCTCGGGGCGGCCGCGTGTGGCGGCGCGGGCGGGATCGAATCGCCGGAGGCGACCGCGCAACCGGCCGGGGTGACGTCCGGGTCGAGGCGGGCGACCCTCGTCCTCGATTTCATCCCGAATGCGGTTCACGCGGGCATCTACAGGGCTCTTGCCGCCGGCTACTACGCCGACAGCGCGATCGAGCTCGAGATCATCCAGCCGACGTCGACCGCCGACACGCTGAAGCTGGTCGACGCCGGCAAGGCCGATCTCGGCATCGCAGACGGGATCGACGTCGCGACCCAGATCGACCGCGGGCGCGACGTGAAGGCCGTGATGGCGCTCGTGCAGCGACCGCTTGGCGCCGTGATCGCCCTGGCCGGCTCCGGGATCGCGAGCGGCAGGGAGCTCGAGGGCACGACGGTCGGCGTCACCGGAGCCCCTTCCGACGAGGCGATCCTTCGCGCCGTCGTCACGAGCGGCGGCGGCGACACGAGCAAGCTGACCGTGGTCACGATCGGATTCAACGGCGTCCAGGCGCTCGAGAGCGGGAGCGTCGACGGCTTCGTCGGCTTCTGGCCCGCGGATGGCGTCCAGGTCGGGGTCGACGGGTTCGAGGCGACCTACCTCGCCTTCGACGAGAACGGCGGGCCGCGATACCCGGGTCTGGTTGTCTTCACGACGCGGCAGCGGATCGCCGCGGACGCCGCCTTCCTGCGAGCATTCGTCGACGCGACGGTACGGGGCTACGAGGACGTGCTCGCCGACCCGGCCGGGGCGCTCGCCGACCTGCTTGCGGCGGTGCCGGAGCTCGACGAGGAGCTCGCCCGCGCCCAGCTCGACGCGTACCTGACACTGTTCTTGGCGGGCGCGCCCGCGTACGGTGCGATCGACGTGGACTCGATCCGGGCGCTTTCCGACTTCCTCGTCGCGAACGGGCTGATCGGCGCGCCGATCGAGCCGGGTCGCTTCGGGACGAACGCGCTCCTGCCGGGGGCCGGGTAGCCGGACGTGCCCGTGAAGCTCGAGGTCGTGAGGCTCTCGAAGACCTACCTCGCGCGAGGCGGGGCCCCCGGGGTTGCCGCGCTCAGCGAGGTCGACCTCGAGGTCGAAGCGGGTGCGTTCGTCTCGATCGTGGGGCCGAGCGGGTGCGGCAAGTCGACCTTGTTCAACATCCTGGCCGGGCTTGTACCGCAGTCCGGGGGCTCGGTCCTGGTCGACGGACGGGAGCCCGGGTCGTTGCTCGGCGTGGCCGGCTACATGCCGCAGAAGGACCTGCTGATGCCCTGGCGGACCGTGCTCGACAACACGACGCTCGGGCTCGAGATCGGGGGTATGCGGCGGCGCGAGGCCCGCGAGCGGGCGCTCGGCGAGCTCGTACGGTTCGGGCTCGCGGGCTTCGAGCGCCACTGGCCGGCGCAGCTCTCGGGCGGCATGCGCCAGCGGGCGGCGCTCCTGCGGACGTTTCTCGCCGGCCGCGAGCTCATGCTCCTGGACGAGCCCTTCGGAGCGCTCGACGCGCTCACCCGCCAGGAGCTGCAGGGGTGGCTGCTCGATCTGTGGCAGGCCGATCGCAAGACGGTCCTGTTCGTCACGCACGACGTCGAGGAGGCCGTCTTCCTGTCCGATCGGGTGCATGTGATGAGCGGGCGCCCCGGCCGGATCGCGCTGACCGAGGACGTGCGTCTGCCACGCCCGCGCACGGTCGAGACGACGCTGGCTGCCGAGTTCCTCGAACTGAAGCGGCGGCTGCTCCGGCCGCTGCGGGAAGCCGTGGCGGAGCAGAGCCCGGGTGGGGCGAGACCGTGAGCGCCATTCCCGCTGCCAGCGGCGATCACGGTGTCGCCGTGTCGCTGCGGCGGGCGTTTCGCCGTCTGCTCGCGCCGCTGGCGCTGGCCGTCCTCGTGCTCGGTGCGTGGCAGCTGTACTGTGAGCTCTCCGGGATCCGCGAGTCGACGCTCCCGAGGCCCTCGGAGATCTTCGCCGCCCTCTGGACGGAGAGGGGGATGCTCTCCGGTCACGCGTGGGTGACGCTCAGGGAGATCCTCGCCGGCTACGCGGTCGCCGTCTGCCTCGGCATCGGCCTGGCCGTCGTGGTTCGCGCGTCACCCGCGATCGAGCGGGCCGTCTACCCCTGGCTGGTGGCCTCGCAAATGGTGCCGGTCCCGGCGATCGCGCCGCTCGTCGTCCTCTGGACCGGCTTCGACATCCGCCCGAAGATCATCGTGATCGCGCTCGTCAGCTTCTTCCCGATCACGGTCAACACGATCGACGGGCTCAAGGCAGCCGACCCGGACCTGCTCGATCTGCTGCGGACGCTCGGCGCGTCGCGCGCGCGGCGCTTCCGGGTCGCCCAGCTTCCCGCGGCGCTGCCGTTCGTGTTCTCCGGCCTCAAGGTGGCCGCGGCCCTGTCCGTGATCGGCGCGGTCTTCGCCGAGTGGGTCGGCGCCTCGGAGGGGCTCGGGTACTTGATGCTCGTGCTCAACAACCAGACGGCGACGGTGGAGGTGT
The DNA here is from genome assembly GCA_020845695.1 of Thermoleophilia bacterium. The sequence goes on along the minus strand of JADLFG010000019.1, from coordinate 1,666 downwards.
TTGCCACGATCGCCGTCCTCTCGGCAATGGGAGTGGGCCTGTTCGCGCTCGTCGGCGTGCTCGAGCGGCTCGCGCTGCCCTGGTACCACGACGCCCGCCGGGAGCGCGGCGGCCCGGCCGGTCGGGGGTGACGGGACGCGTCCGATGGTGGGCGCACCCGGATCGCGGGCCTCCTACAGGCCGCTCTGGGCGCTCCGCTCGCGTAGCTCCTGCTGGCGGGCATCGATCGCCTTCGTGAGCGCATCGCGAAACTCCGCGTCCTGGCGGACGAAGCCGATCCGGACCGGCCCGCCCTCGGAGGCCGACTCGACCTCGAGCGAGCCGGTGCCGATGATCCGGTCCCAGAACGTGCGGATGTACTGGACATCCTGGATCCGCTCGAGCCCCGTGGACACCGTCACCTGGTTGAAGACGCCGCGCATGCTGAGCAGCCGGCGGTTCGTGACCACCCATCTGGTGAAGCGGTTCTGGACGATCCGCACGAGGAACCAGGGCAGGTAGAGGCCGAGCGTGACGAGCAGCATCAGGAAGAGCTTCGTCATCGACGGCTTGACGCTCATGATCTCCGTCTCGCCGTCCTGGAGCTGCCAGCGGGCCACAGCGAACCTCCTTGTGTCGATCCGCGTAGGCTACGGGCCCGTGCGGCTGGACGCGCGGGCAGCCGGCACGCAGGCACCCGCGGGTGGCTGCTACAATCCGCCGTCGGCGGACGCGTGGTCCGCCGCTTTTTCGAGCCATGAGAACCTGGAACGCGAAGCCGGCAGATGTCGAGCGGCGGTGGTACGTCGTCGATGCCGAGGGCGAGACCCTCGGGCGGCTCGCCACGCGCATCGCCGACACGCTTCGCGGCAAGCGCAAGCCCGGGTACACGCCCCACGTCGACACCGGTGACTTCGTCGTCGTCGTCAATGCCGAGAAGATCGTCGTGACGGGCAAGAAGCTGGAGCAGAAGCAGTACTACCGCCATTCCGGCTATCCGGGCGGTCTGCGCTCGCGCTCGCTCGCGGACGAGCTCGAGCGGCGCCCGACGGAGGTGCTGCGCAAGGCGGTGAAGGGCATGCTGCCGCGCAACCGCCTCGGGCGAGCGCAGATCGGCAAGTTGAAGATCTATGCGGGGCCGGCCCATCCGCACGAGGCTCAGCAGCCGGTGGCGCTTCCCGGCACGACTCGGAGGACGAACGCAGAGTGAGCGAGATCGCGCAGTATCGCGGCACGGGCAAGCGCAAGACCTCGGTGGCGCGGGTGATTCTGCGCCCCGGCGACGGTGCGACGTGGGTGAACGGGCGCAAGCTCGAGGACTATTTCCCCCGGGAGGCGCTGCGGACGCTCGCAACCGCTCCGCTTCGCGTCGCCGGCATGGAGGGTCGCTTCGACCTGCGCGTGCGCCTGCACGGCGGCGGCATCGCCGGCCAGGCGGGGGCGCTCCGCCACGGGATCGCGCGCGCGCTCGTCGAGGCCGACCCGGGCCTGCGCGTGCCGCTGAAGCGCGAGGGCTTCCTGACCCGCGACGCGCGCCAGGTCGAGCGCAAGAAGGCCGGCCTCAAGAAGGCCCGCAAGCGGCCGCAGTTCTCGAAACGCTAGGACGGTGCACTAGGGCGCAGCCCTGGCGTTTCGACAACTGACGAGGGTCGTCCCGCGCGGGGCGCGGGACGTCCCACGCGGGGGG
>JADLFG010000018.1 GCA_020845695.1 Thermoleophilia bacterium | reverse complement strand
GGGCCGCCATCCCACGCCAGCATCCCAGCCCTCACGCCGATCTGCCGCAACGACCGGCAGCCAAGCGACGGGCAAACTCAGCGCATCAACGCTCGCCGACCGCGGAAGATGGAGCTAGCGGAGCTCGATCCCGTAGGGGGCCGCGGTCGCCCGCGCGACGTCCTCGAGCGTCGCGCCGCCGAGCAGCTCGGTGAGGACGAGGCGCCCCTCGCGGAGGCGAAACACGCTCAGCTCTGTGACGACGACGTCGGCGGCGCCGCGCGCGGTCAGCGGGTAGGTGCACTCTGGCACGACCTTCGGCTCGCCCGCGCCGGTCGTCGCGGTCATCGTCACGATCACCCGGCGCGCGCCGACGACGAGGTCCATGGCGCCACCGACGCCGAGCACGTCCCGGCCGGGGACAGCCCAGTTCGCGATGTCTCCCGCGGCCGAGACCTGGAGCGCGCCGAGCACGGCCACGTCGACGTGGCCGCCGCGGATCATCGCGAACGACTCGGCGCTGTCGAAGTAGGCGGCGCCGGGCAGCGCGGTGACCGGGAGCTTCGCGGCGTCCACCAGGTCCGGGTCGACCGCGCCGGGGGCGGGACGCGGCCCGACGCCGAGGAGACCGTTCTCCGTGTGGATGACGACGTCGGCGGCCGGATCGAGGTGGCCGGGGATCAGGTTCGGGATCCCGATCCCGAGGTTGACGACGTCGCCCGGCTCGAGCTCGAGCGCCGCCCGGGCGGCGATCCTGGCCCGCACGTCCTCGCTCACGGGAGCCCGGCCTCGACGAGCAGGTCGACGTAGAGGTGGGGCGTCGCCACCGCCTCCGGCTCGATCCCGCCGGCCGGGACGATCTCACGCGCCTCCGCGATCGTGAGCGCCGCGGCGGCGGCCATCAACGGGTTGAAGTTGCGGGCGGTGCCGCGGTACCAGAGATTGCCGAGCTCGTCGGCGCGGGCCGCGTGGACGAGCGCGACGTCGGCGCGCAGCGGCCGCTCGAGCAGGTGCGGGACGCCGTCAATCAGTCGCTCCTCCTTCCCCTCGGCGAGCAGGGTTCCGGCTCCGACGGGCGTGTAGAAGCCGCCGAGGCCGGCGCCGGCGGCGCGGATCGCCTCGGCGAACGTCCCCTGCGGCAGGAGCTGGTAGTCGAGCTCGCCGGCGTTGACGGCGGCGACCGCCTCCGGGTTGGACGTGAAGTAGGAGGCGATCGCCTTGCGGATCCGCCCCTGGCGCAGGAGCAGCCCGAGCCCCCGCCCGGGCTCGCCGACGTTGTTCGAGACGATCGTCAGGTCGCGCGCATCGCTCGCCTCGACGAGCGCCTCGATCAGGTTGAGCGGCGCGCCGACGAGCCCGAAGCCGCCGACCATGACGACGTCGCCGCTCTTCACGTGCGAGACCGCCTCCTCGGCCGAGACGCGCCGGACGCGGGTCACCGGCGACGCCCTCCGGGGGGCGAGACGGCGGGCTGCTGGGGCGGCGCCGGCATCCGGCGGATCGTAGCCGGCTCCCCGCCGGGGGCGGCGCCGTCTCCGGGCATCTCGATTGCACGACCGCGCCGGGCCGCAGCCGCGCGCCGGGGTGACCCACTCGTCACCGTTCCGCGGTCAGCTCGGGACCGGATGGGCGCACCTGGGATCGAACCAGGGACCTCCCGCGTGTGAAGCGGGCGCTCTCCCGCTGAGCTATGCGCCCGGGAGCAAGCGCGAGGATAGCAGCGAGCGCGAGCGCCTCCCGCTGGCTCGAACGGCCAGGCCTGAATGAGACAGGAGACACGTGACGCACACCTGTGATGTCGCTCACGTGTCGAAGATGTTCCGGACCCCGACCGTTACCCGCTGCTACGATCCCGGGGCCCGGCCGCGCTAGGCGGGGAGCTAGCGGTTCCCTGAACCCGCAATCCGCTACAGCGGGGCTGAATTCCTAGCCGAGGGGGCGACGTTCGAGGGAGGGCTTGCGCACGTGAGCGTTGACGGCCAGGTTCCGCGCGATGGGAGCCTGTGAACCGCGTCAGGTCCGGGAGGAAGCAGCGCTAAGCGGAGCCTCCCAGGCGCCGCGGAGCAGCCTGGCCCGAGCGAGCGTCGCCGGCACCGCCCCGGGCGATCCCTCGAAGCGAGGTGCGCGGCCGGGCGCACGCCCCGCCGGGGGCTCGGCAAGCGCGGCGAGAAGGGATACCGTAGGGGCACCATGACCGCCGCCCGCCCGTGACCGCGCTCTACCGCAAGTACCGTCCGCTCGACTTCGACGAGGTGGTCGGCCAGGAGGCGGTCGTCCGCACGCTCCGCAACGCGATCGAGCGTGACCTCGTCCGGCAGGCGTACCTGTTCGCCGGGCCGCGCGGGACCGGCAAGACCTCGCTCGCCCGGATCGTCGCGAAGTCGCTCAACTGCGAGTGCGGGCCGACCCCGGCGCCGTGTCGCGAGTGCGCCTCCTGCCGGACGATCGCCGCCGGCACGTCGCTCGACGTGATCGAGATGGACGCCGCCTCCCAGCGCGGGATCGACGACGTCCGCGAGATCCGCGAGCGGGTCGTGCTCCAGCCCGTGCAGGGGCGCTACAAGGTCTACATCCTCGACGAGGCCCACCAGCTCACCGCGGCGGCCTTCAACGCGCTCCTGAAGCTGATCGAGGAGCCCCCGCCCCACCTCGTCTTCATCTTCTGCACGACCGAGCTCGCGAAGATGATCGAGACCGTCCGCTCCCGCTGCCAGACGTTCCTGTTCCAGCGGCCCCGGCTCGCGGTGCTGACCCGGCTGCTGCGCCGCGTCGCCGACGGCGAGGGAATCGAGACGCCCGAGGCGGCGCTCGCACTGATCGCCCGCAGCGCCCGCGGCAGCTTCCGCGACGCGGTCTCGACGCTCGACCAGATCGCCTCCGCCACCGCCGGCAACGTGACCGTCCAGTCCGTGCTCGAGCTGCTCGGCGCCGTCGAGGAGGAGGCGCTGTTTCGCCTCTGCGACCTCGTCGTCGACCACGACGCGGCCGGCGCGATCCTGTTCGTCGAGGAGCTCGCCGACCAGGGTCAGGACCTGGCTCGACTCGTCACCGACCTACTCGAGCATCTCCGCCACCTCCTGCTCGTCCAGCACACCGGCGACGTCCCCGACTCCGTGCCCGTCACCGACGAGACCCGCGAGCGGCTGCGCGCCCAGGCCAACCAGCTAGGCCCGGCCGAGGTGCTGCGCCTGATCGACCTGCTCGCCGTCGCCGTCGACGACATCCGCCAGGGCGGCGATCCGCGCCTCCCGCTCGAGCTCGCGCTCGTCAAGGTGACGCGCCCCCGGGCCGACCACTCGCGCGACGCGCTGCTCCTGCGCCTCGACCAGCTCGAGGCGCGAGCCGGCCGCGGCGACACCTCCGCCCCCGCCCCCGCGCGGTCCGCCGCCGAGCCCGCCATCGCAGCGCCCGAGGGGCGGGCCGAAGCCACCCCGGCGGAGCCGCCGCTCGAGCTGGAGCAACTCCAGCAGCTCTGGCGCCAGGCGGTGTTGCCGGCGCTCCAGGAGCGATCGATCCCGACCGCCTCGATGCTGCACGAGGCCCGCCCCGTCGAGCTCGCCGGCAACAGGCTCGTGATCGAGTTCCCGCCCTCGGCATCGTTTCACCGCAACCTGGCCGAGGAGCCCCGCAACGCCGGTCTGCTCGCCGAGGTGCTCCACGAGGTCACGGGCCGGCGGCTCACGCTGGCCTTCGCGGCCGGCGCCGGCGAGTCCACGGAGAACGTCGATGAGCCCGACCGACCGGCCAGCGAGGAGGAGCTGTTCTCGCTCCTCAAGGACACGTTTCAGGCCAGCGAGATCGCAGACGGAAAGGACGCCCCGTGAAGATCGACATGAACAAGATGCTGAAGCAGGTCCAGGACATGCAGGCGCAGATGGCCAAGGCGCAGGAGGAGCTCGCCGCCGAGACCGTCGAGGCCTCCGCCGGCGGCGGCATGGTCCAGGTCAAGGCGACCGGCGCGGGCGAGCTCGTCGAGGTCAAGATCGCCCCCGAGGCGATCGACCCGGACGACCCGGAGCTGCTGGAGGACCTCGTCCTCGCCGCGGTCAACGAGGCGCTGCGACACGCGCAGGAGCTGATGCAATCGCGGCTCGGCGGGGCAGTGGGCGGGCTCGGGGGGCTCGGCCTCCCCGGCATGTGAGGGCCGGCCCGCCGGGCAGAATGGGATCGTGTTCAGCCCGGTCGTCGACGAGCTGATCTCGCAGCTCACGCGCCTCCCGGGCGTTGGCACGCGCACCGCGCAGCGGCTCGCGTTCCATCTCCTGCGCGTGCCGAAGGAGGAGGCGATCGGCCTCGCGGACGCGATCCGCGCCGCCAAGGAGCGGATCGGCTTCTGCCGCGAGTGCGGCAACCTGACCGAGGAGGAGGTCTGCCGGGTGTGCGCCGATCCGCGCCGTGACCACACGGTCGTCTGCGTCGTCGAGCAGCCCGCCGACGTGCTCTCGCTCGAGCGCACCCACGAGTACCACGGCGTCTACCACGTCCTCGGCGGCGCGCTGTCGCCGCTCGACGGCGTCGAGCCCGAGCACCTGCGCATCGCCGACCTGATCCACCGCGTCGAGCGGGACGGCGTCGCCGAGGTCGTGCTCGCGACCAACCCGACCATGACCGGCGAGGCCACCGCCGCCTTCATCGCCGAGCGCCTGCGCGGGCGCACGCGGGTGACCCGGCTCGCGAGCGGGCTGCCGGTCGGAAGCGACCTCGAGTACGCCGACGAGGTCACGCTCGGCCGGGCACTCTCCGGCCGGCGCGAGCTGGCGTAGCCGGGCCCCGGCCGTCCGTACAATGGCCGGGCGATGACCGTCTCCGAGCACGAGCTCGCGCCCCCATCCCGGCGCGGACGGGGGCCCTCGCATCTCGGCACGGTGGTGATGAAGTTCGGTGGCACCTCCGTCGGCGACCCGGAGCGGATCAAGCGGGTCGCCCGGCAGCTCGTCGCCGCCCGGCAGGCGGGCGCGCGGGTCGTCGGCGTCGTCTCCGCGATGGGACACACGACCGACGAGCTGATCGGGCTCGCGCACGAGGTCGCCGCGCACCCGGACCCCAGGGAGCTCGACATGCTGCTCTCGACGGGTGAGCGGATCGCGTGCGCGCTCGTCGCGATGGCGGCGCGCGATCTCGGGCACGAGGCGATCTCCCTGACCGGCTCGCAGGCCGGGATCATCACCGACTCGGTGCACACCAAGGCGAAGATCGTCGAGGTGCGCGCGGCCCGGATCCACGCGGCTCTCGACCGGGAGCAGATCGTCCTCGTCGCGGGGTTCCAGGGCATGTCCGCGACCAGGGACATCACGACGCTCGGCCGGGGCGGCTCCGACACGACCGCGGTCGCGCTCGCGACCGCGCTCGGCGCCGACGCGTGCGAGATCTACACGGACGTGGCGGGCGTCTTCACCGCGGACCCGCGCGTCGTCCCGGCGGCGCGGAAGCTCGCCGCGGTCACGTTCGAGGAGATGCTCGAGCTGGCCGCCGCGGGCGCGCGCGTGCTTCAGCTACGCTCGGTCGAGTTCGCACGAAACCACGGCGTCAGGCTGCACGTCCGCTCGACGTTCGGCGGCGAGCCCGGCACGTGGGTCACGGAGGAGGACGAGCGGGTGGAGCACGCGATCATCTCGGCTGTCACGCACACGGTGGAGGAAGCCGTCTACCGGGTTCAGGGCTCCACGGCCGACGTGCTCTTCCCCGCGCTCGCGGACGCGCACGTCAACGTCGACACGATCATCCAGACGAGCGCGGACGTGATCGTGTTCTCGGCGCCGCTCGAGGACCGGGGTGCCACCGCCGGCGTCCTCGACGAGCTCGGCGCGAGCTGGTCAGAGCGCGACGACCTCGGCAAGGTCAGCATCGTCGGCGCCGGCATGAAGAGCCACCCTGGCATCGCGGCCCGCACGTTCACGACGCTCCACGAGCTGCGGATCGAGCCGCAGTTCATCTCGACGTCGCCGATCAAGATCGCCTTCTACGTTCCGCACGGCGAAGTCGAGCGAGCCGTGCAGGCGCTGCATGCGACGTTCGAGCTCGGGACGGGCACCGAGGTGCGGCATGGGTAGCGGCGGCCCTCGCATCGCGGTCGTGGGCGCCACGGGCGCGGTCGGCACGGTCACGCTCGGCCTGCTTGCGGAGCGCGGCTTCGACAGCGTCCGCGCGCTCGCGAGCGCCCGCTCCGCCGGCACCACGGTCAGCCTCGGCGGCCGCGAGCTGCTCGTCGAGGAGGCGACGCCTGAGGCGCTCGAGGCCGGCGGCATCGACCTCTGCTTCTTCTCGGTCGGCACCGCGACGTCGCGCGAGCTCGTGCCGCACGCGGTCAGGGGCGGTGCCACCGTGGTCGACAAGTCCGACGCCTACCGCCTGGCCGAGGGGATCCCGCTCGTCGTCGCGGGCGTCAACGACGACGCGATCTCGGCCGGCGACCGGATCGTCGCCAACCCGAACTGCTCCGCGATGCAGCTCACCTGCGCGCTCGCGCCGCTGCACGAGGCGGCCGGGCTCGCGCGGGTCCGCCTCGCGACCTACCAGTCGATGTCGGGTGCCGGCGATGCGGGCATCGAGCGTCTGAGGGCGACGAAGCCGCTCGAGGCCGACCTCGCGATCGACTGGGAGCCCGAGGGCGACGCGGGCGAGCTCTCGGAGGAGTACAAGCTGCGCGAGGAGACGCGCAAGATCCTCGGCCTGCCCGAGCTGCCGCTGCACGCGAGCTGCATGCGCGTGCCGGTGCTCGTCGGGCACGCCCAGGCGGTCTGGGTCGAGACGGTGGAGCCGCTCTCCCCCGAGCGGGCTGCGGCGGCGCTCGAGGCGGCCCCGCACGTGCGGCTCGCCGACGCGCCCACCCCCGGGCAGGTGGCCGGTACCGACGAGGTGCACGTCGGACGCATCCGGCGCGACCCGACCGCCGAGAACGTGCTGGCGCTACTCGTCGTCAACGACAACCTCCGCAAGGGCGCCGCGCTGAACGCGATCCAGATCGCGGAGAGCTTGCTCTCACGCAGGCTGCTGCCCGCGTAGCGAGGCTCAGTTCCGCTCGGGCACCGGCGCGGGGGTAAGCAGCTCGCGAGCGGTGCGCCAGACGCGGCTGAGGCTCCGCTCCTCCACGGGCACGAGCCCGCGCAGCTCGAGCCGCGCCAGCTCCACGCGACCCTCGGCGCGCACGGTCGTGAACCCGAAGTCGGCGAGGAAGTCGGAGGGAAACACGGTCCGGTGGACGAGGAAGCGCTCGTGCGCCGGGCTCCCCTCGGGATAGCGGTAGGCGAACGCCTCGACCGCCCGGAGCTTCCGGTCGCGCGCCTCCCCGATCGCGGCGAGGAACAGGCTCTGCATCACCCAGGGGCTCGACGGGTCGACCAGGTACGCGCAGGTGATCAGCACCGCGTCCTCGGCGGGAGGGCCGGCGGGTAGCTGGAACGCTCGCGGGAACAGCGCCGCCGGCCCGTACTGGATCAGCCCGAGCAACCGCTCGCCGTCGTCGCGATACAGCGTCCCCCACGCCCCCCACTCCTCCTCGGCACGCTCGGCCCAGCGGGCCTTGGCCACGCCGCGGGCGCCGCGGGACTGCCAGAAGACGCAGTCGACGCAGACCGGCGGCGCCGACGCCAGCGTCCCGCCGGTGACCGGAAGCAGGCGGTAGCTCATGCCGCCAGTCTAGGCGGTGGCCCGCGTGCTCCCGCGCTACGCGCGGGCGCCGCGCAGAACGAGCTCGGCCGCCTCGGGGCGGGCGCAGAAGCGCAGCGGCACGAACGTCGTCCCGAGCCCGCGCGAGACGACGAGCGTCGTGCCTCCCACGCGGAAGACGCCCTCCGGGTAGCGCGACGCGAGGTGCGCGAGTCGCACCTTGCCGCCCGGGTAGGGCAGGCAGATCTGGCCGCCGTGCAGGTGACCGGCGAGCACGAGCTGGAACGATCCCGGGGGAAGGCCCTCCACGATCTCCGGGAAGTGGCAGAGGAGGATCCGCAGGTCGGCGCCCGGGTCGGCGAGGTCCGACGGGCGTGAGCGCCCGGCCGCGTACGCGAGCGGCTCGACGCCGACGAGCTGGATCCGCGCGCCCGCGACCTCGACCGTCACGGCCTCGTCGCGCAGGAGCACGGCGCCGGCGGCAGCGAGGTCCGCGAGCTCGAAGCCGGCGCTGAAGGGATCCCGGGTGACCGCGACATCGTGGTTGCCGAGCACGGCGTAGGCACCGTGACGCGGGCCGAGCGCCCGCAGGCCGTCGACGAGCACGCGCTCGCCGCCGGGGCCGGAGACGAGGTCGCCGGTGATCGCGACGAGGTCGGGCTCGCGCGCCGCTCCCCAGGCGAGCGCCTTCGCGACCGCACGGCGGCCGAGCGAGGGGGTGCCGAGATGGAAGTCGGAGAGATGGAGGATTGTCAGGCCGTCGAGCGGCCCCGGCAGGCCCGGAAGCTCCAGCTCGAGGCGGCGCAGCTCGACCCACTGCGACTCGTAGAGGCCCCACCCGAGTCCGGCGCCGAGCGCCGCCGCGAGCGCCCGCCCCGGTCTCACCCGCGACGCGGGTCGGCCTCGAGCCGCTCGCGCGCCTCGCCGACCACGCGCCTGACCAGGTCGTGCCCGCCCGACGAGCCTCCGTTCCCCGCCGGGTCGCCCACGACCACGCGGCGCCTCGACGCCGCTGCCGCGTAGGCCGCCGCGGCGGCGCCGGCCAGGAGAGCGAGCGCGACCTTCCACCTCACGGGGACATGCTACGCGCCCCCTGCGCTGGGAGAGCGGCGGCTCGTGCTTTGAGTTACCAAATCTCATAAGATTCGTATCTTATGAATTTGTGAGTTATGATCGGTCCGTGCCGCATATCCATGCGATCAAAGCCGAGCTCTTCCGCACGCTCGGACACCCAGCGCGCGTGCGCATCCTCGAACTGCTCCGCGACAGCGAGCGAAGCGTCGGCGAGCTCCAGGCCGCGCTCGAGCTCGACTCGAGCGGCACCTCCCAGCACCTCGGTGCGCTTCGCCGCCAGGGCCTCGTCGAGAGCAACCGCGAGGGCACGAGCGTCTTCTACCGCGTCAAGGATCCGCGCACGTTCCAGCTGCTCGAAGCGGCGCGCCAGATCATCACCTCGAACCTGACCGAAAGCCAGGCGCTGCTCGACGAGCTCACCGCCGAAAGCCGGCGGGCCGGCCCGGACGCATGAACGCCGCCGCAGCGCTCGCCCTGGCCGGAGTCGGCCTGCTCGCGCTCGGCGGCCTGCTCCCCCTGGCGCGCCGTCTCGTCGCGACCGGGCTCGCGGCGCAGGCCGGGGGGATCGCCCTCCTCGGCGCGGCCGGGACGATCGTGCTCGCCCGGGACGAGCCCGTCGGCGCCGCCTATCGGAGCACCGTCGACCCGGCCTTCGGTATCGACGGACTGACCGGGTTCTTCCTGGCCGCCCTCGCCCTCACCGCCGCGCCCGCGCTCGTGTTCGCGCGCGGCTACCTCGCCCGGACGCCCGCCTCGCGCCCTGTGGCGGCCCTGACGGCGCTCTTCCTCGGCATGCTCGTGGGCGTGCTCTGCGCGCGGGACGTGCTGGCGTTCCTCGCGTTCTGGGAGCTGATGACCCTCGTCCCGGCGAGCGCGATCCTCGTCGGCCGGCGCGAGGAACCGGTGCGCCGGGCGGTGTACGTGTACCTCGCGGTCACACATCTCGGTGGCGCGGGCGTGTGGCTCGCGCTGCTCGCGCTCGCCCGCCACGGAGCGATCGGCGACCCGTCCGCGCTCGCGACCGAGGGCGCTGCAACCCAGGCGCTCGTCGGAGTCGCCGCGATCGTCGGCTTCGGGACGAAGGCGGGTCTGATGCCGTTCCACTCGTGGCTTCCGCGCGCCCATCCCGTCGCCCCGGGTCACATCTCGGCGCTCATGTCCGGGATGATGATCAAGGTCGCCCTGTACGGGCTCGTCCGCGTCTGCTTCGACTGGCTCGATCCCGCTCCGCTCTGGCTCGGCGCCACCCTGCTCGCGCTCGGCCTGCTCTCGGCGCTGGGAGGCGTCCTCTACGCGCTCGTCCAGCACGAGCTCAAGCGCCTGCTCGCGTTCCACTCGATCGAGACCGTGGGCATCATCGTGCTCGCGCTCGGCGCGTCGGTGATCTTCCGCGCGGAGGGAGAGCCGACCTGGGCGGCGATCGCGTTCGCGGCCGCCCTCCTCCACACGCTCAACCATGCCGTCTTCAAGTCGCTTCTCTTCCTCGCCGCCGGGTCGTTCGAGCGCGCCGTCCACGGGCTCGAGCTCGACCGCCTCGGCGGCCTCCTGCGACGGATGCCCTGGACGGGCGGCGCCTTCCTCGTCGGGTCGATGGCGATCGCGGGCCTGCCACCGTTGAACGGCTTCGCGTCCGAGTGGCTCACGCTGCAATCGCTCCTGCACCTCGCGACGCTCGGCTCCGCGGGCCCCGCCGTGGCGGGCGCCCTGACCGCGGCCGGGCTGGCCGCCACCGCCGCCCTGGCGGCGCTCTGCTTCGCCAAGGTCGCCGGGCTCGTCCTGCTCGGCCGGCCCCGGCGCCCGCAGGTCGCCGCGGCGGTGGAGGCGCCGCTCTCGATGCGCGCAGCGACGGTGTTTCTGGCCGGAGCGTGCATCGCCCTCGGCGCCCTGCCGGGGCTCGTCGTGCCGACACTGGCCGGACTGGCCCCGGCCGCGGCGCGTGTCGACGACGGCCCCGCTCTCGACATCCCGGGGACAGGGTCTCTGCCCGCGCTCGCGCTGGCGCTCGTGCTCGCCGTTCTCGCCATCCTCATCGGCCGGGGCCGGGGCTCGCGCTCCGCCGCGCCCGCGCCGGTCTGGGCCTGCGGGCAGCTCGTCGAGCCCGCGCTCGACTGGACGTCGGCGGGCTTCACGAAAGCGCTGCGGCTGGGCCTCGAGTCCGTGCTGCGCCCCCAGCGCTCCATCGAGGTGCACGAGAGCGGCGGGATCGTCCAGAGGCTCGAGTACGAGGCGAGCGTGCCCCACCTGTTCGACACGGCGGTCTACCGGCCGGTCGTACGGGCGTCGCTCGCCGCCGCGGCCGTCGCCCGGCGGCTCCAGTCGGGAAGCCTCCGAGGGTACGTCGTCTACCTGCTCGCGCTCGTCCTCGCCCTGATCGCGCTCGCGCGCACGGGAGCGCTCTCGTGAGCGGCGCCGCGGCCGCCGCGGGCGCGGTTCAGATCATCGGCGGGATCGCCGTCTCGCCGCTGATCCCGGGCACGATCCAGGCACTGAAAGCGCGACTTCAGGGTCGGCAGGGCCCCTCGCCGCTCCAGCCGTACCGCGAGCTCCGCCGGCTCTGGGGAAAGACCACGGTCGAGCCCGAGGGTACGACCTTGCTGTACCGCCTCGCTCCCGCCACGGTCGCCGCCGCACTCGGGACCGCGCTGCTCCTGCTCCCCGTCGGCGGCCGGGCGCCCGGCTGGCCGCTCGGCAACGACGCACTCGTGCTCGTCGGCCTGCTCGCGCTCGCCCGCTTCGCCACAGCGCTCGCCGCGTGGGACACGGGCAGCGGTTTCGCGCTCATGGGCGCCGCCCGCGACCTGACGTTCGCCGTGTTCGTGGAGGGACTGCTCGTCCTCGTCTTCGTCCTCGCCGCGCTGCCCGGCGGCAGCACCGACCTCGTGTCCCTGAGCGGCGCCGCCGACGGATCGTCGATCTGGGGCGAGCCCGCGCACTGGTGTGCGGCCGCGGCCTTCGCTCTCATCGGGATCGCGGAAACGGGCCGGCAGCCGGTCGACAATCCGGATACCCACCTGGAGCTGACGATGATCCACGAGGGGCCGCTGCTCGAGTACGCCGGACGCGATCTCGCGCTGCTCCAGTGGGCCGCCGCGGCGCGCCACTGGATCGTGCTCGTGCTCGCCGCGGAGCTCTTCCTGCCCCACGCGGGCCCGTTCTGGGCCCGTCTGCTGACGCTCGCCGCCACCGTCGCCGCGCTCTCGGGCGGGCTCGCCCTGCTCGAGACCTGGCAGGCGAAGCTGCGCATCCTCCGCGTGCCGCCGCTCCTCGGAGCCGGCGCCGCGCTCACGCTGGCGGGCGTCGTGAGCTGGTTCATCGGCGGCGGCGCGTGAGCTCGGGCGTCGTCTGGGCCCTCGTGGGCCTCGCTCTCGTCGTGCTGGTGGCCCGGCGCCGCTCGACGGCGATCGCGGTCGTGACGATCCAGTCCCTCAGCATCGCCGTGATCGCGCTGGCCCTCGCGCCGGGCCGCCACGCGGAGTTCGTCGTCGCGAGCGTCGTCCTGCTCGCCAAGGCGCTACTCGTCGGGGTCGCGCTCGTGTTCAGCCTGCGACGGACGCGCGAGACCCGCCCGGTGGGCGAGGGGGCGGCGCCGCTCTTGCGCTTCGTCGCGGCCGCCGCGCTCGCGCTCGCGACGACCGCGCTCGTCCCGTCGTTCGGGCTCGAGGCGCGCAGCACCGAGCAGGCGGCGGTCGCGCTCGTCGTGCTCGGGATCGCGACCGTGGTGGCCCGGCGACCAACCCTCTTCCAGGTCCTCGGCCTGCTCGTGGCGGAGAACGGCATCGCACTCGCGGCGACTGCTGTTCCCGGCGGGCTGCCGATCGTGATCGAGCTCGGCGTCGTCTTCGACGTGATCGTGATCGCGGCGATCGCGATCGTCTTCCACCATCGCATCTTCGAGGTGCTCGGCACCGGCGACACCGCGCTCCTGCGAGGACTCCGTGACTGACCTCGCCCCTGCTCTCTGCGCGCTCACGATCGCTCTCCCCCTGGCCGTCGGCGCGCTCGTGACGCAGCTGCGGTCGCAGCGGGCGGCCGACCGCGTGAGCCAGGCCGGCGCCCTCGTGACCGCGGCGGTCGCGCTCGTGCTCGCGACGGCCGCGCTCGTGCGGAGCGGCGAGCCAGTGCGAGGCAGCGTCTACGTCGTCGACGCCGCGGGAGGGCTCTTCCTCGCGACGATCGCGGTCGTGGGACTGCTCTCTGCGCTCGTCTCGCCCGCGTACCTACGCGGACGCGGCACCGGCAGCCCGGCCGCGCGCCGGACCCGACGCTGGTACTACCTCGAGCTCCACGCGTTCTGGGCGGTCCTGCTCGCGATCCCGCTCGCCGGGAACCTGGGCGTCGCCTGGCTGCTCGTCGAGGCGAGCACGGCGGCGTCGGCGCTCCTGGTCGCCCACAGCGGGACGCGCCATGCGCTCGAGGCAGGGTGGAAGTACCTCGTGCTCACGACGATCGGGCTGATCGTCGCGCTGCTCGGGATCGTGATGCTCTTCGCGGCCGCCGCCCCGAACGGCGGCTCCCTCTCGATCCTCGACTGGGAGTCGCTCGAGCGTGCGGCGCCCGCGCTGGGAGAAGAGGCAACACTCGTCGCGTTCCTGCTGCTCCTGGCCGGGCTCGCGACCAAGATCGGCTGGGCGCCGGTGCACAACTGGCTCCCGGATGCACACTCGGAAGCGCCGGCACCCGTGAGCGCCTTGCTCTCGGCGGCGCTCCTGCCGACGATCATCCTCGTCGCCTGGCGGATCAAAGCGACGCTCGCGCCCGCCGTCGGCACCGAGACCGCCCGCGGCGCGTTTCTCGCGTTCGGCATCGCGTCGCTCGCGATCGCGATCCCGTTCCTCTGGCGACCGCTGCCCTGGAAGCGCCTGCTCGCGTACTCGAGCCTGGAGCACATGGGCGTGATCGCGATCGGCATCGGCTTCGGGCACCCGCTCGCGATCGCCGGTGTCGTCCTCCACGTCGCCGGCCATGCACTCGCGAAGTCGCTCGGCTTCTACGCGGCCGTGCCGCTGCTTCGCTACCAGCGCAGCGCGGCGACCCGGCCCGCCCGCGGGGTGGCGAGCACGAGCCCCGCCGTCGCGAGCGCGATGGGCGTCAGCCTCGGCTCCCTGTCCGGCCTGCCGCCGTCGCCGCTCTTCTTCAGCGAGGTGTTCGTGCTCCTCGGCGGCATCCTCGCGGGCGAGACGGCCGTCGCCGCGATCGCCGCCGTCCTGCTCGCGCTCGGCTTCCTCGGCCTCGCGCACGCGCTGATCGAGAGCCTGCTGGGACGACCGCGCGGCGGCCACCCGAGCGGCCGACGCTCCACCAGGCAGATCCGCGCGCTCACGGTCGCAGTCGGCGCGGGACTCGCCGCGCTGTCCGCGGCGGCGTACGCGCTGCCGGGCTCCGCGCTCGTCCGGACCCTCGTCGAATGGACGTCGTGAACACCAGAACTGCCACCACGAGCGTCGCTCCGAGCGAGTGGCGGTCCGCCTGCGAGCGGGAGCTCGCCGCCGGCGCCAGGTACGCCAGCCTCTACGCGGTGTCCGGCGGCGACGGGCCCGCGCTTCGCGCCCTCTTCGCGGCGCCGGAAGGGGCCCGTGCGCTCACCTGCGGCGGCGACGGTGCGTTCGACACGATCGTCGACCTCGTGCCGGCTGCCGGCTGGGACGAGCGCGAAGCGCACGACCTCCACGGCGTGACCTTCACCGGCCACGATCCGCTCCGCCCGCTCGTCTCGCACACGCCGGACCTCGCCGCGTGGACGACCCCGGTGCGAGGCCACGGGCCCCACCAGGTCGCCGTCGGCCCGACCCACGCCGGGGTGATCGAGTCCGGCCACTTCCGCTTCCACGTCGTCGGCGAGCGGATCCTCCACGTCGACCTCCGCCTCTTCTACAAGCATCGCGGCCTCGAGCGCGCGGCCGAAGGCCTCCCTCTGTCCGAGGGGATCGCGTACGCGCAACGCGCGTGCGCCGCCTGCGCGGTCACGAACGCGGTTGCCTACGCGCACGCTTGCGAAGACGCGCTCGGGCTCTGGCCCGACCCCGCGCTCGCCGACGAGCGAACGCGGCTGCTCGAGCTCGAGCGCCTCTACAACCACCTCACCGACATCTCAGCGATCTGCGCGGGGGTCGGGCTCGCTCCGGGCACGATGGCCTTCGCGGCTCTGGCCGAGCGTGCCCAGCGGATCAATCTCCGTCTCACCGGCCATCGCTTTCTCTTCAACACGGTCGCGGTCGGCGGGAGCCGTTGCCCGCTCGCGCGAGTCGACGCCGACGTCGTCCGCGGCGAGCTACGGACGCTGCGCGCCGACACACGCCGCCTGTGGCGCGAGGTCCTTTTCAACGCCTCCGCGCAGGCGCGCTTCTCCGGCATCGGCGTGCTCGACGCGCCCGCCGCGGCGCGGCTCGGGGCCGTCGGCCCGGCAGCCCGCGCCGCCGGCCTCGCGCGGGACGTGCGCACCGAGAGCCCCCGGCTCTCCTACGCTGGCTTCGCCCCCGCGGCGCCGGGTACCGCGGCCGGCGACGTGGCCGCGCGGCTCGAGTTGCGGGCCGTCGAGCTGGAGACGACCTTCGAGCTTCTCGAGGTGTTGCTCACCCGGACCGGCCGCCACGGGGACGCTCGACCCATGCGGGAGCCGTCGTGGCTCGGCGTGGGGCGAGTCGAGAGCCCGCGCGGCGAGACCGTGTGCGCCGTCGAGGTTGCGGACGGCACCGTCGGTCGCCTGCACCTGCGCACGGGCTCGCTGGCCAACTGGCCGGCGGTGGCGCACGCCGCCCTCGACAACCTGCTTCCCGACTTCCCGCTCGTGAACAAGAGCTTCGAGCTCTGCTACGCCTGCGCCGATCGCTGATGTTCGTACTGCTTCGAGAGCTGCGCAAGCTGCGCCGCGAGATCGAGCTCGACAGCGCGCCGAGGCGACCAGGCTCGCTCGCCGTGCGCCACGTTGACGCGGGCTCCTGCAACGGCTGCGAGCACGAGCTGGCGGCCGCATCAGGGCCGCACTACGACCTCCAGCGGCATGGCCTCGGCATCGTCGCGTCGCCCCGGCACGCGGACGTGCTGCTTGTCACCGGGCCCGTCACCACCCGCATGGTCGGGCCCCTGCGAACCGCCTTCGAGGCGATGCCGGAACCCCGGCTGGTCGCGGCGCTCGGAGATTGCGCGCTCGGATGCGGCGTGCTCGGCAACCCGGCGGATATCGTCGGTGCGCTCGAGCGCGTGCTGCCGGTCAGCGTCAGGATCGCGGGCTGCCCGCCCACGCCCGACCGCATCGCCGAGGGGCTCCTCGAGGCGCTCGCCCGGACGCGCCGGCGGTAGCCGCGGGACCCTACGCGAGCTCGAGCTTCTCGAGCACCGGGCGCATCGAGACGACGTGGCGGCGGAACTTCAGCTCCGCCTCCTCGAGCCCCGCGGCGACGCCGATCAGCTGCGCGAGATGGAAGATCGGCAGCTCGAACGGGCGCCCCGTCTTGGCCTCGAGCTTCTGCTGCCACGCGTCGAGCGAGAGGTGGCAGAGCGGGCAGGGCGTCACCATCGCGTCCGCGCCGGCCTCGAGCGCCTGCTGCACGGGCTGGATCAGCTCGCCGAGCGCGATCTCCTCGCGCGCCTGGATGATCGGGAACCCGCAGCACTTCACCTTCGCCGGATAGTCGACCGCCTCGCCGCCGCAGGCCGCGATGATCTTCTCGAGCGTGTGCGGGCGATCCGGGTCGTCGACGCCGAGCAGCTTCGACGGGCGCAGGATCTGGCAGCCGTAGAACGGCGCGATCCGCAGCCCCTTCAGCCCCTTGTGCGCGACTCGCGTCAAGCGCTCGTAGCCGTCGCCGTCGGAGACGAGCCAGAGGAAGTGCTTCACCTCGACCCCGCCGTTGTAGGGCGGGACGCCCGCCGCCTCCAGATTCTCGTTCACGCGCTTGCGTAGCGCCTCGTCGCCCTTCAGCTCGAGGTCTGCCTGGCGGAGATTGAGCGTGCAGACGTTGCAGATCGTCATCAGCGTGTCAGCGCCCGTCCGCTCGGCGTAGGCGAGGATCCGGGCGTTCAGGTGCACGTAGTAGTCCGGCTCGGCCTCGTGGATGTCGCCGGCGCCGCAGCAGGTGACCGACTCGAGCTCCTCGAGCTCGAAGCCGAGCTTCGGCGCGAGCGCCTGGGTGGCGATGTCGAGCTCCTTGGCTGAGAGGGACGCGAGGCAGCCCTTGTAGTACGCGAGCTTCATCAGGTTGAACTCCCTTCCTGGACGGCCTCGCCGGGCAGGTACGGCTTCGGGAACGAGCCCGGACCGTACGGACCCCGCTCCGCGGCCGCGAAGTCCTCGTGCTTCTCGATCCGGCCGAGGGCCTTCTCGCCCTGGACGATCCCGGCCGCGCCGTCGCGGCCCTGCACGCGGACGATGTCGTAGAGCGTGCGCGCCTCCCGCACGTCCTTGGCCACGTGCGGCGGGAACGGCGGCGGCACCTTGCCGCGACGGGCGAGCGAGAGCGCGAACTTGATCTCGCGGATCGACTTGACGATCCCCTGGGTCTTCGGAACGAGCTCCGTCTCGCGCAGCCAGCCCGTCGTCTTCGCGGAGTGGACGAACCAGTTCGCGTGGCGCGCGCCCATGTCGCGATCGACGCCGTGGCGCATCGCCTCGGCGCCGAGCTTCGCGATCGCATCGCGCGGGTCGACGCCCTTCGGGCAGCGCTCGTTGCAGTTGTAGCAACGGGTGCAGGCCCAGATCCCGTGGTAGTCGGAGTACGCCTCGAGCCGCTCGACCGCTTTGCGGTCGCGCGGGTCGCCGACGAAGCGGAAGCCCTTCGCGAGCGCCGCCGGCCCGAAGAACTCCGGATCCGACTCCATCGAGTTGCACTCCGAGACGCAGCAGCCGCACATGATGCAGAGCGACTCCTTGTGGATCGGCCGCATCTGCTCGGGCGGCGCGAGAAACTCCCGCTCCGGGATCTCCTCGTAGCCGGTCTGGAGCCACGGCTCCATGCCGCGGAGCTTCGACCAGAACGGGCCCATGTCGACGACGAGGTCCTTCACCACCGGCAGGTTCCCCATCGGGGAGATGACCGGGATCCGGCCCGCCCGGGCGATTGGCTCCATCCGGGTCTTGCAGGCGAGCACGGCGCCGCCGTCCATCCGCATCCCGCACGAGCCGCAGATCATCATCCGGCAGCTCTTGCGGTACGAGAGCGACCCGTCCTGGCGATCCTTGATCACATCGAGCACGTCGAGCAGCGTCGCCCACTCGGGCACGTCGACCTCGTAGTCGACGAGCCGACGCTCGCCGCTCGCCGGGTCGAACCTCCAGATCTTGAGCGCTACCTCCACGTCACGGATCCCTTCCTAGTACTTGCGCTCCTGCGGCTCCCACTTCGTCATCCGCACCGGCTTGTAGCCGAGCTTCGGGCCCCCGTCCTCCCAGGTGACGACCGAGTGCTTGAGGAAGCCCTCGTCGTCTCGGGTCGGGTAGTCGTACGGGCGGGCGTGCGCGCCCCGGCTCTCCTTGCGCGCGATCCCCCCCTCGATCATGCACGCGGCGAGGTCGAGCAGCGCGCCGAGCTCGATCGCCTGGGTGAGGTCGTTGTTGAAGACGTCGCCCTTGTCCTCGACGACGACGTTGCGGTAGCGCTCCCGCAGCCCGGCGACGATGTCGCGCTCGGCGAGCATCTGCTCCTCGCGGCGGAAGACGCCGAAGTTCTCGAGCATCGACGTGCCGAGCTCGTCGCGGATCGCGTGCGGCCGCTCGCCGTTCGCGCGGCCGGTCAGCTCGGCGATCGCGCGCTCGGCGTCGGCGACGGCGGCGTCGGAAACGCTCGGCACGGAGGAGTCGGAGAGCGCCTGCTCGGCCGCTGCCTGGCCGGCCCGGCGACCGAACGTGATCGTCTCCATCAGCGAGTTGCCGCCGAGACGGTTCGCTCCGTGGACGGAGACGCAGGCGACCTCGCCGGCCGCGTACAGGCCCGGCAGCTCGGTTGCGCCCTGGTTGTCAGTCTCGATGCCGCCCATGCTGTAGTGGGCGCCGGGCCGGACCGGGATCGGGTCGTAGATCGGGTCGACGCCCGCGTACGTCATCGCGAGCTCGCGGGAGCCGGGCAGTCGCTCGAGGATCTTCTCGGCGCCCAGGTGGCGCAGGTCGAGCAGGACCGACCCGTTGACGCCGCGGCCGGCGTCGATCTCGGTCTGCTCCGAGCGGGAGACGACGTCGCGGCTCGCGAGCTCGAGCGCGTTCGGCGCGTAGCGGGCCATGAAGCGCTCGCCGTCCTTGTTCAGCAGGTAGCCGCCCTCGCCACGACAGCCCTCCGTGATCAGGATCCCGCTCGGGTACAGCGTCGTCGGGTGGAACTGCATGAACTCCATGTCCTTCAGCGGCACGCCGGCGCGGAGCGCCATCGACATCCCGTCGCCCGTGCACGCCCAGGCGTTCGTCGTCGCCCGGTAGATCCGGCCGATCCCGCCGGTGGCGAGCACGACGGTCTTGGCGCCGAGCGCCTTGACGCCGCCGCGCATGAGATCCCAGCAGACGACGCCGCGGCAGCGGCCGCCGTCGACGACGAGCTCGTAGGCGAAGTACTCCTCGTAGGTCGGGATCGACCGCCGCATCACCTGCTCGTAGAGGACGTGCAGGAGGACGTGCCCGGTGATGTCGGCGGCGAACACGGTGCGCGGCGAGCCCGCGGCGCCGAACGGGCGCTGCGCGAGCTTGCCGTCAGGCGTGCGCGAGAAGACGCAGCCCCAGTGCTCGAGCTGGTAGATGTCGCCGGGCGCCTCGGCCGTGAAGACCTCGATCGCGTCCTGGTCGCCGAGGTAGTCGGAGCCCTTGACGGTGTCGAACGCGTGCTTCTCCGGGCTGTCCTCGGCCGCGTTGCCGAGCGCGGCGTTGATGCCCCCCTCGGCGGCGCCGGAATGGCTGCGCGTCGGGTGCAGCTTCGAGACGAGCGCAACGTCCGCACCGGCATCGTGTGCCTCGATCGCTGCCCGCATGCCCGCGCAGCCCGCCCCCACGACCAGCACGTCGTGCCTTGCTTCCACGTGCCCAACCCTATCGGATCGGCGCGCGCGTTTCAGCCGATACCGCGGGCGCGTCACGCGTGATGGCAGCTGGCGCTAGGCTGCCGGCCATGACGCAGCTCGAGGACCGGCTCCGCTGGGTCTTCCCGGAGCCCCCCAACCTGCGCCACGCCCGCCTGCGGGCCTGGGTAGAGGAGATAGCCGGGCTCTGCGAGCCGGAGTCGGTCCACTGGTGCGACGGGTCGGAGGAGGAGTACCGGCGGATATGCGAGCTCCTGGTCGAGACCGGCACCTTCGTCGAGCTCGACGGGGACAAGCGCCCGAACTCCTACCTCGCCCGCTCCGATCCCGGCGACGTCGCCCGCGTCGAGGACCGGACGTTCGTCTGCAGCCTCGCCCGGGTGGACGCCGGGCCGACCAATAACTGGGTCGACCCGCGCGAGATGCACGCCACCCTCGAGCGGCTGTTCGCCGGGTGCATGCGCGGCCGGACGATGTACGTGATCCCGTTCAGCATGGGACCGATCGGCTCCCCGATCGCGTACACGGGGATCGAGCTGACGGACTCCCCGTACGTCGTCGCGTCGATGCGGA
The DNA here is from genome assembly GCA_020845695.1 of Thermoleophilia bacterium. Next base: position 25,612 of record JADLFG010000018.1, on the reverse strand, counting down.
TCATGACCCGGATGGGCGCCCGCGTTCTGGACGCGCTCGGGAGCGACGGCGAGTTCGCTCCCTGCATACACAGCGTCGGCAGGCCGCTCGCCCCCGGCGCAGAGGACGTCCCGTGGCCGTGCAACGACGAGAAGTACATCGTCCACTTCCCAGAGGAGCGAGCGATCTGGTCGTTCGGCTCGGGCTACGGCGGCAACGCGCTCCTCGGCAAGAAGTGCCTCGCGCTTCGGATCGCGTCCAGGATCGCCCACGACGAGGGCTGGCTCGCCGAGCACATGCTGATCCTCGGAGTCGAGTCGCCGGCCGGCGAGAAGACGTACGTCGCCGCCGCGTTCCCGAGCGCGTGCGGGAAGACCAACTTCGCGATGCTGATCCCGCCGGCCGAGCTCGCCGACTGGAAGGTGACGACCGTCGGCGACGACATCGCCTGGATCAAGCTCGGCGCGGACGGGCGCCTCTACGCGATCAATCCCGAGAACGGCTTCTTCGGGGTGGCGCCCGGAACCTCGTGGAAGTCGAATCCGAACGCGATGACTTCCTGCGCTGCGAACGCGATTTTCACGAACGTGGCTCTGACACCAGACGGCGACGTCTGGTGGGAGGGAATGACCGACGAGCCGCCGCCGGCGCTCGTCGACTGGCGCGGGGAGCCGTGGACGCCGGGCTGCGGTCGGCCCGCCGCCCATCCGAACGCCCGCTTCACGGCGCCGATCAGCCAGTGCCCGTCGCTCGACCCCGAGTGGGACAACCCGCGAGGCGTGCCGATCAAGGCATTCATCTTCGGGGGCCGGCGTCGCGACACGATCCCGCTCGTGTACCAGGCATACAACTGGACGTACGGCGTCTACCTCGGTGCGACGATGGGCTCGGAGACGACGGCCGCGGCGGCCGGGGCGACCGGCGCGGTCCGGCGCGATCCGATGGCGATGCTCCCGTTCTGCGGCTACCACATGGCGAGCTACTGGAACCACTGGCTCCAGTTCGGCCGGGAGATCCCCGACCCGCCGCGGATCTTCGGCGTCAACTGGTTCCGCCGCGGCGAGGGCGGCGAGTTCCTGTGGCCGGGCTTCGGCGAGAACCTGCGCGTGCTCGCGTGGATCGTCGACCGGGCCAACGGGCGCGCGGTCGGGATCGAGAGCCCGCTCGGCTGGATGCCGCGGTACGAGGATCTCGACTGGCGCGGGCTCGAGGGTTTCCCGCGCGAGCGGTTCGTGGAGCTGATGTCGGTCGACCGGGAGACGTGGGCGCGCGAGCTGCTCTCGCACGAGGAGCTGTTCTCGAACCTCTACGACCGGCTGCCAAAGGAGATGATCTTCGTTCGCCAGCTCCTGCTCTCGGCGCTCTTCCGCTCACCCGCCCGCTGGAGTGTCACGGGGGACGGCGACCGCACCTGAGGCCGGGTGGGTGCCGCCACCACCCCGCCGCGGGCAGTGTCCATCCCGGGGTCTGACCCCGGGGTCAGACCCCGGGGTCAGACCCCGGGATGCGCGAACGCTGAAGTAACCTGAGTCGTGTCGCATCAGGGGGTCTGACCCCTCGATCGCTTCGCGATGAAGTTGCGCGAGGCCGAGCCGGGCAGGAAGCGGCCGCTCGAGCGAGAACCCGCGGCCGTGGAGAACCGCGCCGCGATCGAGCGCTTCCTCGCGCGCCCGTCGCTGTCCGAGGCGACCCGGCGAAGCTACCGCGCAGACCTCGAAGAGTTCGGCGCGTGGCTCAGGCGCCGCGGTCTCTCGCTCGAGCAGGTGGACGTGCGGGTGCTCACCGCCTACGCGACCGAGCTCGGCGGCGCCCGCCCCGGCCGCCGGCCGCGCAAGCTCGCCCCGGCGACGCTCGCGCGCAAGCTGGCCGCGATCCGCTCGCTGCTGCGGGCGACGCTCGGCCCCGGCCGGGTCCCGGACGTCACCCTCGCCTCGCGCCGGCAGCGCCGGCTCCCCCACGCCCCCACGACACGCGAGACCGATGCCCTCCTTGGCGAGCTCGACGGGGTTGGGCCACTCGCCCTGCGCAACCGGGCACTCTTCGAGCTCGCCTACTCGGCCGGCCTCCGCTCCCGCGAGGTCGTCGCGCTCTCGCTCGCGGACGTCGACTTCGAGCAGGAGGCGCTGAGGGTTCACGGCAAGGGTGGCAAGGAGCGCGTCGTCCCCCTCGGCGAGGAGGCCGCCCATCACCTGCGCCGCTACCTCGCTGACGGCCGCCCGCAGCTCGCGCGAGGAGCGGCCAACACCCTGTTCCTCTCCGTCCGGGGTCGCCCGCTCGACACGTCCACGCTGCGACGCCTCGTTCGCAACCCGCACCGGCTCCGCCACGCGTTCGCCACCCACCTGCTCGAGGGCGGTGCCGACCTGCGCACGATCCAGGAGCTGCTCGGCCACTCGTCCCTCTCGACCACGCAGGTCTACAGCCATGTCGACGGAAAGCGCCTGCGCCGCGTCTATGACCGGGCCCATCCCCGCGCCTGACCCCCACGTCGAGGGCTTCCTCGCCCTCCTCGGCGCCCGCCGCTCACCCCGGACGCTCGACGCCTACCGCCGCGACCTCGCCGATCTCGCGGCCTGCCTCGGGCGCCCGCCCGCCGACGCGACCGCGCCGGAGCTCGAAGCCTGGCTGGCGGCTCTGCGCGAGCGCGGTCTCGCCGCCAGCTCGATCGCGCGCCGCGCGGCCGCCGCGAGGAGCTTCTACCGCCACCTCGTCCTGCTCGGCACGCGTCCCGACAACCCGGCCGCCGAGGTCGAGCTGCCTCGCAGGCGAAGGCGCCTGCCGCGGACGCTGTCGCCCGCGGAAGCGGAACGTCTGATCCAGGCCGCGAACGGGATCACCCCCCGCCAGCTTCGCGACCGCGCCCTCGTCGAGCTCCTCTACGGCTCGGGCCTGCGCGTCAGCGAGGCGGTCGGCCTCGACCGTGGGCGCGTCGACCTCGGCGAGCGACTCGTGCGCCCCTTCGGCAAGGGCGGCAAGGAGCGACTCGTCCCGCTGGGGCGAGAGGCAACCGAGGCGCTTCGCCGGTACCTCTCCCGCGGCCGGCCCTACCTCGACCGCCGCCACCGCCCCGAGCTGTTCCTGAACGCCCAGGGCGGCGCGCTGACCCGCGCGGGCGCCTTCCTCATCCTGCGTCGCCTCGCCGAGCGCGCCGGCCTCGAGCCGGAGCGTGTCCACCCCCATCTCCTACGGCACTCGTTCGCCACCCACCTGCTCGAGGGCGGCGCCGACCTCCGCTCGGTGCAGGAGCTGCTCGGCCATGCCGATCTCGCGACCACCGAGCTCTACACACACGTGTCCGACCGGCGCCGCCGCGAGACGTACTTCAAGGCCCACCCCCACGCCGTGCGAGGCGGCGGGCATCCTTCCGGGGGATGAGCCCGTCTCCCGGCCGTCAGCTCCTCGATCTCCATAACCACTCCGACCGCTCGCACGACGCGTCGAATACGCTTGCCGACTACGAGCGCGCGTACGCCGCCGGCCGTTTCGACGCCGTCGCGATCACCGATCACAACCGCATCGACGGAGCGCTCGCCTTCGCCGCCGCCGCGTCGTTCCCGGTGATCGTGGGGATCGAGGTCGACACCGCCGACGGAGAGCTGATCGGCCTCTTCCTGGACGAGCCGATCCCGGCCGGCCTGACGGCGCGCAAGACCGCCGAGCTGATCCGCGGCCAGGGCGGCCTCGTCTACCTCCAGCATCCCTTCTACCGCCTGGTCCGCAAGCCCCTCACCGGACGCGCTCGCGAGCAGCTCGCCGAGCGCGGGCTCGTGGACGTCGTCGAGGGCCGAAACGGCGGCCCGTTCACGGGCGGTCCCGACACGCGGGCACGGGCCTGGGCCCGCGAGCGCGGGCTCCCGCTCGGCGCCGGTAGCGACGCGCACGAGCCGCCCGAGATCGGGCACTGCCTCGTCTCCGTCGCTGAGGGGCCGCTCGACGCGACCACGGTGCTCGCGCGCCTGCGCGACGGGACGATCGTGGACCGCCACCGTAACTCGCTCGCCCAGGTCGGAACGAAGGCGCGCTCCCGTCTGGCAGAGCTCCCCCGCCGGTTGGTGGACGGGCGGCGCGGCGCCCGCTAGCGCGAACCCGGACGGCGCTCGCGCTGCTTCTTGCGAAGCGCGTCCGCAACCCGCTTGGCGGCGCCGCGGAGCTCGGCGTCCTCCTCGTCGGAGGCGGCGATGTGCTCGAGCAGCACGACCGTGTCCGCGTGCGGAGAGCCGTTCTTGAGCGCGAGGATCGCCATCCGCCGGACGGTCGCGTTCGGATCCGCGTTCGCGAGCTGGTGCAGCAGCGAGCGGACCGCGTTGACGACGCCCGCATGATCACGAGACAGCAGCTCGAGCGAGAGCAGCGCGGAGCCCCGGCAGGCCGGGGACTCGTCCTCGAGACCCCGCCGCAAGAGCTCGGTCTTCGCGCGGTAGCGCAGCTGCCCCACGGCCCGGTACGCGGCCGCTCGCGCCCGGAAATCCTCCGCGCGCGCGGAGGACTCGAGCTCCTCCTCCACGGCGTGGCGAAGCTGAGCGAGCTCCCGCTCGTCCGTGATGCCCGCCGCCCGCTCCGCGACCTCAGCGAGGTTCAACTGGTTCCGGTACGCGCCGGGTACTCGCGACGGTCCGGCCCCACGTACAACGAGCTCGGCCGGATCAGCCGGTTGTCACGGTGCTGCTCGATCACGTGCGCGGCCCAGCCGACCACCCGGCTCGCGACGAACAGGGTCGTGAACAGCTCTGTCGGAATGCCGAGGTAGCGATAGGTGGAGGCCGAGTAGAAGTCGACGTTCGGGTAGAGCCCCTTCTCGGCGGTGACCACGCGCTCGATCCGCTCGGACATCGAGAACCAGTCGGGTCCCGAGCCGCTCGCGCGCGCGGCCAGCGTGCGCGCGAGCTCCTTGAGGATCGCCGCCCGCGGATCCATCGTCTTGTAGACGCGATGGCCGAAGCCCATGATCCGCTCGTGCTCTGCAAGCCGGCGACGGATCTCGTCCTCGACCCCGCCGGGGTCGTCAATCGACTCGAGCGTGCGCATCACCTGCTCGTTGGCGCCGCCGTGGAGCGGCCCTTTGAGCGCTCCGATCGCTCCGACGACCGCCGAATGCATGTCCGCGAGCGTCGAGGCGATCACGCGGGCGGTGAACGTGGACGCGTTCATCTCGTGGTCGGCGTGGAGGATCATCGCCACGTCGAACGTTCGCGCGGCCTCCTCGTCGGGACGCCGGCCGCCCAGCATCGCCAGGAAGCTCTCCGCGTATGAGAGCTCCGGATCCGGATCGATCGGCTCGAGCCCGCAGCGGCGCCGGTGGTAGCGGGCGATCAGGGTGGGGATCTTCGCGATCAGCCGGACGGCCTTGCGCTGGTTCGCCTCCTCCGAGTTCGACTCCTTGTCCGGATCGTCGAACGAGGTGGCGGACACGGCGGTGCGCAGCATCTCCATCGGGGCCGCGTCACGCGCGATCAGGTCGACCACCTGCGCCGCCTCGCCCGACACTGCCCGGGCCTCGGCGAGCTCGGCCGCGAACGCTGCGAGCGCTGCGGACGAGGGCAGCTCGCCGCGCAGGAGCAAGTACGCGACCTCCTCGTAGGTGGCATGCCGCGCGAGCTCGTGGATGTCGTAGCCGCGGAAGCTGAGAATGCCTTGCTGGCCGTCGATCGAGCAGAGCTCCGATCGCGCGACGACGATTCCCTCCAGCCCTGCCTTCGCATCCGTCATGGCGCGCCCATCCTACCGGGCTGCCGATCCCCGGGCCGCGGAACGCTAGGCGCGGCCGGGGCCGGCGACGTGCGAGTAGAATCGCGCCCGCCACACAGACGAGACAGGGAGCGACGATCCTCATGAGACGCAAGGTCACCGTCATCGGCGCCGGCAACGTGGGCGCGACTGCGGCACAGGAGATCGCGAGGTGCGACTACGCCGACGTCGTCCTCGTCGACATCATCGAGGGCTTGCCGCAGGGCAAGGCGCTCGACATGAACGAGGCGGGGCCGGTACTCGGCTACGAGGCGAGGGTCGTCGGTACGAACGGGTACGAGGCGACGGCCGGCTCGGACGTGATCGTGGTCACCTCCGGGCGCCCGCGGGCACCCGGGATGAGCCGCGACGATCTCGTGACGACGAACCAGGCGATCGTCGCGACGGTCACGGGCGCCGCGGTGGCGGAGTCACCGGACGCGATCGTCGTCGTGGTCACGAATCCGCTCGACGCCATGTGCCACGTGGCGAAGAGCGTTTCCGGGCTCCCGAAGGAGCGCGTGTTCGGCATGGCCGGGATCCTCGATACCGCGCGCTTCCGGACTTTCATCGCCTGGGAAACGGGCATGTCCGATCGGGACGTGCAGGCGGTCGTGCTCGGCGGCCACGGCGACCAGATGGTGCCGGTCGTGTCGGCGACGACTGTCGGCGGCGTGCCGCTGACGAGACTGACCACCCCGGAGCGGATCGCCGAGATGGTCGAGCGGACACGCAAGGGCGGCGGCGAGATCGTCAACTTGCTCAAGACGTCCGCGTGGTACGCACCGGGCGCGGCGGTGGCAGAGATGGTCACCTCGATCGTGCTCGACCAGAAGCGGGTGCTGCCTTGCACCGCCCTGCTCGAGGGCGAGTACGGCATCGACGGCCTCTACATGGGCGTCCCGGTCGTGCTCGGCTCGGGCGGGATCGAGCGGATCGTCGAGCTCGAGTTGACCGCCGACGAGCGGACCGAGCTTGCCCACTCCGCTGACGCGGTGCGGGAGGTAGTGGCCGTCCTCGGCGGGTAGCTCGCCGCGGGCGGGACACGCCCCGCCCCCACATGACGTTCGGCCGGATGCCGCCCGCCGGGATCGGCCGCGACGGCCGCGCCGGGCCGGGCCTGCCCGGCCCGAGACCAGGGCGAGACAAGTCTCGCCCCTACACCCCGCCGACCGGACCGGAACGTCGCCGGGACCACCGGCATCGCCGCGGGCGGGACACGCCCCGCCCCCCCACCCCGGCCGACCGGACAGGAACGTCGCAGGGGCCGCCGGCATCGCTACGGGCGAGACGCGTCTCGCCCCTACCTTCCCCGCGCCTGCGCTGCAACATCATGGGACGGCGCGGCGCGGCGCGCCGGTACGATCGGCCGCGTGCGGCGTCTTCTCGGCTGGCGCAGGAGCCTCGCGCTCGCTCTCGTCGTCATCGGCGGAACAGGCGCCGGGCTGTGGTTCGCCCCCTCGGGCGAGTACCTGCTGCTGCCCGACGAGGCGAAGCCGGTCGAGCCGCTCGTCGCCATCGACGGCAAGGGCGAGGTGGAGGAAACCGCCGACGCGACCGGCAGCGGCATCTACATGGTCGACATCCTCGTCCGCAAAGCCAGCCTGCTCGAGCGGCTGTTCCCGGGCCTCCACGACGGCGCCACGCTCGTCCCCGACGAAGTCCTGAACCCGGTCGGCGTGAGCGAACAGCAGCGCCGCCAGAGCTCGCGGCTCGACATGACGCGCTCCCAGCAGATCGCCGCCGCGGTCGCGCTGCGCGCGCTCGGGTACGACGTCGACGCCGTCCCGGTCGGAGCCGAGATCTCGCTCGTGCTCCCCGACTCCCCGGCCGCCGGCGCCGACCTCGAGCCGGGCGACGTGATCGTGCGGGCACACGACGTCGAGGTGCTGACCCCGCCGGATCTCCGCGCGGCGCTTGCCGACCTCGAGCCCGGCGCGGAGGTGACGATCACGGTCGAGCGGGACGGGGAGCCGACCGACCACACGATCGCGACCGAGGCCGCCGAGGACGAGCCCGAACGCGCCGTGATCGGGGTGCTCGTCCAGCAGGCCGCCGAGATCGACCTGCCGGTCGAGATCGAGATCGACGCGGGCTCGATCGGCGGTCCCTCCGCCGGGCTCGCGTTCGCCCTCCACATCGTCGACGAGCTCGGCCCCGACGTCGACCGGGGCCGGACGGTCGTCGCGACCGGCGAGATCCTGCTCGACGGCAGCGTCGGCGCGATCGGTGGCATTCGCCAGAAGGTGATCGGCGCGAGGCGCGCGGACGCCGACGTGCTCGTCGTGCCCGAGGACAACGCCGAGGAGGCCCGCAGGTACGCCGACGGCCTGCGCGTGGTTTCGGTCGAGACGTTCAGCGAGGCGCTGAGCGCGCTCGGAGCTACGTCGTAGCGGGCACAGCCTCGCGGACGAGCGCAGCGAGCCGCCGCACGGCCTCGTGGATCTCCTCCACCGAGGGGAAGCTGAACGCGAGCCGGGCCGAGCTCTCGCCGCCGGGCCCAGGGAAGAAGTCCCTGCCCTTGACGAACGCGACCCCGGCTGCGGCCGCGCGCGCGAAGACGTCGTCGGTCGCCACGCCGAGCGGGAAGTCGACCCACAGGAAGTAGCCACCCTGGGGGCGGTTCCAGGCGGAGCCGACGGGCATCGCGTCGGCGAGCGCGTCGACCATCGCGTCGCGGCGAAGCCTCAGCAACTCGCGTGTCCGCTCCAGGTTCGGCTCGAAGCCGCCGCGGCGAATCAGCTCGTGGATCGCCGCCTGGGGCAGGAGCGGCGGCGAGATGTAGGTGCCGTTCGCGATCTTCTCGACTGGGGCCGCGAGCTCCGCCGGCACGACCACGTAGCCGACGCGCAGGCCGGGCGCGACCGTCTTCGAGAACGAGGAGGCGTAGACGACGCCCTCACCGCCGGCGAGCTCGTACAGGGACGGCAGCGGCTCCCCCTCGAAGCGGACGAGCCCGTACGGGTCGTCCTCGAACAGGAGCAGGCCGCGGGTGCGGGCGAGCTCGACGAGCGCGCGGCGGCGCTCGAGCGAAAGCGTCCGCCCGGACGGGTTCTGGAAGGTCGGGATCGTGTAGAGCGCCCGCGGCGGATCGCCCCCCGCGAGCAACTCCTCGAGCTGGTCGAGCTCCAGTCCCTCGTCGTCCATCGGGACACCCTGGACGCGGGCGCCGAGCTCCCGCAGGACGAGGATCGTGCGGTCGTAGCTCGGCGCCTCGACCGCGACCGCGGCACCGTCGCCGACGAGCTGGCGCATGACGAACCGGAACCCGAGCAGCGAGCTCGGCGTGACGATCACCTGCGCCGGCTCGACCCCGTGCCTGCCCGCGATCCACTCGCGCAGGGGCTGGTAGCCGCCGCCCGTCCCGTAGTTGAGGATCACGGGCCCGTCGCGCTCGATCACCGCCCGCGCGCAGTCGGCGAGCTCGGCGACGGGGAGGATGTCGGGCGTCGGGTTGCCGCGGGCGAGGGAGATCACGTTCACGGGGCCAGTCTAGTGGCCGCCGAGGCACCTGCGCCCGGCGGTCAGGCCGCGGCGCCGACGAGCTCCGCGACGAGGCGGGCGGCCTCGGTCGGGTTCGTGCCGACCCGGACGCCGCGGGCCTCGAGCGCCTCCTGTTTTGCCTGCGCGGTGCCGGCGGAGCCGGAGATGATCGCACCCGCGTGGCCCATCGTCTTGCCCGGCGGCGCGGTGCGGCCAGCGATGTAGCCGACCACCGGCTTCGTCATCCGCCCGGCGATGAAGTCGGCCGCCTTCTCCTCCTCGGAGCCGCCGATCTCGCCGACCATGACGACGAAGTGCGTCTCCGGGTCGGACTCGAAGCGCTCCAGCACGTCGATGAACGAGGTGCCGACCACCGGGTCGCCGCCGATGCCGACGATCGTCGACTGGCCGATCCCGAGCTGGGTCAGCTCGTTGCCGATCTGGTAGGTGAGCGTGCCGGAGCGGCTGACGAGCCCGACCGGGCCGGGCGAGAAGATCTCGGCGGGGATGATCCCCACGTTCGCCTTGCCGGGCGACAGCACCCCCGGGCAGTTCGGCCCGACGAGCGTGACGCCGCGGGGACGGATGTAGTTGTAGATCCGAAGCATGTCGTGGGCGGGGATCCCCTCGGTGATGCAGATCACGGTCCCGATGCCAGCGTCCACCGCCTCGTAGATCGCGTCGGCGGCAAAGCGAGCGGGGACGAAGACCATGCTCGTGTTCGGCTGCGTCGCGGCGACCGCGTCGCGCACCGAGTCGAAGACGGGGACACCCTCGACGGACTCGCCGCCCTTGCCGGGCGTGACGCCCGCGACGAGGCTCGTCCCGTACGCGCGGTTTCGCAGCGCGTGGAACTGGCCCTCGCGGCCGGTGATGCCCTGGACGACGAGCCGCGTCGCCGCATCGACGATGATCGCCACTACCTGCCTCCCCTCACGCAGATCCGCTCGAGCCGCAGCCGGCCGCCGTCGAGCCGGTCGGCGAGGAGAGCACAAACCCGGTCGGCCTCCTCCCCCTCGCAGCCGGCACGCGCGAGCCACGACTCGAGCTCGATCGTGCGCTCGAGCACGCGCAGGTCGAGCACGCGGATGCCGGCGTCCTCGAACAGCCCGCGCCAGCCGGCCTCCGTGTACGTGCGCACGTGCGACGGGTCGCGCAGCCGCTCGGCCTCTTCGGCCGCGTCGCCCGCGAACAGGTTATCGGCGACGAGCACGCGGTCGGCCGAGACGCGCGCAAGCTCGCCCACGGCGACCCGCGCGTCCGCGAAGTGGTGCGCCGCGAGCCTCGTCGCGACGACGTCGAAGCTGCCGTCGGCGAACGGGATGTGCTCGGCCGCGCAGACGACGTCGGGGGTCATGCCGGGTGCCGGGTCGCAGGTCGTCACGGCGAGGCCGGCGTCGCGAAGCCGCCGGGCGACGTGGCCGCCGCCGCTGCCGACGTCGAGCGCGGTACGCGCTCCCGCCGACCACTCGACGAGCAGGTCGAGGTCGGGGCCCTCGCGATGAGCCTCGCTCTCGCGGTAGGCCTCGGCGCGGGCGCTCCAAGGCTCGCCGGCCCCGGCGCTCACCGGGCGAGCTCCACGACGCGCTCGGCGGCGGCCAACATCGTCGCCTCGACGTGGACGTTCGCGGGCGAGGACTCGGCGAGCAGCCGGCGGCCCTCGTCCGCCTCCGTGCCGTCGAGACGGACGACAACGGGTACGTCGATGCCGATCCGCTCGAGCGCTTCGAGCAGGCCGCGGGCGACCTCGCCGCCGCGGGTGATGCCGCCGAAGATGTTGAACAGGATCGCCTTGACGGGATCCGCGGTGATCACCTCGAGCGCGCCGACGACGACGTCGGCCTGGGCGCCGCCGCCGATGTCGCAGAAGTTCGCGGGCCTCCCGCCGGCCTGGGCGACCACGTCCAGGGTGGACATGACGAGGCCGGCGCCGTTGCCGAGAATGCCGATGTCGCCGTCGAGCTTCACGTAGGCGAGCCCCTTCTCCCGCGCCCTCTGCTCCTGCGCGTCGCCGGCCGCGAGGTCGCGCAACTCGGCGAGATCAGGGTGGCGATAGAGGGCGTTGTCGTCGATCGTCACCTTCGCGTCGAGAGCGCGCACCTCGCCCGCGGGGGTCACGATCAGCGGGTTGATCTCGCACAACATCGCCTCGCAGGAGGCGAACGCCTCGTAGAGCTTGCCGACGATGGCGATCACTTGCTTCTGCTCGGCCGGCTCGCGGATTCCGGCGGTGAAGCAGAGCCAGCGCGCCTGGAACGGATGGAAGCCGACGAGCGGGTCGACGTGGAGGCGTGCGAGCTTCTCGGGCGAGGTGGTCGCGAGGTGCTCGATGTCGATCCCACCCTCGGTCGTGAGCATGAAGAGCGGCTTCTTCTCGCCGCGGTCGAACGTGATCGAGAGGTAGTACTCGCGCTCGATGTCCGAGGCCTTCTCGATCCAGAGGCGGTGCACGACGTGGCCGCGGATGTCCATTCCGAGGATCTCGGTGGCGCGTGCCTCAGCCTCGGACGGGCCCGCCGCGAGCTTGATCCCGCCCGCCTTGCCGCGCCCGCCGACGTGCACCTGCGCCTTGACGACGACGGGGCCACCGAGCTCCTGAGCCGCCTGCCGAGCCTCCTCCGGCGAGAGCGCGAGGCGCCCGTCGGAAACGGGGATTCCAAAGCGGCGGAAGAGCTCCTTGCCCTGGTACTCGTACAGATCCACCGGGGCCGGAGTCTAGGCGCTCGCACTATCCTGTGCCCGCCCAACCGAACCAGAGGAGGTTCCCATGTCGGTTGCGAAGATCGTCGAGCTGACGGCGACGGGTGCCAGCATCGAGGAGGCCGTCGCCGAGGGAGTCGCCAAGGCGGGCGAGACCGTCCGCAACATGCAGCATGTCTGGGTCGACGGGATCGAGGCGACGGTGGAGGACGGGCGGGTCGCCCACTACCACGTGCACCTCAAGCTGACGTTCCTCGTCGACTGAGGGGGCGGCCGTGGCCGACCGGCGCCTGACCGAGTCCGGGATCGAGGTTGCGCCCGTCTACAGCGCCAGGGACGTGGGCGAGCTCGAAGCGGAGCTGCCCGGCAAATACCCGTTCACGCGCGGCCCCTACCCGACGATGTACCGCGGCCGCCCGTGGACGATCCGCCAGTACGCGGGCTTCGGAACCGCGGAGGAGACGAACGAGCGGTTCCGCTTCCTCCTCGCGCAGGGTCAGACCGGGCTGTCCGTGGCGTTCGACCTGCCGACACAGCTTGGCTACGACTCAGACCACGCGCGGGCCGAGGGCGAGGTCGGTCGCTCCGGGGTCGCGATCGACTCGCTGCCCGACCTCGAGCGGGTCTTCGCGGGGATCCCGCTCGACCGCGTCTCGACCTCGATGACGATCAACGCGCCGGCGGCGCTCCTGCTCCTCGCGTACGAGCTCGTCGCCGAGCGGCAGGGTGTGCCCGGCGAGAAGCTGCGCGGCACGGTTCAGAACGACATCCTCAAGGAGTACGCGGCGCGCGGCAACTACATCTTTCCGCCGCGGCCGTCGATGCGGATCACGACCGACCTGTTCGCGTACTGCCGCGAGCGGCTGCCGCACTGGAACACGATCTCGATCTCCGGCTACCACATCCGGGAGGCCGGCGCGACGGCCGTGCAGGAGCTCGCGTTCACGCTCGCGAACGGGATCGCCTACTGCGAGGCGGCGGTGGCGGCGGGGCTGTCGCCCGACGAGTTCGGGGAGCGGCTCTCGTTCTTCTTCAACGCGCACAACCACTTCTTCGAAGAGGTGGCGAAGTTCCGGGCCGCCCGGCGGATGTGGGCGCGGATCATGCGCGAGCGGCTGGGGGCGACCAATCCGAAGGCGCTCGCTCTGCGCTTCCACGCGCAGACCGGCGGCTCGACCCTGACGGCGCAGCAGCCCGAGAACAACGTGGTGCGCGTGGCCGTGCAAGCGCTCGCGGCCGCGTGCGGCGGCGCGCAGTCGCTGCACACGAACGGGTTCGACGAGGCGCTCGCGCTCCCGACCGAGCGCTCGGCGCAACTCGCGGTACGCACGCAGCAGATCCTCCAGCACGAGGCCGGCACGACGGACACGGCCGACCCGCTCGGCGGCGCGTTCGCGATCGAGGCGCTGACACGGGAGCTGGAGCAGGGGGCCGCGGAGCTGATCGGGCGCATCGACGCGCTCGGCGGCGCGGTCGCGGCGATCGAGACCGGCTTCGTCCAGGGCGAGATCGCGGAGTCCGCGTACGAGCACCAGCGCGCGGTGGAGGCCGGAGAGCGGGTGATCGTCGGCGTCAACGCGTTCGCCTCCGGCGAGGAGGCCGAGCCCGAGCTGCAGCGGATCGATCCCGAGCTCGAGCGCCAGCAGGTCGAGCGCACCCGTGCGGTGCGCTCGGGTCGAGACGCCGCCGCCGCCGCGGCGGCGCTCGCCGGAGTTCGCGAGGCCGCCCGCGGCACCGCCAACCTCCTCCACCCGATGCGGATCGCTCTCGCGGCCCACTGCACGATCGGGGAGGTGTGCGACGTGCTCCGCGAGGAGCTCGGCACCTACGACGCGCAGATCTCGTTCTGACCGGCCGTCACCGACCGATCCCGCTCGCGGGGCGCACGTTCTCGGCCGGCGAATCCTCGCACGTCATCTACATCGCTTGCCGAAACAAGGGTCAGACCCCTTGACATCGCGGGACTCAACTCCGATTCTCGAGGCCGGCCCCGAGCGCGATGCAACCCCGCTGGGGAGACGGGTTTCTTGCGAGGGTCTCAGTGCCCCCGCAGCAAGGGGTCTGACCCCGGGGTCAGACCCCTTCCTTCCGAGACCCCTTCCGGGGGGCGCGGACGGCCGCGAGCGCATCCCGAAGCCGCGGCGAATAGTCTCTGCGCATGGCAGCGACCGACCAGGGGCCGCGCGAGACGACGGAGGGGAAGCTCGAACGTCTGGCCGCGCTGCGCGAGGAGGCAGCGCACCAGGGCGACCCGAAGGCGATCGAGCGTCAGCGCGGACGCGGCAAGCTGCTCGCGCGCGAGCGGATCGAGAAGCTGCTCGACCCGGGGAGCTTCGTCGAGCTCGACCGCTACGTGCGCCACCGCAACCCGCATTTCGGGATGATGGACCGGCGGCCGTGGGGTGACGCGGTCGTCACCGGGCACGGAACCGTCTTCGGCCGCCGCGTCTTCGTCTTCTCGCAGGACTTCACCGTCTTCGGAGGCACGCTCTCGGAGGCATTCGCCGAGAAGATCTGCAAGGTGATGGACCTCGCGCTTCGCTACGGCTGCCCGCTCGTCGGGATCAACGACTCGGGGGGCGCGCGGATCCAGGAGGGGGTCGTCTCGCTCGGAGGCTACGCCGAGATCTTCTGGCGAAACGTTCAGGCGTCGGGCGTGATCCCGCAGCTCAGCCTGATCATGGGCCCCTGCGCCGGCGGTGCTGTCTATTCGCCGGCGATGACCGACTTCGTGTTGATGGTCGAGAAGACCTCGTACATGTTCATCACCGGGCCGGAGGTCGTGAAGACCGTTACGGGCGAGGAGGTCACGTTCGAAGAGCTCGGCGGCGCGGCCACCCACGCCTCTCGCTCCGGGGTCGCGCACCTGACCGCGCCCGACGAGAACGCTGCCCTCGAAGACGCCCGCTACCTCCTCTCCTTCCTGCCGCAGAACAACCGCGAGGCGCCACCGTTCGCCGAGCCGGCCGATCCGGTCGACCGGGAGGACCCGGAGCTCGACCGGATCGTCCCCGACAACCCGAACAAGCCCTACGACATCCGCCACGTCATCGACCGGATTGTCGACGGTGGCGACTTCCTCGAAGTGCAGCCACGCTGGGCGGAGAACATCGTCTGCGGCTTCGCTCGCCTCGGTGGCCACCCGGTCGGGATCGTTGCGAACAACCCGAAGGCGCTCGCGGGCACGCTCGACATCGACTCCTCGGTCAAGGGCGCGCGCTTCGTGCGCACCTGCGACGCGTTCAACATCCCGCTCATCACGCTCGTCGACGTACCCGGCTTTCTGCCCGGAACGGCCCAGGAGTGGGGCGGCATCATCCGCCACGGCGCGAAGCTCCTCTATGCCTACTGCGAGGCGACGGTCCCGAAGGTGGCGCTGATCACCCGCAAGGCCTATGGCGGGGCGTACGACGTCATGAGCTCGAAGCACATCCGCGCCGACTTCAACTTCGCCTGGCCGACCGCCGAGGTCGCGGTGATGGGACCCGAGGGTGCCGTCAACATCGTCTTTCGCCGGGAGCTCGAGGAGGCCGCCGACCCCGAGACCCGCCGCGCCGAGTTGATCGACGCCTACAAGGCCGAGTTCGCAAACCCCTACACCGCAGCCGAGCGCGGCTACGTCGACGATGTGATCGAGCCGCGCCGGAGCCGGCCGGTGCTCGTCGAAGCGCTGCGTACCGCGCTGACGAAGCGCGAGCGCACCCCGCAGCGCAAGCACGGGAACATCCCGCTCTGAGCCCGGATCCACCCGGGATACATGGTCGCGCTCGCGCTCGGCGGGGCCGCGAGAACGGTCGCGCCCGGAGCGGACGGGCCGGGGCCGGGCCGTTCCCGCGGTGATCCGGCGCAGCGGGCTCGGGTCCGGAAAGGCGCCACGGGCCGGACGGGGAGCGACCCGGCGCGTCCGGACGGGCGCACCACGCCACCGGGTCAGTGAATCCGGGCTGGGCCGCAGCCCTCAGGCGCCGACCGCGACCGGCAGGGCGAGCGGCAGCGCCGGCGCCAGCTCCGCCGCGAAGGCCGCGACGACCTCCGGGTCGAACTGCGTCCCGGCGCAGCGCTCGAGCTCGGCCACCGCCTCCTCGCAGGTCAACCCGGGCCGCCACGCCTGGTCGCTCGTCATCGCCTCGAACGCGTCGGCCACGAAGAGGATGCGCGCCCCGAGCGGGATCCGCTCGCCCGCGAGCCGGCCGGGGTAGCCGTCGCCGTCCCAGCGCTCGTGGTGGTGTCGCACCCACGTGGCCACGGCGTCTGCGCCGAGCGAATCGAGGATCTCCGATCCGATCAGCGGGTGGCGCTCGAGCGCGCGCCGCTCCGTCTCGGTGAGCGGACCGGACTTGCTCAGTAGCTCGTCGGGAAGAGCGAGCTTGCCGACGTCACTGAGCGTTGCGGCAACGCGGATCAGATCGACGTGCTCGGGAGCGAGGCCCATCCGCCTGGCGACTCTGGCCGCGAGCTCGCCGGCCGCGGCCCCGTGGCCACTCTCGAGCCCCCTGGCCTGCACGGCACCCTGGAGCGCCGCGGCAGCCTGGACGAGCACGCTCGTGGGGCCCGAGCCCACAAGCTGCCCGGGGTCCCACTCGGGCTCCAGCCGGTGGGCGCGCACGCAGTCACGGCCGCCGCCCTTGGCGTGATAGAGAGCGCTGTCGGCCGCCCGGACAAGCCCGCTGCGAGCGAGGCCGTCGGCCGGGAACACGGCGACGCCCGCCGATACCGTGACCGCCTCCCCGTGGCTGTAGGTCGCCGCTCGCACGCGCCGAAGGACAGCCTCCGCGATCGCGACAGCGGCCGCTTCGTCACGACCGGGCAGGAGCAGCGCGAACTCGTCGCCGCCGAGCCGGAACGCCTCGCCGCCGTGGCGTAGGCACGCCGCGACCTCCGCAAGCACCCGGTCGCCGGCGGGGTGGCCGAACCGGTCGTTGACCCGCTTGAAGTTGTCGACGTCGAGGAGACAGAGGGCAAGCGGGCGGCCGGCGCTCCCGGCGGCGTCGCCGTCACGCTCCAGCCGCTCGAGGAAGCGCCGGTAGTTCCCGAGTCCTGTGAGCTGATCGGTGAGGGCAAGTCTCGTGGCCTCGAGCGCGCCGCGGAGGAAGAGCCGGTTCAGCGCGACGGCGACCAGGGGCCCGCCCAACGCGACGACGAGGAGTAGCCACCAGCGCGACGTGGCGTAGCTCCAACCCGCGAGCGCGAGCACGCCCAGAACGGCGGCGAGGAGCCCGGCGGACAGGGCGCGGCCGCAGCGGGAGGCCCGCCGGCCGGGGATGCGTATGGTGAGCGGGCCGGTATTCACGGTGAACCGTCTCAGTATCAACGCCAGAACGGGGACACCGCATCCCCCCGAAGGGGGAAGAAACCCGGCGCGAGGATCACCCGCTCGGGGGAGTGGCGGGCTCGGCGAGACCGGGCTCGGCAAGACCGGCCTCGGCGAGCGGCCGTCGCCCCCAGGCGAAGCGCTCCGAATACCACCCCTCGAGCGGTGCGATGGTCGTGCCGCGGCTCGAGGAGTGCACGAACCAGCCGCCGCCGAGGTAGATGCCCATGTGCCCGACCTGCCCCGGCTTCGACCCGGGCCCGCGGTCGCCAAAGAAGATGACATCGGCGGGCTGGAGCTGGTCGAACGGGATTCGAAGCTCCCTCGGCACCTCGCCGCTCATCGCGTACGTCGTCCGGCCCTCGAGCGTTCCCGAGAGCGCGTCGCCGCCGTCGAACGGCTCGAGCTTGTACACGCGCCAGACGAGGCCGGAGCAGTCGAAGCCGCCCGACACCTCCGTGCCGAAGGGCGCCTGCGACCGCTCCGAGGAGCCGCCCCACACGTACGGGTAGCCGACGAAGTGCACAGCCCGCTCGAGCACGCGCCGCTGCCAGTCGGTCAGCTGCGGAATCGTGAGCGAGGAGACACGCGCACCGGCGGCCTGCGCCTCGCCGCTGCCACGGAGAACCAGCAGGCGAGCGACCGAGTAGGCCGTCTCCGCCCGGGTGATCGGGTCGTTCGGGAGCAGCTCGAGCCGATCGTCGGACTCGGGATGGTTGAGCCGGAGGCCGAGCAGCCGGGCGACGACCTCGGTCGCCGTGTAGCTGCGGGGCGCGAGACCTGCCGCAGCGAGCGTCGCCTTGAGCTGTCTCGCACTGGCCCGGAGCCCGAGCAGCCGCACCAGCGCGGCGTCGAGCTCCCGCAGACGCACGCGGCGGGCGGGGTCGGCCGGCACGGCCGTGCGCCCACCGAGCGCCGTGAGCAACTCGGCCAGCTCTCCCCTCGTCAGCACGTCTTCCGGTCGGAACTCCGAGACAGAGGGCGCCATCAGCCCGGCCGCGACGACCGCGACGATCTCGGCCTTCGCCCAAGATGCGCTCTCCGCACCCCCGCCCACCGGCGGGCTCCCCTCGCCCGCGGGTGGCGGTGGCGGAGCCAGCTCGGCCGCGGCAGCCGCGGGTGCTGCGACGAGCAGTACCAGGGCGAGCAGAACGCTCGTGAACGACCGGCGCATTACCTGGTCGGTATCGTCACGCCAACGGGATGCCTTTACCCCCGACGGCAGCGATGGAAGTCGAGATCACCCCGGAGCCGACGCCAGCCGAGCGCGCGGCGATCGAGTGTGCGCTCGCGAAGCTGGCGCCCGCGAGCGGGCGAAGCCCGTGGTGGCGCGACGGCCTCGAGGACGCGCTCGACCGCGAGCTCGACCTCGGTCCGGGGCGCGTCTCCGGGTAGCTAGAGCGAGAGCTCGAACGCCTGGAGCAGCAGCCAGGGCACGAGACCCTGACGCCGGTAGATCCGGCTCGCCGCCACGTTGGTGGCGGGGACGGTCAGGCGAAGCGACGTGCCCGGATGGAAGCGCCAGTACTCCTCGAGCGCCTCGCTGAGTACGTACCCGCCGATCCCGCGGGCCCGCGCGGCGGCCGTGACTCCGTGGAAGACGCGCCGGCTCGCGAAGTCGACGCGGACGAGCGCGATTGGCTCGCCCTCCTGCTCGGCGAGCCTGACCTGCCGCTGCTCGACCGCACGCCGCCAGGACGCCTCGGCGGAGTCGCTCGGGACGAAGCACTCGCCACAGAGCGCGAGGACCCGGCTCATGTCAGTAGTCTCGGCCATCCTGCTCGTGACGCCCTCGGTCGGACCGGCAGCCGGCCGGTGCTGACCCGGGATGATCCGGTACACCGCCTGGAACCCGCCGCGCAGCCGGAACCCGGCCCGCTCCAGCAGGAGCCTGCCGCCGATGTTGTGAGCTCCGACCGCCGCCGCGAGCCGCTCCACGTCCCGCTCGCGCGCCAGCTCGATCGACGCGTCGAGCAGAGCGCGCCCGAACGCGCGGCCGCGGAATCGCGGCGCGACCAGCGGGCCGACGAGAGTCGCCCCGTCGACGAGCTCGATCCCGCCGAACGCGGCCGTCTCGCCCTCCTCCTCGACAACGCGGAGCGTCTCCTCAGGCCGGTAGCCGAGACCTCCGAGCTCCGCGTCCAGCTCTTCCTCGGTCAGCCAGAGCGGCGCGCCGACCTGCTCCTCCTCCCGGGCCAGCGCGCGACGCGAGAGCGCAAGCAGCGCCGCGCGGTCGCGGCGCTCGAAGCTACGCAGGTTGGCGGCCACGGAGGAGCCCAGGCGCGTGCCAGGCGTACTCGAGCCCGGAGGCAACGGTGAGGACGAGGGCCACGAGGAGCGCCCACCAGGCGATGTCGGTCGAGATCGCGCCGCCGGCGGCGAGACCGGCGAGACCGACCGCGACCGACTGCCCCCAGGTCTTCAGCTTCGAGAGGTCGCGGGCGGCGACGACAACGCCGCGCTCGAGCGCCGCCAGGCGCAGGCCGGAGACGACGAACTCGCGGGCGACGATCACCGCGACCATCCACGCGGGCACGACGGGCACGAGCACGATCAACGCCGCCATCACGAGCACCTTGTCGGCGACCGGGTCCAGGACCTTGCCGAGCTCCGTGCTCGTTCCCGACCGGCGAGCGAGCCAGCCATCGACCTGGTCGGTCAGCATCGCCGCCCCGAACACCGCCGTACCCCAGTACGCGTGGCCGTCGAAGTCGAGCGCGAAGAGCGCGACGACGAGCGGCACCGAGACGGCCCTGGCGACAGTTAGTTGGTCGGCGATGGTCATGAGCAATCAGAATACGCCCGGCCGTGTCTCTGTTCAGGAAAGTTCTCGTCGCGAACCGGGGCGAGATCGCGATCCGGGTGTTCCGGACGCTGCGCGAGCTCGACATCGCGAGCGTCGCCGTCTACTCGGAGGCGGACCGCGCCTCGCTGCACGTGGGGGCCGCGGACGAGGCGTATCTGGTCGGCCCGGGGCCGGCCGCGGAGAGCTACCTCGTCCAGGAGCGGCTGATCGAGACGGCGATCACGGCCGGGGCGGAGGCGATCCACCCGGGCTACGGCTTCCTGGCGGAGAACGCCCGCTTTGCCCGGGCGGTCGAACAGGCGGGACTCGTCTGGATCGGGCCGCCCCCGGAGGCGATCGAGCTGATGGGCTCGAAGGTGGCGGCACGGGAGCTGATGCGCGCCGCGGGCGTCCCGATCGTGCCGGGCACGACCGAGCCGGTCGAGGCCGCCGAGGACGTAGCCCGACTTGGCGACGAGTACGGCTGGCCGATCGCGATCAAGGCGGCGGCCGGCGGTGGCGGGAAGGGCTTCAAGGTCGTGAGCGATGCTGCCGAGGCCGAGCGAGCGTTCCAGTCCGCACGGCGGGAGGGCGAAGCGTACTTCTCCGACCCCACGGTGTACGTGGAGAAGTACATCGAGGATCCCCGGCACGTCGAGGTGCAGGTGCTCGCGGACGCACACGGCACGGTGCTGCACCTCGGCGAGCGCGACTGCACGATCCAGCGCCGCCACCAGAAACTGATCGAGGAGAGCCCGTCGCCGGCGGTCTCTGCCGAGTTGCGCGAGCGGATCGGGAGGGTCGCCGTTGACGCGGCCCGGGCCGCGGGCTACCGCTCCGCCGGGACGATCGAGGGCCTGCTCGACCCAGCCGGTAACTACTTCTTCCTCGAGATGAACACGAGGATCCAGGTCGAGCACACGGTCACGGAGATGGTGACCGGCGTCGATCTCGTCCGCGAGCAGGTCCGGATCGCCGCCGGCGAGCCGCTCTCGTTCGCCCAGGAGGAGGTGCGCGTCGCGGGACACGCGATCGAGTGCCGCATCAACGCCGAGGACCCCTCGAGCGGCTTCCTGCCGACGCCGGGGGTGATCACGCGCTACCGGGAGCCGGCGGGGCCGGGCGTGCGCGTCGACTCGGGCGTTGTCGAGGGGGCCGAGGTGATCGGGCTCTACGACCCGTTGATCGCGAAGCTGATCGTGTGGGACCGCGACCGGGAGCGAGCCCGGCGACGGATGCTGCGAGCGCTCTCGGAGTACGCGATCGAGGGCGTGTCGACCCTGGTCGGGTTCCATCGCGCGCTGCTCTCGCACCCGCACTTCGTCGAGGGCGCGACGTGCCGAGGGCTCGTCGAGAGTAAGGAGATCGCGGAGCGGGCGCGCGAGCTCGCGGCAGGAGGCGTCCCCGCCGTGGCCGAGCCGGGCCGCACCCGCGACCGGGTCGTGGTCGCGGAGGTTGACGGCCGCCGCTTCCGGGTACGCCTGCACGTCCCCGAGCCGGCGTTCGCGGAGCTCGCGCGGCGCCGGCGGGAGCGAGCGTCGACCGGCACGACGGGGGCGACCAGCGAGGCGGTGGTGAGCCCGATGCAGGGCACGGTGCTGGCCGTCGAGGTCTCGGACGGCGATACGGTGATCGAGGGCCAGGTGATCTGCGTGATCGAGGCCATGAAGATGGAGAACGAGCTGACCGCACACCGCACGGGGCTCGTCACCGGCCTCTCGGTCAGGGCCGGCGAGGCCGTGAGGACCGGCCAGGTGATCTGCGTCGTCTCCCCGGACGGCGGCCCCGGCAGGAGCCCGGCAGGGTCAGACCCCGGGGTCTGACCCCTTGATACGGACTGACGTGGTTCTCGGTGAGATATTGGCTTCGCGAGCGGGTTCTACCGCTCGGTTCGGCTCGGGGTCAGACCCGGGGGTCTGACCCCCTGGCGGAGGGCGCGGGCATGTCCCCGGGAGACCGGTGCCTCGCGCGAGGGCCGGCCGGGGTCCGCCGCTACAGCGTCCGGCGGTAGACGCCGAACGCCCGCGTGGCGAGGGCGCTCGCGACCGCGACGAACCCGAAGAGGAGCGCCGTGTAGACACCTACCCGGGCCCAGTCCGTGGCGAGGCTCGACATCTCGCGGGCCGCGACCACGCCCCAGTTGACCGGGTTGAAACGAGCCACCCAGCGCATCCAGCCCGGCATCAGCGTCTCAGCGATCAAGATCGCTGAGACGAACGTCAGGGGGAGGCCGAAGAAGTTCAGAATCCCGATCAGCGACTCCTCGCGCCTGACGATCAGAGCAATCCCGTGCGAGAGGCCGGCGAAACCGGCGGCGACCAGCGCGGCGACGAGGACGATCACGACCCAGCCCGCGATACCCCGCTCGACTCGCGCCCCGAGCAGCCAGGCCGTGCCCAGGATGATCACGGACTGCGCGACGGAGATCACGGCCGCGTGCAGCACCTGGGAGACGATCAGCGACCCCGGATGCACGCGCGTCGCGAGAAAGCGAGGTACGACGCCGCGATCGAGATCGTCGATCATCGCCATTCCCGACCAGACCGCGCCGAAGAACGCGGTCATCACGACCACCCCCGGCGTCAGAAACTGCACGTAGGAGTCGGTGGCGAAGCCGGGCAGGTCGACGATCCGGCGGAAGAGCTGGCTGTACAGGAGCAGCCAGAACATCGGCTGCGTGAGCGCGAACACGAGCCAGATCGGCTGACGGAGGAAGTTGCGCTGATGGCGGACGAGCATCGCCAGCGTGTCCTGTACCGCCGCTTTCACGAAGCACCCCCGGCCGCGTCCTCGGCGCGGAAGTCCCGCCCGGTCACGTGCAAGTAGACGTCGTCGAGGGACGGCCGCGCGACCGTGACCGAGGCGACGGCGATCCCGTTCGCTTCGAGCGCGGAGAGGATCCCCGGTACGGCCTGGGCGCCGTGCTCGACCCGCGCGCGCAGGTGACGCCCGTCGACGACCGTCTCCTCGACCGCTCCCAGCCGCTCGACCACGACGGCCGCGGCCGCCACGTCCCCGCCGGCGAGCTCGACCGTCACGGCGTCGCCGGAGAGACGGCGCTTCAGCCCGTCCGGTGAGCCCTCGACGGCGACCCGGCCGCGGCTGACGATCGCGACCCGCTTCGCGAGCCGATCGGCCTCCTCGAGGTAGTGCGTGGTGAGCAGGATCGTGAGCCGTTCCTCGCCCGCAAGCCGCTCGAGCTCCTCCCACATCGCCGCGCGCGCCTCCGGGTCGAGGCCGGTGGTTGGCTCGTCCAGGAAGAGGACGACCGGCCGGTGCACGAGCCCCATCGCCTCGTCGAGCCGGCGCTTCATTCCGCCGGAGTAGGTGCGGACGATCCGGTCGGCGAATTCGGCGAGCCCGAACGTCACGAGCAACTCGTCCATGCGGCGGCGCAACTCGGCCGGCGGGACACGCTGCACCCGCCCCTGGAGCAGCAGGTTCTCTCGCCCGGTCGCGTGCACGTCGACGCCCGATGCCTGGGGCACGTACCCGATCGAGCGCCGCACGGCGCTCGCCTCCCGGGCGACGTCGTAGCCCGCCACTCTCGCCGTCCCCGCGTCGGGCGTCGAGAGCGTCGCGAGGATCTTGACGGTCGTCGACTTGCCGGCGCCGTTCGGCCCGAGCAGGCCGTACACCTCGCCCTCCGAGACCGCGAAACCGAGCCCGTCGAGCGCCCGCACGCCCTTCGGGTAGGTCTTCTCGAGCCCCTCCACCTCGATCGCAGCCACGAGGCTGCCGAGTGTACCGGCGGGCTGCGCGGCCAGGCCCTATGCTCCACGGGTGCCGGAGAGCTCCCAGGCGAGAGCGATACTCCTCTCCGGCACCGTCGGCTCCGGCAAGACGCGGATCCTGCTCGAGCTCGGGGAGCTGCTCGAGGAGCAGAGTGAGTCGTACGCCCTCGTCGACCTCGACTGGCTCGCCTGGTGCCGACCCCGGCGGCCGGCGGCTCCCACCGTGCACGAGATTCTCGTACGCAACCTCACGGCCGCGTGGGGGACGTTCCGGGGTGCGGGGATCGAGCGGCTCGTTCTCGCCCGCGACATCCGCGAGCCCGCTCACGTCCCCGCGCTGCGGGCCGCCCTCCCCGAGGTCGAGCTCGCCGTCGTCGAGCTGCGCGCCCCGCTGCGCCTGGTCGAGGAGCGCCTGCGGCAGCGCGACACGGGCCGGGAGCTCGCGGAGCATCTCGCTGAGGCCCGCCGGGGCGCGGCCGCGCCGATGCCGGTTGCAGACGCAACCGTCGACAACGGCGGGCGCCCGGCACGGACGGTCGCCCTCGAGGTGCTCGCGGCGTCCGGGTGGTGAACGGCGCGACCGCCCGGGAGCACCGCGGTAGGCTTGACGCATGCGGGTCCGGGTCAGGCTGTTCGCGGCGCTGCGCGAGCGCGCGGGAGCGCCGGAGCGCGAGCTCGAGCTCCCCGCCGGCAGCCGCGCCGCCGACGTCTGGGCCGCGCTGCCCGAGCTCGGGTCCGAGCCTCCGGGCATCCTCTACGCTCTCAACCGCGAGTACGTGCCGCCCGGGCGAGAGCTCACCGACGGCGACGAGCTCGCGCTGATCCCGCCGGTCTCCGGCGGCTCGTTCCGCCTCACCGCCGACCCGATCGACCTTGCCGCCGTCGTCGCCGCGGCCGCCGACCCGCGGGCGGGGGCGATCGCAACGTTCGTGGGCACGACGCGCGTCCAGTCCCGCGGCCGCACGGTCCAGTACCTCGAGTACGAGGCCTACGAGGGCATGGCCGAGCAGGAAATGGAGCGTATCGCCGCCGACCTGCGCAGCCGCCACGACCTCTGCCGGATCGCGATCACCCACCGGATCGGCCGCGTCGACATCGGCGAGACGAGCGTCGCGATCGCCGTCTCCGCCCCGCATCGAGCGGCGGCGCTCACCGCCTGCGCCGAGGCGATCGACACGCTCAAGGAGACCGTGCCGCTCTGGAAGAAAGAGGTCTACGAGGGCGGCGAGGAGTGGATCGGCCGCGGCTCGTGAGCTGGCGCGGCCTCTCGAGATGTTCGACCGGAAACCGCCGGCCGGCAGGGGCGCGACGGTTGAGGTAGGAGGCCGGACCCGCCCGGCCCGCAACCCGTCCCGTTTCCCGCTGCCCCAATCGATCAGTGCGGGACACGTCCCGCCCCCACGAGCCCCGGCCGACACCACCAGCCCGCACCGGCCGCGACGGCCCCGGCCGACACCGCCGGCCCGCACCGG
Organism: Thermoleophilia bacterium; assembly: GCA_020845695.1. The sequence goes on along the minus strand of JADLFG010000018.1, from coordinate 424 downwards.
CCGCGACCAACGATGTAGCGGCCGAACCTGCCCGGCCCAACAACCGCCGCCGCATCCCCACGCCCGCGTCGGCCCGGGCGGGACACGTCCCGCCCCCACAAGCCCCGGCCGACACCGCCGGCCCGCACCGGCCGCGACCAACGATGTAGCGGCCGAACCTGCCCGGCCCAACAACCGCCCCCGCCTCCCGGCGCTCGCATCGACCAGGGCGGAACACGTCCACGGCGGGACAGGTTCAGGGCGGGACAGGTCCCGCCCTACTCACCCTCCCCGCGTTGCCCGGCCCTGTCGCGCGGCGCCGGCTAGCCCGGATCTTTCAGTAGGTTGGTGCGGCGAGCGCTTCTGTGGCGAGGCGATGTCCGCCTGGGCAGGGACGATCTGGGGTGTCGACGCCCAACATCCCTGCCCAGGAGGATCACCATGC
>JADLFG010000017.1 GCA_020845695.1 Thermoleophilia bacterium | reverse complement strand
CTGCCCTGGCGGGATTCCAGGACAGCACCGGGGACAGCACCGCACGAGCATTCCCGTCATTCCCGGCACGTCTGACCCATGGAGGAATGCGGGTTTGCGCATGCCTGTAGGGGTCGGGATGGGCGGTACTGGGCTCGAACCAGTGACCCCCAGCTTGTCGAGCTGGTGCTCTCCCAACTGAGCTAACCGCCCCCGCGGAGGCGGATTCTAGCTGACGGCGGGCGGGGGCAGCGCCGGCCCGGCGGTCAGAACGACTCCGGGCTCCAGGGCGCCCGGTCGGTGCCAAAGAGGGCATCGGCGCGAGCGAGCGCGCCCGGGGCGCGCTCCTCCACCCGCCCGGTGCGGGAGAGGCCGGCGAACGTGAAGCCGCCGAGGTAGACGGAGGCGAGGTCGGCGACGTCGAGAACGAGCTCGGGCTCCCCGCCGCGCGTCACCGCGACTCCCGCCGGCGACGCGTCGAGCGTGAGGCTCCCCTCGTTCCAGGGGCAGAATGCGTCGATGAGCCCGAGTCGGAGCGTCCCGGCGTGGGCGTACGCGCGCCCGGCGAGCGCCGCCGCCGCGTCGACGAGGCGAAGCCAGAGTCCGTCGCCGACGCTCAGGTGCAGCCGCGCCGGCTCCTGCACGAGCGAGAGGAGCGGGTGGTCGAGCGCGAGCCGCCGCCAGTGCACCGTCTCGATCAGGTCGACGCCGAACAGGTAGCGCCAGAGCTCCCGCTGGGCGACCGGAGAGGCCGCGATCGCCTCCGCCAGCTCGAGACGGCTCCTCGGTACCCCCCGCTCCCACGCCCGCTGGACGCGGTAGAGGGCGTACCCTTCGGGACGCCCGCCCAGCTCGACGACGGCGCGGCAAAGGGGACCGGCACCGGAGCGGGCGAACTCGTCGTCGGCCAGGGTAATGCACTCCCACCACGCGGCCGGCCGAGCGCAGAACCCCGGCGTCACCGAGCGCACGCGGTCGTAGACCGCCGGCAAGAGCCCCAGCGCCTCCTCGTGCCCGACCAGGCGCACCCGACCCTCCCGCTCGGCCGGATGGCGCAGCGCGAACCGGTCGCGCTCGGCCTCGATCCGCGCGTTCCAGCTCGCGAGGCCGTAGCCGAAGCGGTGGTAGATCCCGCCCTCCGACGCCCACAGGAGCGCGAGCGGCTCCCCCCACGCGCGCAGGTCGTCGAGCTGGCGGCGCATCAGCCGCGTCAGGAGACCGCGGCGGCGGTGCGTCGGCAGCACCCCCACCGACGTCACGCCGCCGGCGGGGAGCGCCCCGCCCGGCACGGTCAGGCTGAACCCGATCGCCTCAGCCGTCCCGACGATCTGCGCCCCGTCGAGCGCGACCAGGCAGCGGTCGAGCTCAGTGACCGGGCGGACCCGCTCGCTCAGCCCGGCCGGCAGGTCGCCCCCGTGCGCGCTCGCGATCGCCTGGAAGAACGCCCCGTACTCCTCCTCGCGGGGCCTCCTCAGCTCGAGCTCCATGGCGACGCAGGCTAGCAACCCAAGCGCGGCTGGCAGACGGGGCAGCGAAACGTCCGCCGCCCGCCCAGCACGAGCTGCTCGACCGGGCTGTCGCAGCAGGCGCAGCGCTCGCGCCCGTACACGTTGAACGCGAGCGCACGCGGGATCTCCGCGCGGGTGAAGCCGAGAGCCGCGGCGTCGACCGTGACGATCCGGCCGTCCTCGACCCCGCGGCGCAGCATCCCCGCTACCACCTCCCAGAGCAGGACGAACTCCTCGCGGCCGAGCTCGGAGGCCGGCCGGCGGGGATCGATCCCGGCAGCGTGGAGCGCCTCGGCGCGAAAGATGTTCCCGACGCCGGCGATCACCCGCTGGTCGAGCAGGACGGCGCCCACCGGCGAGCGGCGGGAACGCAGGCGCACCCACGCCAGCTCGGAGTCGGCGTCCGGCCGCAGCGGGTCGGGCCCCAACCGGGCCAGGATCGCCGCCTCCTCGTCCGGGTCGACCGCGGCGCAGGCGGACGGCCCGACGAGATCGACTCCGACCGCGTCGTCGAGGAGGCGCAGGCGGACCGTCGCGCGCGGCTCCGGCGGCGGCGGCTCGAAGCGGGCGAACTCCCCGTAGCGGCCGAGATGGACGTGAATCACGGCGCCGCCGCCGAAGCGGTAGAAGAGATGCTTGCCGTGAGCCTCGACCCGCTCCAGCGTCCGGCCGTCGACGAGCGCGGCGGCGGCGGCGGCCCGTCCCTGCGGCGAGCTCGCGGCGAGCCGCCGGCCGGCGAGCACGACGTCATGCTCCCGGGCGATCCGGTGGACGGCATGCCCTTCGGGCATCGATCACGCGATCCGCTCGAGCGGTGCGTACTCGAGCAGGAGCCGCCGCTCGGCCCCGTCGGCGGCGAAGCGGACGGTGACGACGCCGCCCGGCTCGACCCGGATCACGATCCCCTCGCCGAGCGTCTCGTGGCGCACGGTGTTCCCGGTCGCGAGCTCCGGCACCGCCCGGCGCGGGGCCGGGTCGCGGCGGGGCGGCTGGTAGCTCGACCACGAGGTCGGGCGCAGCCGCTCGCGCTCCGTACCGTGCCCGAGCTCGTCGAGGAACCGGCTCGGCAGGTTCGCGCCGCGCGCCCCCCACAGCGACCGCGCGGTCGCGTGAGTCAGCAGGAGCTGCTCCCGGGCCCGTGTCACCCCGACGTAGAAGAGCCGGCGCTCCTCCTCGATCCCCTGCTCCTCGATCGAGCGGGAGTGCGGGAACACCCCCTCCTCGAGGCCGAGGATGAAGACCGCGCGAAACTCGAGCCCCTTCGCGTTATGGAGCGTCATCAGGGTGACGAGGCTCGCCTCCTCGTCGAGCGTGTCCTGGTCGGAGGCGAGCGAGATCCCCTCGAGGAAGCCGGACAGGGTCGGTTCCCCCGCTTCCTCCTGGTACTCGCGGGCAACGCCGACGAGCTCGCGCAGGTTCTCGATCCGGCCGCGGGCCTCGATCGTCCGCTCCGCCTCGAGCGCGGTCACGAGGCCGCTTCGTTCGAGCACGGCCTCGAGCACGTCCGGCACGGTCTCTTCGGCGGCGCCGGCGCGCAGCGACTCGAGCAGCATCCGGAACGACGCGACCGCCCTCAGGGCGGCGGTGCCAACGCCGGTCTCGTCCGCGCGCACGAACGCCTCCCACAGCGACACCCCGAGCGTGTCCGCGAACGTCCGCAGGCGGCCGAGCGAGGTGTCGCCGATCCCGCGACGGGGACGGTTCGCGATCCGGGCGAGCGAGATCGCGTCGTCCGGATTGACGAGCAGCGTCAGGTACGCGACCGCGTCGCGGATCTCCGCCCGCTCGTAGAAGCGCGGGCCGCCGACCACCTGGTAGGCGACGCCCTGGCGGGTGAGCACGTCCTCGACCACCCGCGACTGCGCGTTCGTCCGGTAGAAGACCGCGATCTCCGACCCGGACAGACCCTCCTCCGACACGAGCCTCGCGATCTCCGCCGCGACGAGCCGCGCCTCAGCGTGCTCGTCCTCGACCTCGACGATCCGCACCGGCTCGCCCTCGCCGAGCTCGCTCCAGAGGTCCTTGGGCTTGCGTTCGCGGTTGTTCGCGATCACCGCGTTCGCCGCCTGGAGGATCCGGTTCGTCGAGCGGTAGTTCTGCTCGAGCGCGATCAGGCGCACGTCGCCGAAGTCCCGCTCGAACTCGAGGATGTTGCGGATGTCGGCACCGCGGAACGCGTAGATCGACTGGTCGGGGTCACCGACCGCGCAGACGTTGCGCGACTCGCCGCCGAGCAGCTGGAGCAGCCGGTACTGGGCGTGATTCGTGTCCTGGTACTCGTCCACGAGCACGTAGCGAAACGCCGAGGCCCAGCTCTCCCGCGCCTCCGGGAAACGGTCGAGCACGTCCACGGTCAACATCAGCAGATCGTCGAAGTCGACCGCGTTCGACGCGAACAGCCGCCGCTGGTAGAGGTCATAGGCATCCGCGACGGTCTGGTCGTAGAACGAGGCGACCCGCGCGCGGTACTCCTCGGGGCCGACAAGGCGGTTCTTCGCGTTCGAGATCTGGGCGTGAATGCCGGACGGGGGAAAGCGTTTCGGGTCGCGGTCGAGCTCCTCGAGACACTGCTTGACGACCCGCACCTGGTCGGCCTGGTCGACGATCGTGAATGTGGCGCGGTAGCCGAGCCGGCCCGCCTCCCGGCGCAGGATCCGCCCGCACGCCGAGTGAAACGTCAGCACCCACATGCCCCGCACGACCCGCCCGAGCAGGCTCTCGAGCCGCGAGCGCATCTCGTTCGCGGCCCGGTTCGTGAACGTGATCGCGAGGATCTCGTTCGGCTTCGCCCCGCAGGCGGCGACGAGGTGAACGATCCGGTGGGTCAGGACGCGGGTCTTGCCGGAGCCGGCCCCCGCGATCACGAGCACCGGCCCCTCGGTCGCGAGCACGGCCTCCCGCTGGGCGGGGTTCAGGTCCGCCAGGTACCGCTCCGGGGAGAGGACGGTCAAGCCCGCCGGCTCCGGGCGGGCCGCAGCGCGCCTGCCAGCGCCGTCTCCAGCCACTCGGCCGCGACCGCGAGCGCCGCCGCGTCCGCCGACTTGAGGACAACGTCCACCTCGGGCCCGCCGTCGAGGAAACGCGGGTAGCTCCCGACGGAGACGGCCGGATGCCGGCGCTGGGCCTCCTCGAGCACGTGCACGATCTGGCCCTCGCCGGTCCGGTAGCTGCGCCGCCACGCCCCGATCGGCTCGCCGCGGAACCGCGCGGCAATCCCGTCGAACATCGCCTCCATCTCGCTCGGCAAGCCGGGCAGCACCCACACGTTTCCGAGCGTGAAGCCCGGAGCGCCCCCGAGCGGGTTCTCGATCGGCACAGCGCCGCGGGGCAGGCGCGCCCAGCGGGCCGCGTACTCGGCCAGGCCCCGCGAGCGGAACCGCTCTCGCAGGACCGTGGCCAGCTCGGGGACCTCGGCGCAGTCGACCGAGAACGCGTGCGCGACCGCCTCGCGGGTCAGGTCGTCCGGCGTGCCGCCGAGACCGCCCGTGACGAACACGTGGTCGTAGCGGTCACGCCCGGCGAGGTGCGCGCTGATCGCGGGGATCTCGTCGCGCAGCGCGGCCAGCGCGAGCACCTCGACGCCGAGGCCGGCGAGGCGGCGCGCGAGCCACGACGCGTTCGTGTTCTCGACGTCCCCGGAGACGATCTCGTTGCCGATCGTCAGGACGGAAGCGGTCGGCGGGGCCATCCTCCCGAGTATAGGAGCGGCCGGCAGGGCCGCCGGCTCAGAGCGGGAACGGGCGGCGAGAGAGCGCGGCGAGCGCCTGCGAGGTCACCCAGACCGGCGTCGTGGCGTAGCGGGAGCTGTAGCGGAAGCTGCCGTCCGGACGCTGCATGCGCTCGAGGTAGGCGAATGCCGCCCGGCCCGGCTCCTGCCGGGCCGCGAGCAGCCCCTGGATCGCCCAGGCGGTCGACTGCACGTCGGAGCCGCGCCCGGCACTCATCTCGAAGCCTCCGTCATCGTTCTGAAGCCGGCGCAGGTAGGCGACCGCGCGGCGGATCGCCTTCGCGCTCGCGGGCACGCCGGCGGCGCGCAGCGCCTGGATGGCCGCGGCCGTGTCGTTCGAGTCGGCGGCGCCGCCGGCCTCCCAGGGGAAGCCGCCGCCGCGGCGCTGGTGCTCGCGGATGTAGGCGACGGTCCTCGAGCCGGCGACGCGGCCGGCGGCCTCGAGCGCCAGCACCCCCCAGATCGTCGAGTTCAGTGTCGGTCCGATCGCGCCCGTCGAGCGCCTCAGCCCCTCGAGCTGGCGCGCAAGCCCGTCCACGTCGCGACCGAGCGCGGCGAGCGCGAGAATCCTGAGCTCGAGATCGGTCGCGGCCGGGTAGGGCTTCCCCGCCAGGTACCCGGCCGCATCGGGCACGGAGCGACCGGCGGCACGCAGGCCGAGGACGGCCCAGGCGGTCAGCGCCGGGTCGGCCGAGCGACCGGGCTCGGCGAAGCCGCCGCTCGACTGCTGGCGGGTGAGCAGGTAGTCGACCGCGTCGGCGTTCGACGCGCCGGCCGGCCCCGCGAGCGCGAGCGCGGCGAGGCAGGTGATGGCGAGACGCACGATCAGGCCCATACGACCTCCGTTCTCAGGCGGCGCCCGTAGCGGTCGAGCACGCGCCGCAACTCGGGGCCAACAGCCAGCGCGAGCGCGAGGTTGCCGGCCGCGTGGGCAACATCGAAAGGCACGCCACGGGCGATCTGGGCGACGAACGCCTGCCAGGTGTGCGGGTAGAAGCTGAGCCACATCCAGACGTCCATGAACGCGCTGAAGCCGAGGCCGAGCACTGCGCAGACGGCGGCGAAGGCGAGCCGGCGGGAGAGCAGCGACGCGAGCACGGCCCCGAGCGCCCCGCAGGCGCCCCAGGCGAGCATCTGCCAGGGCGTCCAGATCCCCTGCCCGAGGAAGAAGTTGGAGGCGAACGCCGCGATCGCGCCGACGCCGATCCCCGCCCGCAGGCCGAGCGCGACCCCCGCGGCGACGGCGATCACAGTGACGGGCTGCACGCCGGGCACCGCGGCGAACAGCACCCGCCCGGCGGCGGCGACGCCCCCGAGCGTGGCGATCACCGCGATCTCCTTCGCCGAGCCGGGCCCCGTCTCGAGCCACGCCGCCCCGGCCACGACGAGGGCTCCGGCCGCGAGCAGCAGGGCGATACCGGAGCGGCCGGGGTCGAGCGCAGCCCAGGCTCCGGTCGCGAACGCGCACGCGGCGGCCCCGGCCGCGACCGTCCGCGCCCCGGCCCGCAGCCGCCTAGACACGGACGGTCTCCCCGGTGGTGAGCGAGACACGGCGGTGGCAGGGGAACGAGCGGTCGTGGCTGGCGACGAGCACGCCGTGCCCGCGCGCCGCGAACGCTGCGAGCCACCCGGCCAGCGCCTCCTTGCGCTCGGGGTCGATGCCGCGCGTCGGCTCGTCGAGCACGAGCAGGTCCGGCTCGGCGACGGCGACGGCGGCGAGCCCGAGCCGTTCGCGCTCGCCGCTCGAGAGGTCCCGCGGGTGACGGCTGGCCGCCCACTCGAGCCCGACCGTCGCGAGCGCCGCCCGGGCCCGCCCGAGATCACCGCCGACCGCGAGCGCGACCTCCTCGTCGGCCCGCTCGCGCACCAGGTAGCGGCCCGGGTCCTGGGACAAGTAGCAGGCCCGGCCGGCGCGACGCACCGATCCGGTCACCGGCTCGAGCAGGCCGCACGCGAGCTTCGCGAGCGTCGTCTTCCCGCACCCGTTCGGCCCCTCGAGCACCACCCCCTCCCCGCGCGCGACGGCCAGCGAGACGCCGTCGAGGACGGGGACGCGGTCGTAGGCGAACGAGACGCCGGCGACCTCGAGCGCGAGTGTCCCTTCCGGCCATGTCAAGGGGCCAGGCCCCGGGCCATGGCCGGAAGGGACGTCGGACGCGGGCTCTGGCGGGGGCAAGAAGGCGGGGCGGTTGGCCGCGAGCCACGCGAGCGCCTGCGCGCGCGGGGCGTCGAGCAGGAGCTCGCCGCCGTCGACGAAGAGAACGCGATCGGCAAGCGCGAGCGCGCGAGCGGTACGCTGCTCGGAGAGGACGGCGGCGGCGCCGAGACCGGCGACCGCGTCGAGGAACGCGTCCGCCGCCTCGGGATCGAGCTGCGAGGTCGGCTCGTCGAGGAGGAGCAGGCGCGGCCGCAGCGCGAGCGCCGAGGCGAGGCAGACGCGCTGCAGCTCTCCGCCGGACAGTTCCGTGGTGCGGCGCCCGGCGAGGTGGACGGCGCCGACGGCGGCCAGCGCTTCCTCGACACGCGCCGCGATCCCGGCGGGCGGGGTCGCGACGTTCTCGAGCCCGAACGCGACCTCGTTCTCGACGGAGGCCATCACGACCTGGTCCTCCGGATCCTGGAACACGGTCGCCACCGCGCCGGCGAGATCGGCCGGTCGCGCCCGGCGGGTGTCGTACCCGGCCACGAGCACGCGACCGCGAAAGCTGCCGCCGTGGAAGTGCGGGACGAGCCCCGCGAGCGCCCGCAGCAGGGTCGACTTGCCCGCCCCCGAGGGGCCGAGCAGGGCGACGACCTCGCCGGCAGCGAGCTCGAGCGAGATCCCCGTGAGCGCCGGCCGGGCGGCACCCGGGTAGGCGAACGTGAGCCCCTCCACCGTGGCTAGAGCCACAGCGCACCCGCCGCGACGACCATGACAGCCGCCACCACGGCGGCACGGTCGATTGCCCGCCACGCTGGCCTGGGCGCTCTCGTGCGCCCGGGCCGGCCGAAGCCGCGAGCCTCCATCGCCTCCGCCAGGTTCAGCGCCCGCTCGAGCGAGCCGGAGACGAGCGGCGAGACGAGCATGGCGCGGCCGCGCAGCCCGTCCAGCACGATGCCCCGCCCGCGCACCGTCTCGGCCAGGGCGGCGGCATCCCGCTCAAGCGTGGGGACGAGCCGCGTCGCGAGCACGGCCGCGAACGCCGAGCGGCGAGCGAAACCGAGCGACGCGAGCAGGCGGTCGTGATCGAGCAGGAGCGCGTAGGCGGCGAACGCGAGCGCGACACCCGCCAGCCGTAGCCCGGCGAGGGCACCGGCGGCGAGCTCCTCCGTCGTCACGTCGATCGTGCCCAGCACGGGCACCGTCGGACCGCGCCAGAGCACGTCGTCGCCGACGACGGCGACGAACGGCCAGACGGCAACGACCCCGGCACCGGATAGGAGCGCTCCGAGCAGGTAGAGCCGCTTGCGCCGCACGGGCGCCCGCAGCACGACCGAGAGCAGGAGCGCGGTGATCGCAGCAGTGGAGGCGAGGTGGTCGGCGAGCAGCGCCGCCGCGGCGAGCGCGGCCAGGAGGAGCGCGGCGGGGACGGTCGCGAGCCTCATCCGACCACGTTGCCGCGCCCGTCGAAGCGGGCCGTGTACCGGTAGCGAACGATCGCCGGGTCGGCCGCGAGCGCGTCGAGCGCGGCCTGCACCGCCGGCCCCGAGCCCTCGAGGAGGAACTCGACCGGTGCGTCGTTGGCATCGCCGCGCGTCGCGGTCAGGAGCGCACCCGTCGCGCCGTCGCGGACCTCGACCACGAAGCGGCTCGGCTTGCCGTCCCCGCCGGGCGGGCCGAGCACGGCCTCGAGCGCCGCGGTGTCGATCCCGGCCGGGGCCTTGACGGCCCACGGCCGCCGCCGGCCGTCGAAGCCGTGCAGGAACGGCTCGGGGAAGGCGCCGACGACCACCGGTTCCCGCATCGTCTCGTCCCAGCTTCGGAAGTCCCACCAGGCCACGTCGCCCGGGCCGAGCACGATCTCGGCCGCGCCGACGTCCGGCTCGATCCCGTTGACGAAGAAGAACCAGTCGCGCTGCGCGGAGAGGCTGCCCCCGATTCCCTCGATCGACTGGACGAAGCGCCCTCCGTAGCGGGTCTCGATCTCGGCGACCCGGTCGAGCGCCTGGAGCACAGTCAGGCCCGGCGGCACGTCCCGCGTCAGGATCAGCTTCTCGCCGCGGTCGCGCGTGATCCACAGGCTCGCCTGGCGCTCGTCCCCTGCCGACTCGGGGGCGACGGCCGCGGTCGCGTCGCCACTCGGCTCGGCAGCGGCCCCGTCGGGGCGGTCGCCGCCCTCCCCGGCGCCGGCGGGGCCGCCGCAGCCGGAGAGGGCGAACGCGAGCGCGAGTACCGCGAGCGCGTGCCTGCGCATCGACGCCTCCTAGCGCGCGACCACCTCGGAGCGGATGAAGCCGTCCTTCGTCGCCCGCAGCGTGTGCCAATGCCCGGTCGGGCAGAGCCGCCCGCCCTTCGAGGCGACCGCGCGTCCGTCGAGGAGGAACGTCACCGCGCGCGCGAAGCTGCGCTCACCGAGGTCGTTCGTCTTGTAGGCGCGGTAGCAACCGCGCGCGACCCGATCGAGGTCGAGCGTCGGGGGGCCGCCGGCGTCGCCGAAGGTGGCGTAGTACCAGAGCACCTCGTCGCCCCGCTCGAGCACGTACGCGTCCGCGCCGACCGGGGGCGAGACCCCGTTGACCTTGTAGACCCAGCCGCTGAATCCCTCCCCGGCGGTTCGCCCGACCTGGGTGACGTAGGGGCCGAACGACGCGACGCTCAGGTGGTAGTAGAAGTCGCCCGCGCTGCTGGCCGCTTCGAGCGCCCCGAGGGCGGTCGGCTCCGCGAGCTCGACCTCGCCGCCGTCGCCGGCGAGCGTCCCCGTGAACGGCGTCACGAGCGGCTGGCGGGCGCCGAAGTGGGTGCCCAGCGGGCCCTCGACCCGGACGTGCACGGTGAGCGCGAGCGCGCCCGCGGGTGCCGCGAGCGCGACCGCGAGAGCGGAGAGGAGAGCTACGAGAGTGGTGCGCCGGAGCACATTTCCTCCTTCCTCGAGGGGAACGGGTGCGGGGCGCGCGACAGGTCTTCTGGCTCGGGGCTCCCCCCTCCGCCGCCTTCCCGGCACTCGGCCAGTGGCACCTCGGCGGACGGGCATCTCCCCTCACAGCGGCGGGACCGCGCCGGACTTGCACCGGCTTCCCTGGACCGCTCGCCCTATGCGGTTGTCATCCGGGAGGTTAGCACCCCCGGGGAAGCCGGGCCGGCCGCGTCCGTACGATTAGGAGATGGTCACCGTCGCCCGCAGCCGCGCGCGCCTCTGGCTGCCCGTGCTCACGTGGGCGGCCGTGATCTTCGCGTTCTCGTCGATCCCCAGCCTCGGCACCGGTCTCGGCGTCTGGGATCTCGTGCTGCGCAAGCTCGCGCACGCCACCGAGTTCGCGATCCTGGCTGCCCTGCTCTGGCGGGCGCTCGGCCGCTCGCCGCTCGCCGTCGCCGCCGCGTCGGCGTACGCGGCCACCGACGAGCTGCACCAGGCGTTCGTCCCGGGTCGCCAGGCGGCCGCGCTGGACTGGGCGGTCGACACCGCGGGCGCGCTGATCGGGGTGGCGGTGCTCTTCCTCTGGCGGCGCCGGCGATGACGAGGGCCGTCGCGATCGACCTCGACGGGGCGCTCGGGGACACGCGCGCCCTCTGGCAGGCGTTCCTCGAGGACGCGGCCCGGCGGTTCCGCTCGATCGCGGAGCTCGACGTCGGCAGCCTCCCCGCCGACCGTGCCGCCGCCGCCGATGCCCTCGACGGCTGGGCGTCCGCCGGCATCGGCGATTGGCGCTCCGCGCTCGAGCGGTTCGCGGAGGATCACGCCCCCGTGTACCTGCGCCCGAGCGGAGCCGCGAGCGCGGCGCTCCGCCGGCTCGCAGCCGCCGGCTGGCGCGTCGGCGTCTTCACGGACGCGCCGGAGGAGCTCGCCCGGGTCGCGCTCGCGCAGCTCGGGGCGGCCCGCCGGGTCGACACGCTCGAGACGGGCCGCGGTGCCCGCGAGCGGCTGCTCGGGCGGCTCGGCGCCGGCGCCGCCGTCGCCGCGAGCGCCGCTGAGCTGGTCGCTCTCGCGGCCGGGTAGCGCGTACGATCAGACAGGTGACCGAGCCGCGCCAGCACCTCGACGACCGCCAGCTCGATGCGATCCTCGAGCGGCTCGATCTGCTCTGCCACGAGGTGCACGTCCTCAACTCACGGCTCGACTCGGCGGAGGCGCTGCTTCGGATCGCGCACGAGCTGAAGACCCTGAACGAGTCGCTCCAAGCGCTCGCGTACGCCGCGCTGGGCAGCCAGGGACCTCAGGTGCGCCGGCGGAGCTAGCTCAGACGGCCGCGGCCTCGGCCTCGCGTGCTGCCGGCCGCCGCGCCCGGACGCGCACGACCTCGACGCGGTTGTCGTGGTAGGTGGGTCCCCCGCCCGCATCCGAGTCGCGCTCCGGCGTGGTCGCGTTCACGGTCGTGCCGCCGGGGCTGAGCTTCGCCCACGGCGCCTTGAGCGTGCAGGCGACGCCCGGGCGGGCCGTGTCGTCGACGACCGCCTCGGCGAGGAACGAGCCGCGGTCGTTACCGACCCGCACCTCGTCGCCGGTCTCGATCCCTCGGACAGCCGCGTCCCCGGGATCCAGGTGCACCCGCGGCGGACCGCTCTTCAGGCGATGCCACGGCTGGGAGCCGAACGAGGAGCTCGTCATGAACCGGCCCGCGGGCGAGACGAGGACGAGCGGGTAGCGACTGGCCAGCTCGTCGTCCGCGATCTCGACCGGCGGCACGTAGCCGACGAGCGGATCGTGGCCCGCGGCGCGAAGCGACTCGGAGACGAGCTCGACCTTGCCGGACGCATTCGGAAAGCCGCCGTCCGCATACGGGGCCGTGCCCCGCTCGATTGTCCCGGCCCGCAGCCAGCCACGCTCCCGCAGCCGCTCGAGCGTGATCCCGGCGGTGCGGCACTCGGGCGTGTCGAGCAGTTGGCGGGCGACCTCGACGTCGGAGTCGCGCAGGCGCGGATGGCCGAGCCCGAGCGCGGCCGCGATCCGGCGGAAGATCTCGGCGTTCGGGAGGCACTCGCCGGCCGCGGCCACGGCCGGCTCGTTCCAGGCGACGTAGTGGTGCCCGTAGCCGACGTGGAGATCCGCGTGCTCCGGCTGCATCGTCGCGGGCAGGACGACGTCCGCGTAGTCGGTCGTGTCGGTGAGGCGCTGCTCCAGCACGACCGTGAAGAGATCCTCACGAGCCAGCCCCCGGCGCACCCGGACCTGGTCGGCGGACGTGGCGGCCGGATTCGAGTCGTAGACGACGAGCGCCGACACGGGCGGGTCATCGAGCTCGGTCAGCGCCTCGGCGAGGCGCGACATGTTGACCGTGCGAGCCGGCGGGCGGGGCAGGTCGGGCGGCGCCGCCGCGAGGCGGTCCTGGACGAGCAGCTGCCCGGAGGTGAGCGTGACCACACCGCCGCCGACGTGGCGCCAGTCGCCCGTGACGGCGGGAAGCGCGCAGATCGCCCGGTAGGCTGCCGCCCCGCCCGAGTGACGCTGGAGGCCGAGACCGAGCCTGATCATCGTCGGGCGGGTCGCGGCGAGCCGCTCGCCGAGCCTCCGCACCTCCCGCTCCTCGAGCCCGCAGACGCGGGCAGCCCGCTCGACCGGCCACTCGCCGAGCCGCTCCTCCAGCTCGGGCCAGCCAATCGTGTGGCGCTCGAGCCAGTCGCGGTCGGCGGCGCCCGCGTCGAGCACGGCGCGCATCAGGCCGAGCGCGAGCGCCGCGTCGGTTCCCGGCAGGGGAGCGAGGTGCTCGTCCGAGCGCCTCGCGGTGTCGGTCCGCAGCGGGTCGATCGTGACCACGCGGGCGCCCCGTTCCCGCGCCTCGAGCACGAGCCGCCACTGGTGGACGTTCGTCGACAGCAGGCTGGCGCCCCAGAGGATGACGAGCTTCGCGTGCGGCATGTCCTCCGGGTGGGGACCGACGTAGCCTCCGAACGTGGCGCGCACGGCGGCCCTGGCGGCGCCGGTGCAGATGGTCAGGCCGAGCCGGGACGCGCCGAGCGCCCCGAACAGCCGCTCCCCCATCACGGTGCCCTGGACGAGGCCCATGGTGCCCGCGAAGTAGAACGGGAGAACCGACTGGGGGCCGTGCCGGTCGATCGCGCCGCGCAGGCCGCCGGCGACCAGCTCGAGCGCCTCCTCCCAGGAGACCCGCTCGAACCGTCCCTCCCCCTTGGCTCCGATCCGCCGCAGCGGCTGGAGCACCCGGTCAGCCGCGTCGAGGCCGTCGAGGTAGTGGTTGACCTTGCCGCAGAGCGCGCCCCGCGTGAACGGGTGATCCCGGTCGCCGCGCAGCGCGACGGCGCGCCCGCCCTCGACGGTCACGAGCCAGGAGCACGTGTCCGGGCAGTCGAGCGGGCAGGCACCGCGCACCGTGGCCGCCATGCCGGGAGGGTACCAGCAGCCTTAGACGGCCGGGCCGGCCGCTCGGTGCCTGTCCGGACAGGCCCTCAGGCCTTCTTCTTCCTCTTCGCCCCGCGCAGCGCCGGCGGCTTCGGTGCCGGCGGCCAGGAGGCCGCCTTCTTCGCCTTCGGCACGGCCTTGCCGGCCGGGACGATCTCGAACGCGTCGGGCAGCGCCGCGACCGTGGTCGCCCGCCCGTCGCCCCAGCGGACGAGAAAGCGCCCGGGCCCGAGCACCTCCTCGATCGTGCCCTGACGGGCGGCGGGGGCGATCCGCCGATTCTTGACCCTCATCAGGATCGTGTCGCCGACCTTGCCGTCCATCGAGCCGGGCCCGGAGCTAGCCGTGAATCGAGACGATCAGCGGGATCATCAGGATCGCGACGATGTTCGTGATCTTGATCATCGGGTTGATCGCCGGTCCGGCAGTGTCCTTGTAGGGGTCGCCGACGGTGTCTCCGGTGACGGCCGCGGCGTGGGCGTCCGAGCCCTTGCCGCCGAACGCTCCGTCCTCGATCAGCTTCTTCGCGTTGTCCCAGGCGCCGCCGCCCGAGGTCATGGCGATCGCGAGGAAGATCCCGGTCACGATCGTGCCGATCAGCAGCCCACCGAGCATCTCCGGCTTGATGATCCCGACGACGATCGGGAACGCGACGGGGATCGCGCTCGGCAGCATCATGTTCTTGATCGCGGCGCCGGTGACGATGTCGACCGCGTGCCCGTACTCCGGCTTACCCGTGCCCTCGAGGATGCCGGGGATCTCCCGAAACTGCCTGCGCACCTCCTGGACGACCTGGGCGCCGACGCGGCCGACGGCCTGCATCGCGAGCGAGGAGAAGAGGAACGGCATCAGGCCGCCGATGAACAGCCCGGCGATCACCCAGGCGTCCGAGAGCGAGAACGAGACGGTGAAGCCGCGGTCGTCGAGCTCGGAGGTGAACCCATCGAACAGCACGAGCGCCGCGAGCCCGGCCGAGCCGATCGCGTAGCCCTTCGTGACCGCCTTCGTCGTGTTCCCGACCGCATCGAGCGGGTCGGTGACGCCGCGCACGGACTCGTCGAGCTCGGCCATCTCCGCGATCCCGCCCGCGTTGTCCGTGACGGGCCCGTAGGCGTCGAGGGCGACGATCAGGCCGGTCATCGCGAGCTGGGCCATCACCGCGATCCCGACGCCGAAGAGTCCCGCGACCTCGTTCGCGGCCACGATCGCGACGGCGATCACGATCACGGGCGCCGCGGTCGCCTGCATGCCCACCGCGAGCCCCTCGATGATGTTGGTCGCGTGGCCCGTCGTCGAGGCCTTCGAGATCGACTTGACGGGATTCCAGCGGCTGCCCGTGTAGTACTCGGTGATGCCGACGAGCGCGAACGTGACGCCGAGGCCGATCAGCGCGGAGCCGTAGAGCTCCCAGAAGCCGAACGCGTCGCCGTCGAACGCCAGCGTGATCGGGATGAAGCCGATCCCAGCGAGCACGGTGGCGACGGCGACGCTCTTGTAGAGCGCGTTCATGATCGAGCCGCTGCGCCCGATCCGGGCGAAGAACGTGCCGATGATCGAGGCGACGATCGCGACGCCGCCGATCGCGAGCGGGTAGCTGACGATCCCGGTCGCGGGGAAGTTGACCGCCCCGAGGAACATGACGGCGACGGCGGTGACGGCGTACGTCTCGAACAGGTCGGCGGCCATGCCCGCGCAGTCGCCGACGTTGTCGCCGACGTTGTCCGCGATCACGGCCGGGTTGCGCGGGTCGTCCTCGGGGATGCCCGCCTCGATCTTGCCGACGAGGTCGGCGCCGACGTCGGCGGCCTTCGTGAAGATACCGCCGCCGAGCCGCGCGAACACGGAGATCAGCGAGCCGCCGAAGGCGAGACCGATCAGGTCGCGCGTCGCGTCCTGGGCGCTCCGGTCGAACCAGCTCGTGAGGATGCCGTAGTACGCGGCGACGCCGAGCAGGCCGAGCCCGACGACGAAGAGGCCGGTGACCGAGCCGGCCCGGAACGCCACCTGGAGCGCAGGCTTGATCCCGCCCTTCGCGGCCTCGGCGGTGCGCACGTTCGCGCGCACCGCCACGTTCATCCCGGCGAAGCCGGCCGCGGCGGAGAAGGCAGCACCGATCAGGAAGCCGACCGCGGTGCCCCAGCCGAGGTCGTTCCAGAAGCCGATCCCGAGGAAGATCACGACGGCGACGCCGGCGATCGTCGTGTATTGGCGGCGCAGGTACGCGGCGGCGCCCTGCTGGACGGCACGCGAGATCTCCTGCATCCGGGAGCTGCCGGCCGGGAGCTTCAGGAGCCACACGGTCAGGCCGACGCCCCAGACCACGCTGAGGCCGGCGGCGAGGAGAGCGAACAGCACGGAGTGGTTCTGGAAGAAGTCGGTCACGGTCCCGCCCATCGTCGCTTGCACAAACAGGGCGCCCCGAGCCTCGTCAGAGTTGCCTCAACCCCGCGTCAGAAGCCGAGAAGCGCCGGGGCGGATTTCTATCACAAAGTTCGGACGCCGTGCCCGTGCTGCGGGATTCAGGCTCAGAGCCTCGCCTCGCGCAGAGCGGTCGCGCAGGGATCGCCGGGCGACTGCGGCCCGATCCGCGGCGCAACGGCCAGCAGGAGCTCCCGCAGCTTCGCCAGGTTCTCCCGGAAGACCCGCAGCACCGTCTCGCTCGACGCGGGCTCGACGCCGCCAACGCCCGCGTCGTGGTCGGTGACCATCGCGACGCTCACGTAGCAGAGCTCGAGCTCGCGCGCGAGGTGGGCCTCCGGGTAGGCGGTCATGTTGACGACGTCCCAGCCGGCGCTTTGGAACCACTCCGACTCCGCGCGAGTCGAGAACCGGGGCCCCTGGACGACGACCACGGTCCCCCGGTCGCGGGCGCGGATGCCGAGCTCGCGGGCGGTCGCCGCGACGAGCGAGCGAAGCTCCGGGCAGTACGGGTCGGCGGCGGAGACGTGGGTGGTCTCGGGCCCGTCGTAGAAGGTGTCGGCCCGGCCGCTCGTGCGGTCGACGTACTGGTCGCAGACGACGAACTCGCCGGGCTCGAGCTCCGCCTTCAGCGCCCCGGCGGCACACGGGCCGATCAGGCGGCGGACGCCCAGCTCGCGCATCGCCCACACGTTCGCCCGGTAGTTGATGCGGTGCGGCGGCAGCTCGTGATCGCGCCCGTGCCGGGGCATGAACGCGACCGGACGGCCGCCGAGCTCGCCGATCGTCGCCGCTGCCGACGGCCGACCGTAGGGGGTGTCGAGCGCGACCTCCTCGGCGGCGTCGAGGAACGAGTAGAGGCCGGAGCCGCCGAAGATCCCGATCTCGGGCGCAGGCACCGCTCTCAGGCGCCGCGCGCCGCCCCGACCGCGAGGTCGCGGGTGCGGGCGACCTGCTCGGCGTAGATCTCGCCCAGCGAGGCGCCCTGCTCGAAGCGCGCGATCTGCCGCTCGGCCGGGTTCGCGGCCGGAATTACCAGGTACGGCGCGGCCCCGAGCTCCTCGGCCACCGGCCGCACCCATTCGACCAGCTCCTCGAGCGCCTGCCGCGCCGGCCGGACGCGGTCTGAGCCGAGCGCGATCAGCTCGCCCGAGCTGCCGTGGCGGATCGCCCGCCAGAGGTTCTCCTCGATCAGGCGGTGCGGGTGCACCGGCACCGCCTCGCCCTCGTCGAGCGCCCGGGCGATCCGGGCGGTGAGCGCGTAGACGAGCGCCGTCAGCGCTCTCGCCTCGGCGAGCTCCGGCTGGGCGTCGCAGATCCGGATCTCCACGGTCGGGTAGGCGAGGTGCAAGCGGACGCTCCACCAGAGCTGCGTGTGCTCGGTGACGGAGCCGGTGCGGTAGAGGAAGCGGAGGAACTCCTCGTACTCGCGCCAGGTCCCGAACGCGTCCGGGACGCCGCAGCGCGGGAACATGCGGGTGAAGATCTGCGTGCGGGCGGAGTGGAGGTGCGTGTAGACGTCCTCGACGAACGGGGAGCTGGCGGAGAGGGCGAGCAGGTCGGGCAGGTAGCTGCGCAGCGCGTCGCAGACCCTGACGGCCCGGTCGGCGCCGCGGATGCCGACGTGGACGTGCAGCCCGAACGTGTTGTTGCGCCAGACGACGTAGCGCAGGAGCTCGTCGTTGCGCCGGTAGTGGGGCGTGTCGATGATCGACTGCTCCCGCCAGGGGCTCCACGGGTGCGCCCCGGTCGCCCCGAGCGCGACGCCGTGCGCGTCGGCGAGCGCGAGTAGCTGCGCCCGCCGCTCGGCGAGCTTGGCCGCGGCCTCCTCGAACGTCTCGCAGCGCCCGGTGCGGATCTCGATCTCGGACGAGATCAGCTCGCCCACGACGTGCTCGCCGAGCTCGGTCGCCCGCGCGGCCGCGAACAGCTCCTCGAAGCGTGGCGCGAGGCCGAGCGTCCCCGGATCGAGCAGGGCGTACTCCTCCTCGACCGCGAGCGTGAAGTCCGTTCCCTCGTCGAACTGCTGGCGGGCGAGCGCGATCTGCTCGTCCGGGCTCAGGCGCTGGGCGTCTCCCATCCGGCCGAAAGTATCAGAGCCGCGACGTGCTCCCAACTCCACCTGGCGACGGCGGCCCGCCGGGCGGCCTCGCGCAGGGCCGCTCGGTCGCCGGGGCCGAGCGCGAGGATCGCGTCCAAGGCCCGCGCCAGCTCCGCCGCGCCGCCGCTCTCGAAGCTCGTCAGCTCGCGCAGGTGCGCCGGGTACTCGGCCTCGAGGCCCTCGGCGATCTCGGCGAGGCCGGTGTGGCGGGCGACCACGGGCGGCGCGCCGCAGGCCGCCGCCTCGGCGGCGACCATGCCGAACGCCTCGGGGAACGTCGACGGGGTGACGGCGACGTCGGCGAGCGCGAACAGGTGCACGAGGTGGCGGTGCTCGAGCGCGCCGGTGAAGAGGACGGGTAGACCGGCGGCCTCGCGCTCGAGCTCGTCGCGGATGTCGCCCCAGCCGGCCATGACGGTGCGGGCGGGCGCGCGCAGCCTGCGCAGCGCGTCGACGAGGACGTGCGCGCCCTTTTCCCGGCTGATCCGCCCGACGAAGACGATCGTCGGCCCGTCACCGGCGAGGAAGGCCTCGAGCCGCGCCGCGTTGCCCTCGTCCGGGCGGCGCTGGTCGTGCGCGGCGGGCGGGTTGGGCGGGTCGGCCGCCGCCTCGGCGAGCAGGCCGGCGAGCGCCTCGGCGCGTGGGCGCGGGCGGAAATCGTCGACGTCGACGCCGGGCGGGACGATCCGCACGCGCTCGAGGTGCGGGCCGGGCCCGAGCACGTCCTCGATCACGCGGCGCACGTGCTCGGTGCCGGCGTAGATCGCCGTCGCGGGAGCGAGCGTCGCCCGCGTCCAAGCACATAGCTCCTCGTTGCCGCGCAGCGAGAACTCGAGCTCCGAGCCGTGCGCCTTGACCTGGTAGGGGACGCCGGCGGCGGCGCCGACGGGGCCGCCGAGCAGGAGGTGGTTCGTGAACACGAGCCCGGCCGGAAGGTGCTCGCGCAGCGCGGCCGCGTTCGCGTCGACGAACCGCTGCCGCTCGGCGGGCGAGAGATCCTGAACGCGACGGGCCTCGAGGTCCTCGTAGCGGTCGACCACGAACACGGGCAGGACGCCGCCGATCTCCGGGCGTACGACCGTCGCGCCGCCGAGGTCGTGGCGCTCGGGATGGGGATCCTGGCAGAAGACGACGACGTCATGGCCGAGCCGCGACCAGGCGCGGGCGAGCGATCGCGTGTAGATATTCGAGCCGGTGCCTCCGAGGAGGTAGCCGTGCCAGAGGAGAATCTTCACGTGGTGAATCCTGACGACCGGCTCGTACGGAAGGCGCAGGCGGGCGACCGCGACGCCTTCGCACGCCTCGTCGAGGAGCACCGCCACAGGCTGCTGACGCTGGCTGCGCGCGAGCTCGGCTCGGCGGCCGACGCCGAGGACGCGGTGCAGGAGACGCTGATCCGGGCGTGGCGGGCGCTGCCGCGCTTCCGCGCCGAGTCGGCGTTCTCGACGTGGCTGTACCGGATCTGCCTGAACGCGGTGCACGACCAGCGGGCGCGCAGCGCGCGCGGCGGCGGCGTCCCGCTCGACGACGTCGCCGAGCCGGTCAGCCCCCGTGATCCGATCGCGGCGGGCGAGCTGTCGGGGGAGCTGCAGCGGGCGCTCGCGGGCCTCGACGAGACGTACCGCACTGCCGTCCTCCTCTACGACGTGCTCGGCCGCTCCTATGCGGAGATCGCCGAGATGCTCGGGGTGGCGGAGGGTACCGTGAAGTCGCGGATCTTCCGCGGCCGCGTCGAGCTGGCGCGCGCGCTCGGAACCGCGAGCGCCGCGGGGGAGTCGAAGCAGTGATGGCCGGAGCCCACCCGAACGAGATCGTGCTGCTCGAGTACGTCGAGGGCGACCTCGCCGCGCCGGACGCGGCTGGCGTGCGCTCGCACCTCGAGACGTGCACCGCGTGCGCCGCCACGATCGCCGAGCTCGAGCTCGCCCGCGACGCCCTGCGGGCCGCGCCGCTGCTCGAGCTGCCCGCGGGTCGGCTGGACGAGCTCGTGGCTGGCCTGCCGGAACGCGAGCGCGAGCGCCGGCGGCTTCCCGGACGCTTCTCGGCGCGTCGGCTCGGGCTCGTGCTCGTGCCGGTGGCGGCCGCAGCAACCGCGGTCGCGATCGCGGTCACGACGACCGGTGACGGGGCGCAGCCCGAGGCGTCTCGCAGCGCTGACACGGAGCTCGCGATGGTCGAGGCCGCTCCCGCCGAGGCGGAGGAGGCGGGGGCCGAGGATGCGGGCGCTGCCGAGGCCCCGGTCGAGGAGCCGCCGCCGCCCTACTTCGGCGCGCTCGTCGCGAGCGTCGGGGAGACGCCGGAGCACGCGGTCGAGCTCCTGGTCGCCGCGGGGCTCGACGCGGAGATCTCAGACCGGGTCGTGATCGTCTACGGCGGCAGCGAGGAGCAGGTGCGGAAGGCGCTCGAGGGCGTCCCCGAGGGCGACACCGCGGTCTACCTCGCCCCGCCGCGATAGCCTTCCGCGGCATGGGACCAGCGATCGGCAAGGTCGGCGTCTGGCTGGGCGCGCTCGGGATGGCGCCGGCGGCGGCCGCGCGCGAGGCAGCGGCCGAGATCGAGGCGCTCGGCTACGGGGCGCTCTGGATCGCCGAGGGGCACGCGAGCAAGGAAGCGCTCAGCCACGCGGGGATCCTGCTCGCCGCGACCGAGCGAATCGTGGTTGCGAACGGGATCGCGAGCATCTGGGCGCGCGACGCGACCGCGACGGCGGCGGGCGCGTGCACGCTCGGGGAGGCGTACCCGGGCCGCTACCTGCTCGGGCTCGGTGTCAGCCATCCGCCCCAGGTGGAGTCGCGCGGGCACGTCTACGCCCGGCCGGTGGCGACGATGCGCCGCTACCTCGACGGGCTCGACTCGGCCGGCTACCGGGGCCCGCGGCCCGCTCTGCCCGTGCCGCGCGTGCTGGCGGCGCTGCGCCCCTCGATGCTCCGGCTCGCTCGCGAACGCGCGGACGGCGCGCATCCGTACCTGGTCCCGGTCGACCACACGGCGCGTGCCCGCCAGATCCTCGGGTCGGGAAAGCTGCTAGCGGTCGAGCAGCTCGTGCTGCTCGAGACCGATCCCGGCCGGGCGCGCGAGCTCGGCCGCGAGGCGATCGCCGGCTACCTCGCGCTCGCGAGCTACGCGGAGAACCTGCTCTGGCTCGGCTTCGCCGAGGCGGATCTCGCCGGCGGCGGCTCGGACCGCCTCGTGGACGCGCTGGTCGCGTGGGGCGATACCGACCGGATCCGGGCCCGCGTGCGCGAGCACCTGGCCGTCGGCGCCGACCACGTGTGCATCCAGCCGATCGGCCGCACCCCCGGCGACCTCGGCCTGGCCCAGCTCCGCGAGCTAGCCCCCGCGGCCCCGTAGGGGCGGCATTCATGTCACCCGCCAGACGGCACGCATCGCGCCCGCCCCGCGGTCAGGCGAGGTAGAAGTAGAGCGCGTAGAGGAGCTCGGCGGCCGGGTTGGTCGTGTGGACGGTGACGTCCGGCGGCACGCTCAGGAGCGCCTCGGAGTAGTTGAAGATGATCTTCACGCCCGCGTCGACGAGGTCGTTCGTGACGGCCTGGGCCGCCACCGCGGGCACCGCCAGCACGCCGACGATGATGTTGCGGTCGCGGACGAGGTCGCGCAGGTCGCGGTAGTCGCTGACCTCGAGCCTCCCGATCGCCGCTCCCACCTTTGCCTGGTCGGTGTCGAAGACGGCCGCGATGTTGAAGCCGTGGTCGGCGAAGACGCTCGAGCCGGCGATCGCCTGCCCGAGCCGCCCGGCGCCGAAGAGCGCGATGTTGTGCTGCCCCTGCGTCCGCAGGATCTTGCGGATCTCGGCGAGCAGGACGTCGATCGAGTAGCCGACGCCGCGCTTGCCGAACTTGCCGAAACCAGACAGGTCGCGCCGGATCTGGGTCGCGTTGATGTTCGTGTACTCCGAGATCTCCTGGGAGGAGATCCGCTCGCGGCCCATCTTCTTGGCCTGCGTGAGCACCTGCAGGTAGCGGGAGAGGCGCGTCGCGACGCCCACGGTCAACCGATCACCCACGCGCCTTCCTCCTTCGAGCTGCGTCTCGATCGCCATAGCTTGTAACAGTCTACCGTCTGAGTCGATGCCGCCCGGGATGTGCTGTCGGGGCGAATCCAAGGCCCCCGGTCGCGGGACTTCGTGAGTGTCAGCCCCGGAGTCGCCGGCGCAGCGTGCCCGGGTGCACGACGTACGTGAACGCCTCCTCGCCGCCGACCGTGACGACCGGGATCCGCTCGCGGTAGCGGCGCTCGAGCTCGGCGTCGCCGGTGATGTCGACTTCCTCGAGCTCGAACGGGATCTCGGCCCTGACACGCTCGAGCACCCGCTTCGCGTCGTCGCACAGGTGGCAGCCCGGGGCGCCGTAGATGCGCACGGCCGGGGTCACCGGATGACGAGCTGCACGGATGCGCGACTCGGCTTCCCGGCCGGACCCTCGCCGCCAGTGACCGGATGCGCCACGAGCTCGACCACGTAGCGCCCGGGCGCGAGCGTCGTCCCGTCCGGGGCTCGGCCGGTGAGCCCGATCGAGTAGCGGCCGGGCAGGAGGTCGCGCAGCCGGGTCAGGATGCCGAGGTTCTTGCCGCCGGGGGTGCGGAGCACCACGTCGAGAACACCGACGGGCGCGATCGCGACGCCGCCGCCGTCCTCGTCGACCCGCCCGGCCGTGAAGGTGAGGATCGCGGGATGCCGGACGGTCGGTCTCGCGGGGCGCTCGGAGAGGCGCAGGGCACCGAGGAGATCGCCACGGGCGCCGCCGACCAGCGCGAACGGGAGGCGCGCCTCGTGCCCGCCGTCCGGCTGCACGATCAGGACACCCGTGAACAGCGGCCCGCTCGCGGCGGGTCGGAGGCCGACCTCGGCAACCTCGCCGGCGGGGATCGTCACGCGCCCGCGCTCGGCGGTCAGGGCCGGCGCCTCGGCGAGCTCGAGGCTGACGCCGAGCTCGGCCCCGGTCAGGTTGCGGATGCGAACGGTGACGGAGCCGCCGCGCCGCAGCGCGATCGTCGCGGGCTCGATCGCGATCACCTGGGCGGCCGCCCCGGCCGGGTCGAGCAGCGCCGCGCCGTCGTCGGCCCGCCCGCCGTCGAGCGGTCGCGCTCCACCGACGAGGACGCCGTGGAGCGCCTGCGCACCGAGCTCCGGGCGTGCCTCGGCGACGAGCGCCGCGGCGCCCGCGGCGAGCGCGGCCGCGGCGCTCGAGCCTGTCGCCGCCGCTCGCCCCGCCGGAGTGAGCGTCGCGACGCCGACACCCGGCGCGAGCAGGTCGGGTTTCGGCCGCCCGTCGAACGCTGGTCCTTCCGAGGAGAACGCGGCGGGCCGGCCGGTCGCCGGGTCGCTCGCCCCGACCGCGAGCGTCGCCGCCGCGGCCGCTGGTGCCCCGACCGTGCCGAAGCCGTCGCCGGCCGGGCCGTCGTTGCCGGCGGGCGCCACGACGAGCGTGCCGAGGCGGGCGGCGCCGGCGGCGGCGCGTGCTTCGGGGCTGTCGGGGAAGGCGGCGTAGGGCTCGACGACGGCTGCGAGTGCGATCCGGGCGGCGTCACCGACGGCGCCGTCGCCGTCCGGATCGACGGCCCGCTCGATTCCCGCGACGAGATCGTCGCTCGTGCCGAGCGTGCGGACGCTGCCACCGTCCGCCGCCACCGGGCCGAGGATCCGGATCGGGAGGATCACGGCGCCCGGGGCGACACCCGCGACGATCGCCGCCATGCGCGTGCCGTGGTCCGCCGAGTCGTCGTCGTCGGCCGCCGCGGGCGAGGCGTCCCGGTCGCCGTCGACGAGGTCGACGCCCCGGAGGACGCCGGCGGCGAGCACGCCGCGGTCGACTCCGGAGTCGAGGATCGCCACGGTGACGCCGCTCCCGTCCCGGCCGGGCAGCCCGGGCACCGGCGGCGGCGCCCCGCCCTCGCCGATCGCCGCCTCGGCCGGGTAGACCGCCCTGACCGGGTAGACGCCGACGACGCCCGGAGCCCTGGCGAGAGCGGCAAACGCCTTCGCGTCCAGCACGGCCGAGAAGCCGTTGAAGGTGAGGACGAACGAACGCTCGATCCGGAGGTCGACTCCCTGTGCGCGCAGGGAGTCGAGGAAGCCGCGCTGGAAGGACCTGGCAGCCCGGGTGAGCCGCCGCTGGGCGTCCGCTCCGGGGAGCGCGCCGGCCTCGGCGACCTTGCCGGCCAGCGACGGGCCTGCGAGCACGACGATCGCGCGCCCGCCCACGTCCAGGGCGGGGCGGTCGCCGGCCGCCCCGCCGCCGGCGCCGCTGATGGGCGCGGCCAGGGCGAGCGCGACCGCCGCGGCCAGGACGGCCCCGATCGCGGCGATGTGCTTGATGTCACGCGAGCGACGCATAGGCGTCGACACCAAGATACTCAGGATACGGGATCGCTCGCGCGTACCTGGCGGCGGAGGCGATCATCGCGGCGTTGTCGGTGCAGAGCTCGAGCGGCGCCAGGGTCGCGCCCGTACCGGCCAGCCGGGCGCGCAGCTCCGAGTTCGCGGCAACGCCGCCGACGACGGCGAGCCGTGGGGCGCCAAAGGCCTCGGCGGCCGCCAGCGAGCGCTCGACGAGAGCGCGCACGATCGCCCGCTGGTAGCTCGCGGCGAGGTCGGCACGGCGGCGCTCGAGCTCGCCGGCGCCGAGAGCGCGGACGGCGTACGAGAGCGCGGTCTTGACCCCCGAGAAGGAGAAGTCGTGCCCGGGCACGCGGGCGACCGGGAAGCGGAACGCCTCCGGGTCGCCCTGCCGCGCGAGCCGGTCGAGGGCCGGCCCGCCCGGGTAGCCGAGCCCGAGCAGCCGGGCGCCCTTGTCGAACGCCTCCCCGGCCGCGTCGTCGAGCGTCGTGCCGACGACGTCGTAGCCGGACCTCTCGCGGACGTCGAGGAGCAGGGTGTGGCCGCCGCTCGCGAGCAGGCAAAGGAACGGCGGCTCGACGACGGCGGGACCGAGGTAGAGCGCGGCGACGTGCCCGTGGAGGTGGTCCACGAGCGCGAGCGGGAGCCGCCGCGACCAGGCGAGCGCCTTCGCCGCGGAGAGGCCGACGAGCAGGGCGCCGATCAGGCCGGGGCCCTGCGTGACCGCGACCGTCTCGACCGCCGCGAGCGGCGCGCCCGCCCGCTCGAGCGCCTCGCGCGCGACCGGGACGACGAGCTCGAGGTGGCGGCGGGAGGCGACCTCGGGGACGACGCCACCGTAGCGTGCGTGCAGGCCGGCCTGGGAGGAGACGACGCTCGAGAGCAGCGTCCCGTCCGGAGCGAGGCAGGCGTCGGCGGTCTCGTCGCAGGAGGTCTCGAGCGCGAGGATCATCCCGCGCGCAACTCGTCCCCGGCGGCGGCCGGTCCGGCCGGGTCCTTCCACATCACGTAGGCGTCCTCCCGGTTGTCGGTGTAGTAGCCGCGCCGCAGGCCCGTGGTGCGGAAGCCCGCGCGCTCGTAGAGGGCGATCGCGCGGGCGTTCGAGACGCGCACTTCGAGCGTGTAGCCACGCATCCCGTCGGCGGCGGTCAGCGCGAACAGCTCGTCGAGCAGCCGGCGCGCGATGCCCCGGTGGCGGTAGCGCTCGTCGACGGCGAGGTTCATGACATGCCAGGCGTCCACGTAACGGGAGACGACGAGGTACGCAACCAGCCGGTCGTGAGCGTCCCGGTCGATCGCTCCCAGGCAGACCGACGACGGCTTCGCGAGCTCCGACGCGAACATCGAACGCGACCAGGGGGTCGGGTACGACCGCCGCTCGATCTGCTCGATCGAGGGGAGGTCGCCGACGCCGAGCCGCCGCAGCTCGATCACGCGTGCCTCCGCGCGAGCGCCCGGTCGGCGTCGGGCGCGCGCAGGTAGAGCGGCTCCGCCAGCTCCGCCGGCCCGAAAGAGGCCGCGAGGGCGGCGTGGTGGCGGGCCCAGGGCACGTGGCGGGGGTCGTCGTCCGGCGGAACGACCGCCGCCGCCGCCTCGAGCTGATCGCGGTAGCGGACGGCGCCGTCCCCGACGCAGAGCCTGCCCGGCTCCACGCGCAGCTCGGACGCGGCAACGAGGCGAGGCCGCCCGTCGAGGACGAACACCTCGCGGCGGCGCCCGTCGATGACCGGCAACGCGCCCGGCGCCCCCGTCGCGAGCGCGTCGAGCGTCGAGATCCCGGCGACGGGCGCGCCGAGCGCGAACGAGAGCGTCCGCGCGGTCACGAGGCCCATCCGCAGGCTCGTGTAGCTGCCCGGGCCGGTGCCGACGGCGATCCCGCCCACCTCGCCGGGCCCGGCACCGGCTCCGTCGAGGAGCTCGCCCGCGTCGGCGAGCAGGCGCGCGGCTGTCGTGCGCCGCTCCGCGACGACCTCCCGGTCGAGCGCGAGCGCGACCGTCGCCACGGCGGTGGCGGTGTCAAACGCGAGCACGAGCATCCCGCGCCACCTCCCGTTCCAGGCGCCCGTCCGGGCTCTCGAGCTCGAGCACGCGCCGGTCGCCGCCCGCGTGCCGGAGCCTGACCGAGACGCGGGGCTCGGGCAGGTAGGCCGCCGCCGTCTCGGGCCACTCAACGAAGCAGACGGCACCGTCGAGGTACGGCTCGAGGTCGGCCCAGTCGGCGTCGGAGACCCGTTCGAGGCGGTAGAGGTCGAGGTGCGAGACGTCAACCCGCCCCCGGTGGCGGTTGCCGATCGTGAACGTCGGGCTCGTGACCGGCCCGGCAACCCCGAGCGCGCGGCAGGCTCCGCGGACGAACGTCGTCTTGCCGGCGCCGAGCTCGCCGCTGACCGCGACGACGTCTCCGGGCGCGAGCCCGCACGCGAGCGCGGCGGCGATGCGCTCGGTCTCCTCGGGGGAGGACGACTCGAGCTCGACCATGGAGGGAGCTTAGAAGAGCCCCAGCTGCTCGGCGGCAGGCTCGGGTTCCGCCGCCGGCGTCGGCGGCCCGGGCGCCGGTGGCACGGCGGGGCCGCTGCCGGCGCCGGCGAGCAGCACCGGCAGGCGCGCGAAATCCTCCTCGAGCGTGCGCAG
The DNA here is from genome assembly GCA_020845695.1 of Thermoleophilia bacterium. The sequence goes on along the minus strand of JADLFG010000017.1, from coordinate 102,302 downwards.
CATCGCGGGCGTGTAGAGCGCCGCGGCCGGGTGGTAGAGCGGGTAGAGGATCGTCTCGCGCCCGCCGAGCGTGATCGGCTGCGGCTGCCCGTGCACGCGCGTGATCCCGTGCGGCTGCCCGGAGAGCAGCTTGGTCGCGAAGTTCCCGAGCGTGGCGACCGCGCGCGGCTCGACGAGAGCGATCTGCCGGAACAGGTGCCCCTCGCAGGCCTCGATCTCGTCGGGCATCGGGTCGCGGTTCCCGGGGGGTCTGCATTTGAGCACATTCGCGACAAACACGTCCTGCCGGGTCAGGCCGATGCCGGCGAGGAGCCGGTCGAGCAGCTTGCCGGCCTGGCCGACGAACGGGTAGCCCTGCTTGTCCTCGTGGAAGCCAGGCGCCTCGCCGACGAGCATCAGGTCGGCGTCGGGATCGCCGACGCCGAACACGACCTGCGTGCGCCCCTCGGCGAGCCGGCAGGCCGTGCACCCCGCGACCCGCGCGGCGAGGGCCGCCAGCTCCTGGCTGCGCTCCTCCCTGCCGCTAGCCGCAGCCACAGCTGCCGCCGCAGCAACCGCCGCCACCGCCGCCCGTGGGGCCGCCGAAGCTCGGCTGCTCGGCGGTGCCGTGAGACGCGAACACGGAGAGGAGCTTGCGCACGTTCGAGGAGTCGCAGTCGGGGCAGCGCGGGTGGTCGGCGCCCATCGCGACCAGATCCTCGAAGTGGCTCTCGCACTTCATGCACACGAACTCGTAGATCGGCATCGCCCGGAGAGTGTAGGCACGCGAGCGGATGCGCCGCAAGCGGGTCGGTCAGCGCGGGACGACGAAGAACGCGATCGACGCGTACTGGCAGGCGACGGCGGCGACGACGAGCGCGTGGAAGAGCTCGTGGAAGCCGAACACGGACGGACGCGGGTCGGGCCGCTGGCGCGCGTAGACGGCGGCGCCGGCCGTGTAGAGGAGCCCGCCTGCGAGCAGGAGCCCGAGGCCGGCGGGGCCGAGCGCGCCGTACGCCTGCGGCAGGGCGATCAGGCTGACCCAGCCGAGCGCGAGGGCGATCGCGGCGGTCACCCAGCCCGGCGCGTGCACCCAGGCGAGCTTGAGCACGATCCCGGCCGCGGCGCCGCTCCAGACAATCGAGAGCAGCACCGCCCGCCAGGCGCCGTCGAGGGCGAGCAGCCCGTAGGGCGTGTAGCTGCCGGCGATCAGGAGGTAGATCCCCGCGTGGTCGGCCCGGCGCATCCAGAGGCGCGCCCGCGGGCCCCAGCCGACGCGGTGGTAGAGCGCGCTCGCGCCGAACATCGCCGCGACGGCGGCGGCGAACACGGCGGCAGCCGTCCGCCCGACGGTGCCGGACGCTCCCGTGACGAGGACGGCGCCCGCCACGAGCGACCAGGAGAACGCGACCTCGTGCAGCACTCCCCGAAGCAGCGGCTTCTCTCGCTGGGCCGCCGTCACGGTCACCCTTCCAGGGTAGCTGCCGGACTTGACACCACCGGCTCTTGCACGGATCATGACAAGCGTTCGGAAGCCGGGGAGAGAGAGGAGGAAGGTGAGATGGCTGGTCTCGAGATCAGGCGATCCGCCGACGCCGACGAGGTGCGCCCGTTCGCGGGCAACAAGGGGGAGGCGCGGATCCTCAACCTGGGCGGCGGCCCGGTCGCGGCCGGGGTGTTCGAGCCGGGCTGGCGCTGGTCGGAGCACGTGGGGCCGATCGCCGGCACGGAGAGCTGCCAGACCGCGCACCGCGGCTACGTGCTGTCCGGGCGGATGGGGATCCGGATGGACGACGGCACGGAGAGCGAGGTCGGGCCGGGGGACATCGTCGAGATCGCGCCGGGGCATGACGCCTGGACGATCGGCGACGAGCCGTGCGCGTTCGTCGACTTCGGCCAGGTCCAGAGCTACGCCAGGCCGAGCTAGGCGTCGCGTGGGGGAGTCACGGGGTCAGGTCGCGAGAGACCTGACCCCAACCCCGACCGACCTGCGAGAATGCCCGGCGTGAGCGCGCCCGCCGGCATCGCCGTCCTCGCGGTGATCTTCGCGCTCGGCGTCGTGCTCGTCGCGGGCCTCTTGATCTCGCTGCTGCCCGGGGCGATCGTCGCCAACACGAAGCTGTCCGAACGGCTCGCCCGGCGCAGAGTCGCGGGCAAGCGGTAGCGGGGCCGCCGCCTACGCCGGCGCCCCCGTGCGCGCGACGTAGTAGTTGTTGAGGACGTCACCTTCGACCCGCTTCACCTCGACGTCCGGGAAGCCCGCGCCCGCCAGTAGCTCGAGCGCCTTCTCTTCGCCCCACATCGTCCCGAGACCGGCCCCGCCCTGGGCGAGCGAGACCGTCATGCAGTGGAAGAGCGACGCCGCGTACAGGGCCGGCCCGAGCGGATGCTCGAGGTTCTCGTGGACGTGGCTCGACGCGGCGACGTCCACCATCAGGAAGACGCCGCCGGGGACGAGCGCTCTCGCGACGCCCGCGAGCAGCCGCTCCGGTGCCGCGGTGTCGTGCACGACGTCGAACGCGGTCACGAGCCCGTAGCCGCCCGGCTCGTCGAGCGCGGTCACGTCCCGAAGCTCGAAGCGGGCGTTCGCGAGGCCGAGCTCAGCGGCCTCCGTGCGGCCGGCCGCGACCCCCTCCTCCGAGAAGTCATAGCCGGTGAAGCGGCTCGCCGGGAACGCCTGCGCCATCAGGTTGACGGTGTGACCGGAGCCGCAGCCGACGTCGAGCACGTCGATCCCGGCTCGGAGGCGCTCGACCAGCCCGGACACCAGCGGCAGCGTGCCGTCGACGAGTACCGCGTCGTTCACCTGGGCGGACTCCTCGGCCATGAGCTTCTGGAAGCGCGGGAACGAGGCGTAGGGCACGCCACCCCCGTTGCGGAAGCACGCCACCACCTCCTGCTCGACCTCCGCGAACAGGCCGATGTACTGCGCGAAGCCGGCGAGGTTGTCCGGCCCGGCGGCCCGGGTCAGGCAGGCCGCGTGCTCGGGTGGCAACGCGAACGTCCCCGCCACCGGGTCGTGCTCGAGCACGCCCGAGACCGTCAGCCCCGCCAGCCACTCGCGCACGTAGCGCTCCTCCAGGCTCGCCGCGGCCGCGATCTCCGCGCTCGTCGCCGGCTCGAGCTCAGCCATCAGGTCGAGCAGGCCGGTCTGGTGGCCGACACTCACGAGCAGCGAGGCGGCGGCGCCGTTCAGGATCCCGAGCATCGTGCCCGCGAACGCCTCCGCCCGCTCGGCGTCGAGCTCACGTGTAGCCATGGTCCCCTCCTTGGCCGTGATCCCCGGTGGCGGGCGCAAGGCCCGGTGCCGTCAGGGTAGGGCACCCGGGGCCGTCTGGCAACCCGGGGGCCGGTCGGGATCACGTGTCGCGGACGAACGCCCGCACCTGGCCGAGCGGCCGCTCCCGCAGCATGACTGCGGCGCCGGCATTCCCGTCCACCGTCGAGACCGTTGCCGCCGCCACCGGCTCCCGCAGCCGGCCGAGATGGTCGGCCGGGTCGCCGCCGGCCCAGTCGAAGAGCACGAGGTCGCCGCGAGCCGCCGCGGCGGCGGTCACGACCCGCAGGCCGGAGCGGCCGTGCTCGGCCTCGGTCAGGATCGCCGGGCAGTAGAGCGGGTTGAACGCGCCCGCGTTCAGGCCGAGCGCTGCGCTGCGCCCGCCCGCCTCGAGCGCCGGCAGGAGGGCGGCGAGCGCGCACCACGGATAGCCCATCGCCGCGAGCGGCTCCGGCACGGCCAGCCGCCGGGCGAGCCGGACGAGCGCGGGCACCCGGTCGCTGCCGGGCGGCCGCTCGCGCACGCGCCGGCCGGCCCACCGCTCCATCCGGACGACCGCGTGCTCGCGGGCGGCGTCCCCGGCGGCGAGGGCAGCCGCCCGCGCCGGCGCGAGCGCCGCGTACCCGGGCGGGAGCGGCTCGCGGTCGAGCAGGCGGCGCTGGTCGTCGGGGGAGAGCGTCCCCTCGAGGCCGTCCTCCGGGTAGCCGCTCGCGTACTTCCAGTGGGCCGCCGCCCCGGCTGTGACCGGGCCGTAGAGGCCGTCGTCGTCGACTCCCAGCACCCGCTGGACGCGCGCGACGTCCGGGCCGCTCGTGAGCGGCGACGTGAGACCGAGCGTACGGGTGACCCGCGCCACGGGTGAGAGAAACCACGACGGCCCGGGCATGTCAAGGCCTCGATCCGCGTTACACTTGGCAGAGCCCGGTATCCGGCCAGGAACTGGAGCAGATGTTCGAATCCGTGTGTGTCGTCGGCGCCGGCCGTGTCGGCCGGGCCGCAGCCGCCCGTCTGGGCGAGAGACTCCCGACCCGGGTGACCGGTCGCGAGCTCGCCTGCGACGGCACCGACCTCGTCCTCCTCTGCGTGCCGGACCGGGAGATCGCCGCCGTCGCGCAAGCGATCCCGGCCGGCCCGTGGATCGCCCACACGAGCGGCGCCGCCTCCGTCGAGGCACTCGCGCCCCACCGGCGCCGCTTCGCCGTCCACCCGCTGCAGACGTTCCAGCCGGGGCTCGGGCCCGGCCAGCTCGACGGCGCCCACGCGGCGGTGACCGGCGAGTCGCCGGCGGCGCTGCGCGCCGGCTTCGAGCTGGCCGCGCTGCTCGGCCTCGCGCCGTTCGAGCTCGCCGACTCGAGCCGTCCGCTCTACCACGCGGCCGCGACGGTGGCGGCCGCGTTCCTCGTCACCCTCCACGACGCCGCCGCGGAGCTGATGGAGGCGGCCGGCGCGCCGCCCGAGGCGCTCGAGCCGCTGATGCGCCGCACGATCGAGAACGGCTTCAGGCCGACCGGACCGTTCGTTCGCGGCGACCGCGGCACGGTTGCCGCCCATCTGGAGGCGATCCGCGACGCCCGGCCGGAGCTTGAGCCGCTCTACCGCACCCTCGCGGATGCCACCGAAGGAGCGCTCGCGCGATGAGGATCGTCGAGACGATCGCCGACCTCCGGGCGGCGCTCGCGCCGCACCGGGGCACCCGCTCGCTCGGGCTCGTGCCGACGATGGGCGCGTTCCACGCGGGCCACGTGTCGCTGATTCGGGCGTCCCGGGCGGAGAACGACGCCACGGTCGTCAGCCTGTTCGTGAATCCGTCCCAGTTCGCGGCCGGCGAGGACCTCGACCGCTACCCGCGCGACCCTGAGCGCGATGCGAGCGTCGCCGCCGAGGCGGGTGCAGACCTCCTGTTTGCGCCGCCGGCCGCGGAGATGTACCCGGAAGGCTTTCAGACGTGGGTCGACGTGGAGGGCCTCTCCCGGGGGCTCGAGGGCGATGCGCGGCCCGGCCACTTCCGCGGCGTCGCGACGGTCTGCCTGAAGCTGTTCACGGTCGTCCGGCCCGACCGAACCTACTTCGGCCGCAAGGACGCCCAGCAGGCGGCCGTGATCGAGCGCCTCGTCTGCGACCTCGCGCTCGAGCTCGAGCTGCGGATCCTCCCCACCGTCCGCGACGCGGACGGGCTCGCGCTCAGCTCGCGCAACGCCTATCTGGCCCCGGATGAGCGGGCGGCAGCGCTCGCCCTCCCGCGCGCGCTCGCCGCCGGGCTCGAGGCCCACGAGGACGGCAGCGATCCCGTCGAGGTCGCCGCCGCCGTCCTGGCCGGCGAGCGCGGCATCGCGACTGACTACGTGGACACCCTGGCGGTCGACGGCCTGACCGTCCTCGCCGCCGCGATCCGCGTCGGCACCACCCGTCTGATCGACAACGTCGTCCTGGAAGGAGACACGCCGTGAGCACCCGTCCCCCCACCGCCGGCAAGCTGCCGCTGACCGAGCTCGCCGAGCTGAAGCACCGCGGTGAGCGGATCGTGATGGTGACCGCCTACGACTACCCGAGCGCACGCCTCGCGGACGCGGCCGGCGTCGACGTCGTCCTCGTCGGCGACTCGGCCGCGATGACGGTGCTCGGGCACGACTCGACCGTGCCCGCGACGATGGAGGACATGCTGCTCCTGACGCGCGCGACCGCGCGCGGGGCCGTGCGGCCGCTCGTCGTCGCCGACATGCCGTTCGGCACCTACCAGGTGTCGGACGAGGATGCGATCCGGAACGCGGTGCGCTTCGTCAAGGAGGCCGGCGCCGACGCGGTCAAGGTCGAGGGGGCAGGCCCGACGCTCCACCGGACGGTCGCGCTCGTCGGCGCGGGCGTCCCGGTCATGGGCCACCTCGGCCTGACCCCGCAGTCGGCGACGCTGCTCGGCGGCTACCGGGCGCAGGGGCGCACGGCACGGCGGGCCCAGCAGCTCCTCGACGACGCGCTCGCGCTCGAGGCGGCCGGCTGCTTCGCGCTCGTGCTCGAGTGCGTCCCGACCCCGGTCGCCGAGCGGATCACCGGCGCGCTCGCGATCCCGACGATCGGCATCGGCGCGGGCCCCGCCTGCGACGGGCAGGTGCTCGTCTTCCACGACCTGCTCGGCCTCTACGAGGGCCGCTCGCCGCGGTTCGTCAAGCGCTACGCGGAGATCGGCGTCGAGATCCGCTCCGCGCTCGAGCGCTACGCCGCCGACGTCCGCAGCGGCGCCTTCCCCGGCGAGGAGCACAGCTACGCGATGCCCGACGAGGAGCTGACCCTCTTCCGGGCCGCAACCCCGTAGGCGCGCACTGGTGCCAGGCACGCGCCTGGCACCGGCCCCGCGCCGCGGGCCCGCCCCCAGGCGGGCCTTGCGCCCGTCGGTAGCATCCCTCCACGAGAGCCATCCCACCATGAGAGGAGGCATGTCGTGAGGATGTTGCTGAAGGTGCAGATGCCCGTGGAGAGGGGCAACGAGGCGTTCAAGAGCGGGGCGCTCCAGCGGACGATCGAGTCCACCGTGGCGACTCTTGAACCGGAGGCGGCGTACTTCTACGCAGAGGACGGCAAGCGAACGGCGCTCTTCATCTTCGAGATGGAGGGCTCCTGGGAGCTGCCGCCGACGGTAGAGCCGCTGTTCGAGTATCTCGACGCATCCGTCCACGTGACCCCCGTGATGAACGGGGACGATCTGCAGCGAGGGCTCGGGGCGGCCGGTTCCTAGCCCGGCGCGGCTCGTGGGGAGGGCCCGTGCCCGCGGGTCCTCCCCGCTCCGCCGGTGCCCGCTAAGGTCCCGCCCTGGTGCCTGGCACGGCGTGCCACCGCGCGAGGCGTGCTCCCCGTCCTGACCGGGTTCGACGAGGGCCGGTCGCGGCCGCAGCGCTCGCAGCCGCCGTCCTCGCGGCCGCGGCTCCGGCCGGGGCCGCGCTCGAACACGCGGCGATCGTCCGCCCCGCGGTGAAGGCGTACGCGCCTGGCGGCGTGAGCCAACCCGGCTCCCGCGTCCGGCTGGCCTACAGCGTCGAGGATCCAAGCGGCCGGGCGAGGCCCCATCTCGGCCTCTACCAGGGCGGCACCGCCGTCGCCACATCCGAGCCGGGCGTTCAGGCCGCGACCGGGGCCCGGGCGTCATGGGACGCGCGGCTCGGCACGGATCTGATCGGTCCCGTCTACTTCTGCCTCTGGGCGGAGAGCCCGGCCGGGACGCGCAGCAGCGGCGCCCCGCTCTCGAGCTGCGCGCACGTCTCCGTGAAGGTGCCCTGGCAGGACCGCACGAAGATCTCGAACGGCTGCGGCGGCAAGGCGTGGGACGCGGTGCTGGCGATTGAGAACTACTTCGGCAACTCGGGCGTCTTCTTCCAGCCGGAGGTGCGGCGAGGCGACGGGTCGATCAAGGTGCCGCGAGCGTTCTGGACGGTCTGGTTCACGAGCGCGTGCGACCTGCACGACGCCGGCTACCGGGGCGCCACGATCGAGGACCCGTGGGCCGGCGGCGTCCGCGACTACCACGACTGGTCGCGGCGGCGGATCGACGACCGCTTCCTCGCCGACATGCGCCGCCTCTGCGGCCAGCAGATCGACCCGTCCGCGCAGACCGCGCTTCGCGACTGCAAGGGGAACTACCGCTACGACGTCGTGCGGACGTTCGGCAGCCTCTTCTTCGACGCGAACCTGAAGGCGCCGGGCACGCAGGCGAGCGGGCACCGCGCGAACAACTGACGGGCGAGCGGCGACGGCGGGGACGTGCTCGACCCGCTCGGGGAGCTCGCGGCGGGCTTCGACGCAGGGGAGCGAGCTGCCTCGATGGCTCCGCCCCTCGTGCGGGGGTGTTTCGCCACGGAGCGGGGTAATCGTTCGAAGGCCGCAGCGCGGTGGGCATCGCCGGCTGCAACGAACGGGACCTGCCCCCGGGTGGCCGCCGGCGGATCAGCGCGGGCAGGGCAGGGCGATGCCCGCGTTCTCGAGACTGGTCAGGATCTGACGGCGCAGGGCGGCCGCGTTGTCGAACCATGGCGGCACGTACACCTGGACATGGTGGCTCGTCCGCTGGTAGTAGCCGTCGCTGTCGAGCTCGCGGCAGTAGTCAACGCCGCCGGGCAGGCGGGTGTACTGCGCCTGGATGCCGCCCGCGCTGGCGCCGATCTCCGTCGTGTAGCCACAGGCGAAGCCGCTCTGGATGTCCGGGTTGAAGCCGTGGAAGCTCGCCAGCTGCAACGGCTGGCCGCCCACGGTCACCTCCCTGCACACGAGCTCTTTCAGCAGCTCGTCGGTCACGGGCGTCAGCGGATGCGGCTGCGACCCGCCGCCCCCGTTGTCGCTGCCGCCGGGCCCGCCGCCGCCGCCATCGTCACCGCCACCGCCCCCGGATCCCGGTCTCGCGGGCCGGATCGGGATCTTCACGACCCCGTCGGGATCGTCGACCTCCACGTTCAGGCCCGGAACGAGCTTCCGTGCGAGCACGAGCTGCCAGCTCGCCTTCAGCAGCTTGTTCTTCAGCGCCGCCGGAACCCGGACGTCGATGACAACCGTCGCCCCCGTGTCGGGGGGACCGAGACCGTCGAGGAGGCAGCGGAAGAAGACCGTCGTCTTCGACTGCCCTCGCTTGCAACGCACGTCGTCCGAGAGTCGCTCGACGACGTCGACGCGGCCGGCGAGCTGCTTCCTGTTGAAGGCGACGATGACCGCGACGTAGCTTGCCTCGAGCCCCCGTGGGCCCCGGGCCTCGATGTCGAACGCGAGGCGAACGATGTCCCCGACCCGGGCCGAGTCGCTCACCTCCCGGCCACCTCGCAGGACATCCCACGTGCGCTCGAGCCGGAGGCGCGAGCGATCGGCCGCGGAGCCGAGCCTCCGGACGTAGCCCCAGGTCCCGACATCGACGGCCGGACCGCCCGGGTAGGCGAACTGGGTCAGCAGAATCGCGCGGAAGCCCGGGCCGTCCCCGACCGAGAGCTCGGCCGCGATCTCCCCGGCCGTGCCCGAGACGACCACCCCCGTAACCCGGGCCCCGTCCGAGGTCAGCTCGCCCCGGAAGTCGTAGCCCGTCCAGTCGACCGGGGTGGACGACAGCTCCGCAGGTTCCTCCCGGAACACGCCACGCACCTGCCCGCCCGGGAAGGCCTTGAGCGTCAGGTAGTAGAGCCCGCTCCTCCAGATCCCGCTCCAGAGATCGAACCCGGCCGCGGCGGCAGCGCGGTCGGGCCGTGCGGAACCGCCGCCCGCGCCGGACGAGGCGGTACCGGCCGGCGCCAGAGCGACCAGTGCCGCCACCCCGACAGCGATGAGGGCTGCGACGCAGACCCTTCGGCCCATCACCGGAGTATAGGACCTGCGGCCTACCGCCCGGGTGTGCGGCGCGGCGTTCGCGGCGCCACTCGGAGCAGGGCTGGCTAGCTCGCGACCACGACGACGAGCCCGAGGCCTAGCAGCGTCATCGCCGTCACGAGCAGCGCGCCGAGCGCGCGCACGACGCTCCAGCCGTGCACGGTGCGGATCCCGACGACGAGCAGCGCGAGCGACCAGACGACGAACCCGAGCGCGAGGGCGGTCAGCGCCCACTCGCCCGCTCCCTCGTCACGGCCGCCGCTGCGGAAGCCGTCGCCGCCGAACGCGAGCAGCCGGATCGGCAGGAGCAGGAAGAGCGAGAGCGCGATCGGCGCGAGCGAGTAGCCGAGCAGGTGGCGTGCCTCCCGGTACGTGCCGTCCTCGGCCTGGGTGCCGCGCAGACCGAGATGGAGGGCGAGCCCGCCGAGCCAGTAGCCCGCGATCCCGTAGAGCGCGCCCGCGAGGAAGAGCAGCACGCACGCGAGCGCCGCGTCGATGCCCGGGTCGTCGAGCAGCTCGCGCGACGTCGAGGAGAGGGAGACGACGGCTGCGACGCCGGCGAGGAGGATCAGAGCCAGCAGCGGCTCCTGTCTCGCCTCGTCGTCCTCCTCGGCCGAGTCGGCGATCGCGGCGAAGACCTCGCGCGGCCGCCGCAGCACGAGCACCGCCCGGCGCAGCCAGAGCCGGTCGAGGTCCTCACCGGAGGCGGCGGGAGCGGGCGTGGAAGCCACGACGAGGTCAGGGTACCCCGCCCGGCCGGCGGGAGCTGCCCGAGCCGTCGAGCGGGGCCACCGCCGCCCGGGACGACCGTATGCACGGGAGCGGCTGCCCGGGTCGCGCCACGCGGCCTCGGCCGCGCCCCTAACAGGCTCCTAACAGCCGCGTGCTCTCCTGTGGGCGTGAGACGGGCCCTCCCGCTCCTCCTCCCCGCGCTCGCGGCGCTTGCGCTCGCCCCGCTGGCCCACGCCGGCGTGTCCGAGCCCACGCTCCGCTCGGGCGGGCTGGAGCGCTCCTACCGCCTCTACACGCCGCCGGGGCTCGACCGCTCCCGGCCAGTCCCGGTCGTGCTCGTCTTCCACGGCTTCGGCGGCAGCGCCGAGGGTGTCGCTCGCATGTCAGGCTTCGACGCGGTCGCCCGGGACGAGGGCTTCCTGGCCGTCTACCCGCACTCGGTCGGGCCCGGCTGGAACGCCGACGGATGCTGCGGCGCGGCGACCAGGCTCGGCATCGACGACGCCGGGTTCGTCGACGACCTGCTCGACGACCTCGGCCGCCGCGCCCGGCTCGACCGCCGTCGCATCTACGCGGCCGGGATCTCGAACGGCGGGATCTTCTCCTACTACCTCGCCTGCCGCGGGGTGGGCAAGCTCGCCGCGATCGGGCCGGTCGCGGCAGCGATGTTCGAGCCGTGCGAGCCACCGCGGCGGGTGTCCGTGATCCACGTGCACGGGCGAGACGACCGGCTCGTGCCGCTCGAGGGTGGCCGCGGCGGCCGCGGCTACGACTGGCCGCCGGTCCGGGACGGTCTCGAGCTCTGGCGGCGGCACAACGGCTGCTCGCGCCCGGCGACCTGGAGGGCCGGGGAGGCGAAGATCGAGACGAGCCGCTGCCGGCGGGGCACGGCTGTGAAGCTGATCGTGCTCGACGGGCAGGGCCACACGTGGCCGGAGGAGCCGATCGACACGACCGCCGCGCTCTGGCGCTTCTTCGAGGCCCACCCGCGCCCCGGGGCCTGACCGGCCCCCGCCGCCCCGGGACGAGCCGCCCCGGGAGCTCGCGCGAGCTCTCGGGTGCGAGGGGCTCGACGGTGGCCCGGCCGGATCACGTTGTCACGACACCCGCGTCCGGCGCGCGATCGACGCAGACGACCGGGCAGCCGGACCCCCGGTAGGCGCTCTTCGCCCACGCCTGGAGCGTCTCGATGTCGCCGCCGACGACGTCCGCCGGGAACGCGAACGTGAGCGACGTCCCGGAACGGCGCACGCGCAGCGGCTCGTAGGCGCTGCCCGACCCCGCCAGCAACGCGTACAGCTTGCCCTCGGAGAGCTCGACGATCCGCGCGCGCAGATCCCAGGCGCCGTCTTCCCGGTAGTCGAAGTACACGAAGAGGCGATTCCCGGTGCCGGCCGAGCGGAGGTCGCTCGCCCTGACCTTCTCCCAGGTGACGACCCGGACGGTCACGAGCTGATCGCCGCCCCCGAGGGTCAGGCGCTTCAGGTCGAGCCTGCCGGGGACGTCGTCGGGATCGCTCGCGCTCTCGGCGAGCGCCGCCGGCGCGACCAGGGAAGCGGCAACGGCTGCCGCGGCGATGGTGGTACGAAGGCGAAGGTCGGGCATGGTCGTAGCCTCCTCGGGCAGGGCGGATCCGGCGCAAAGCCTCACCGCTTGGACGGACGGATGCGCCCGGGAGTTCCGAGCGGCCGACTCCCCCGTTCGGGTAGTACACTCGACGCCGAGGGGGATGGGTTCGCAGGCGCGCCACCCGGGGGTACGTCGTGTCCTGCCGTCGGTCTGCCTGCTCGCGCTCGTGCTCGCCGCCACGCCCGCGTCGTTCGCGCAGGAGCCGCCGGTGACGGTTCCGGTCGCGCCCGACCCCGCACCGAGCCCCGATCCCGTCCCGGACGACCCGGAGCCGCCTCCCGCGCCGCCCGCGAGCCCGGGGGGCGACACGAGCCCGCCGCCCCCGGCCGTGAGCGCGCCGCCGGAGCCGTCGGGGCCGACCGCCGCCGAGCTGCGCGAGCAGCGCGAGGCCGAGCGGCAGCGGCTCGAGCGCGAGCGCAAGCGACGGGAGCAGCGGGCGGCCGAGCGGGAGCGCAAGCGGCTGCTCGCGCTGCGAGCACGGATGGAGGAGATCTGGACCTCCGGCGTGACCCCCTTCGACGGGGCAGCGAACGCGCCCGGGGCCGCAGCGCCGGCGGCGGCTCCCGTCCTGGCGACCGAGCCGCACGCGACCGAGACGCCGCCGTCCGGCGCGCGAACGATCGAGCCCGAGCCGGCCGCGCAGGCGAGCCCCTCCGCGGCACTCCAGCCGGCCGGTAACCCGTCGTCGCTGGCCGGCGCCGCGCCCGTCCTGCTCGGTCTCTTCGGTCTCGCCGTGCTGCTCCTCGGCGTCGCCGCGATCCCGCCCTGGTCGGTGCGCTCGAGCGCCGTCGCGGGCCTGCTCGCAGCCCGCCGGCTCGAGCTCGGGCTGATCGGCGCCGCGGTGCTCGCGAGCGCCGCGATCGGGCTCGTGGTCGCCATCCTCGCCGGAGGGTAGCCAGCCATGCCCGGACGCCAGCTCACCGTCTTCCTGGCCATCGGCGTCGCCGCCTCCGTGCTCGTGGCAACCGCGCTGGCCGATCCCCCCTCGCTCGACCCGCCCGCCCAGGGGAACATCGGCGCCGAGGCGACGGGACCGGACGGCGCAGCCGTCTCCTGGGCGCCCGTGACCGCGACCGACCCGGAGGACGGGACGATCGTGCTCGCCTGCACGCCGGGGCCGGGCGTCTTCCCGCTCGGCACCGCGGCGGTCTCCTGCGACGGCTCCGACACCGAGGACAACCCGATCGCGCACGGGTTCAGCGTCATCGTGGCCGACACCACGGGCCCGGCGGTCGAGGTGACGCCGGCCAGCCAGACGCTCCCGGCGACCGGGCCGGGAGGGGCGGAGGCGTCCTACTCGGCGACCGCGACCGACGCCGTCGACGGGACGCTCACGCCCTCGTGCGGGCCGATCGCCTCCGGCGCGACGTTCCCGATCGGAACGACCACGATCACCTGCACGGCCACCGACGCCACCGGTAACCCGGGTAGCGGCACCGCCACCGTCACGGTCACGGCGCCCCCGAACAGCCCGCCCGTGCTGGCGCTGCCCGGCGCGATCACGAGCGAGGCGGCGGGGCCGCTGACCGCGATCACCTACTCGGTCACGGCGACCGACGCCGAAGACGACCCCGATCCCGAGCCGTCGTGCACCCCGGCCTCCGGCTCGGGCTTCGCGTTCGGCGGCACGACGGTGAGCTGCACGGTGACCGACGGCGACGGTGCCACAGACAGCGGCTCGTTCTCCGTCACGATCGTCGACACGACCCCACCCGCCGTGACGGCGCCCGCGAACGCGACCGTCCCCGCGACCGGCCCCAGCGGCGCTGCCGTGGCCTACGGCCCAGCGTCAGCGGCCGACCTGGTCGACGGTTCCCTCCCGGCCTCCTGCTCGCCCGTGCCAGGGTCCGTCTTCCCGCTCGGCACGACGACGGTGACCTGCGCGGCAACCGACAGCTCCGGCAACTCGGGCAGCGCGGTCTTCGCCGTCACGGTGCAGGACGCGTCCGCCCCGGTCGTGAGCGTCCCCGGCAACGTCACGGTCGAGGCGACCGGCCCGACCGGCGCCGCGGTCACCTACGGCGCCGTGACCGCAACCGACGACGTCGACGGCCCGATCGCGACCGTGCCCTGCTCGATCGCCTCGGGGCCGGTGTTTCCGCTCGGGCGAACCTCGGTCCGGTGCTCGGCCACCGACTCGAGCGGCAAGACCGGCACCGCCACCTTCTTCGTCACCGTCGAGGATCGCACCCCGCCCGTGCTGACGCCGCCGGCCGACATCGGCGTCAAGTCGACGGAGCCGCTGCCCGCGACCGATCCCGCGATCCAGTCCTTCCTCGCCGGCGCCGCCGCCGCCGATCTCGTCGACACCGACCCCGAGCTCACGAACGACGCGCCCGCCACGTTCGAGCTCGGGTTCACGACGGTCACGTTCACCGCTACCGACGAGCACGGCAACCGGGCCACGGCCACCGCACGGGTCGAGGTCGGGCCCCGGCCGCTGCAGGCCGAGGCGATCGACCGCGTGCCGCCGGAGAACGTGAAGAAGCTGGCCGCGCTCGCCGGGAACCGCTCCTTCCTCTTCCGCTGGTCGAATCCGACGGTCAAGGACTTCGCCTACGTCGAGGTGACGAGGACACCCGGCCAGAGCGGGGCCGAGGAGACACGCGTCTACCGTGGCGCGAAGACGAGCTTCCGCGACTCCGGGCTCGCGGAGGGCGAGCAGTACCGCTACCTGTTCGTCAGCTACGACGAGACCGGCAACCGCTCGGTGGGCGTCGCGATCGTCGTGCTCGGCACGACGCAGCTCCTGCTGTCGCCGCTCACGGGCGCGACCGTCACCCGCCCGCCGCTCCTGACCTGGAAGAAGACGCCCGGCGCGACGCTCCACAACCTGCAGCTCTTCTTCACCGGCCCGTCCGGGGCGACCGCGCGCGAGGTCGCGGCAGCCTCGTCCAGGAAGGTGCTGAGCGTCTTCCCGAAAGGGACGAGCTACCGCCTCCGCGCGAGCTGGACGTTCGAGGGCAAGCGCCAGGCGCTGAAGCGGGGCTGCTACGTCTGGTACGTCTGGCCGTATCTCGCCTCCGGCCAGTACGGCGAGCTGCTCGGCCAGAGCGAGTTCTGCTACCGCCCGAAATCCGGGAAGAGCTGAGCCCGGACGGCCCCGCCGGCGCTGCCTGGGGCTACGCGCACGCGCTGCCCGCGCAGTCCCTGAACGCGTCCAGACGGGCGGCCAGGTCGGCCTCGATCGCGTCGAACGCCGGGTCGGCGTGGCGGCTCTCGAGCTGGAACGGGTCGAGCACGAGGTCGTAGAGCTCCCGCTCGCCGGAGTCGTACTCGACGTACAGGTAGCGGTCGGTGCGAAGACCGAGGAACGACTGCGCGGCGCGGTCGTTCTCGGACTCGTCCTCGCTCGACGGGTCGGGGCCGGCCTCGATCAGGAAATCGCGCGCCCAGACGGTCGCGGGCTGCTCGAGCGCGGGCACGAGCGAGCGGCCGTCCTGGGTGCGCCTGGCCGTCGCGCGGGCAAGCTCGACGATCGTCGGCGCGAGGTCGATGTTGGCGGCGAGCGCCCCGGTCACCGCGCCGGCGGGGAACCCGGGCCCACGAACGATCAGGGGCAGCCGGATCGACTCCTCGTAGGGAAGCACCTTGCCCTCCTCGATCCGGTGCTCGCCGCTGAAGTAGCCGTTGTCGGAGGTGAACACGATCACGGTGTCGCCGAGCTCCCCCGCGCTCGCGAGCGCGGACACGATCCTGGCGATGCCCTCGTCGACCGCGAGCAGCGCCTCGAGGCGGCTCTCGTAGCGCTGCCGCGCCTCCTCGAGCTCCTCCGCCGTCAGCAGCGGCAGCTCCCGGATCTGGGCCGGCTTGTCGGAGACGTCTGCCTCGTTGATGCTCGGGCTCGACGGCAGCGCCACCCCGTCGAACGCACTCTCGTGACGCGGCGCGGGCGTGGCCGGCGAGCCGCCGGCGCTCGCGGTCGCGTGCGGCGCCATGTAGGCGACGTTGAGGAAGAACGGCTTGCGCTGACGGGCGAAGCGCCCGATCACCGCCACCGCCTTGTCGGTCAGGACATCGGTCTGGTAGTTGCCTGGCTTGCGGCGGTACGTCTTCAGCCGCCCGTTCTCGTTGACCGTGTAGCCGTAGTACAGGTAGGTCTTCGGGTCGACCAGCCCGTACCACTCGCTCCACCCGGCCGGGATCTCCTTCTGCTTCCGCTTGCCGCCCTGCCCGTAGCCGTTCAGCCACTTGCCGAAGTGGGCCGTGTTGTAGCCCGCCCGCTGGAGCCAGGCGGGGAGCGTGTTCGAGTAGTCGAGGGCGCCGTAGCCGCCGTTCGGCGGGTAGTTCCCGAGCACGCCGTGGTTGTGCGGGTACTGGCCGGTCAGGAACGTCGAGCGCGACGGGCAGCAGAGCGAGTAGGTCGTGTAGAAGCTCTCGAACGTCACGCCCGCCGCCGCGATCAGCCGCTCGACGTTCTCCATCACGCGCACCGACTCGAGCGTCTGGTCGTCGGTCATCACGACGACGATGTTCGGTCGCTGCACCTGCCCCGAGCCCGGCAGCGGTGGCAGCTCGGTCGCGGCGGAGGCGGGCGCCGCCGCGAGCAGCTGCGCGACGAGGCCGAGGAGAAGGGCTGGCAGACGATGATGCACCGTGCGGTTATCGGCAGCGACCGCGGCGCCTTGAGAGGCAGCGGCGGCAGCGAGCCGCGCACCGGCCTGGATCACCTCGATTGCCCTTGACAGGAGCACGGCCGGCTGGGAGGGTTCGGGTGGAGGGGAAGTCGATTTGCTCACCCCGGCGCGGGACCCCAGGAGCATGACCGAGTTTCTCCCAGGTCGCCGAGTATTCGCCGGCCTCCTCGCTGGGCTGGCGGTGTTCGTTGCGCCGGCCCCGGCCGTCCCGGCGGCGTCTTCCGAGTACGCCCCGGCCCCGGTCCCGAGCGCCCGCGTGCAGGCGAGCCCCTGGGCCGGCACGTGGCGCACGTCAAACGGTGTGACGCTGAACTGGACACAGACCGGTAACCACGTCAGCGGCAACTGGGCTGTGGGGGCTGGCTCCACGCACCTGGAGGGCATCGTCGCCGGCAACGTCCTGCACGGAACCTGGACCAACCCGACCCCTTCGGATCCCCCTGTCCCGGACTGGGACTACGGCACCCTGGAGCTGACGTTGAGCGCGGACGGCAACTCCTGGAGTGGCTGGTCCACTCCTTTGGCGTCCACGGCGCACGTCGAGATCAGCGCCACGCGCGTTGGCGACGGCACCGATACCCCGCCGGCCGAGGGCTGCCCGGGGTCTCGTGAGATTCCTCCCCCCGGCGTGCCGAGGCCAGCGGCGCGAGACTGCACGCCGCCGAAGGTCCGGGCGTTCCCCTTCAAGGGGTTCGTGACGCCGGGCGCGCGGATCAAGCTCGAGTTCAGCGTCAAGGACAACAGCGGCCGGGTGAAGGCCCGCGCCACCCTGTTCGAGGGCGGCCAGTACGTCAGGAACGCGAGCTACTCGGGCAAGACCGGGGGCAGACTCGTCTGGACCGTCGACTTGCCCGCCACGCTCGAGGGCCCGATGTTCGCCTGCATCTGGGCGAAGGACGCCGCCGGCAACAAGAGCAAGAGCGCTCCCAGGTCGAGCTGCGCCTGGATCAAGATGGTCGTCCCGATCGAGCGGGTGTCGAACGGCTGCGGCGGCGAAGGTTGGGACGCCGTCGTCGCCGCCGAGAACTACTTCGGCAACACGAGCACCTACTACGGGGAAGACGGCACCCCCTACGAGGTGAGCTTCGTCGACGCCTGCAACCTCCATGACGCCGGCTACGGCGGCCACACCGTCTACGACAGGTTCACCGGCGTCAAGATCGACTTCCACGGCTGGTCGCGCGGGGAGATCGACGAGAAGTTCCGCATGGACATGGCGACGCTGTGCGACGAGAAGATCCCCGCCGAAGAGCAACAGGCCCGAGCGGAGTGCAAGGCGAACTTCCGCTACCCGACCGTGCGCACCGTCGGCGGCCTCTTCTTCGACGCCGACCCCACCCACGTCGGCACCCAGGGCGAGGGCACCAGAGCGAACGACTGAGGCTCGCGCCCGCAGCGGTCGCTGGCCGCCGGCCTCGCCTCCCCTCGGCGAACGGCCGGCTTCTGGATACGCGTCCGGCCAGGGAGTACCTTTGTGCTTCCCGTGGCAAGGCCGCGCAGCCGCGCTCTGGCTCCGCGGGTGTTCTTGACGCTGTGCTCGCCGTGATCGTCGAAGGCTGCGGGCACCCGATCGCGGCCCGCCCCGCAGACGACGTCCGAGACCGCGACGCCGCCCGGCTCGGCCAGCGCCTGCAGGCGCGCGGCGACGTTGACCCCGTCGCCGTGATCGTGCCGCCCGGCCGCTCGATCACGTCCCCGAGATGGACGCCGACGCGAAAGCGCAGGCGCCGGCTCTCGGGCTCCCCGGCCTCGAGGGTCCGGAGCTCCCGCCGGAGCTTGAGAGCCGCGGTGATCGCCCCGGCGGCGGTCTCGAAGGTGGCGAGCACGGAATCGCCCGCCATGTCGACGACCCGGCCCTGGCTCGACTCGATCCGGATCCTGAAGACCGCGCGCGCGGCGTCGAGCAGCTCGATCGTCCGCACCTCGCCGGAGGCCATCAGGCGCGCGTAGACCACCGCAGCGGCGGCCATGATCGCCACCAGCCGTTGTCCGAGAGTCACCTGACCCGAGACCCGCTCCTCGACCAGGGATCCTAGAAGGCCGGCGGCCGGGCCGGCGGCCGGGCCGGCGCGGTCACGATCGAGCACCCTGATCCGCGCCATGCCGCGGCGCTCCCCCTCGTGCGGGTGGAGGTGAGCGAGGGCGGCGGCCCCTCCGGGCGAGCCACCGGGTGATCCCGCGACCGGCAAGCCGGGCGCCGAGCGGTGGCCCGTCACCCGTCCAGGGTGCGGCGCACGGCTGCCAGGAGCGCGCTCGCCGCGACGGGCTTCTGAACGAAGGCCTGCCCGGGCGAGAGCGCGAGCTCCCGCCCGGCGATCTCCGCGCTGTGGCCGCTCGTGAGGATCACGCGCAGGCGCGGCGAGCGCTCCCGGAGCCCCGCCGCCAGCGTCTGGCCGTTCAGGCCTCCCGGCAGGGCCATGTCGGTGATCAGGAGGTCGATCGCGCCGTTCTGGCGATCCCACCGCTCGAGCGCCTCCGCCCCGTCGGCCGCCTCGAGCACCCGGTAGCCGTGCCCGGCCAGCACGTCGCGCGTGACCCGGCGCACCCGCGCGTCGTCCTCGACCAGCAGGATGGTCTCGCTGCCCCCGCGCGGTGGGGGCTCGGAGGCGCCCGGCTCGGACCGCGCGCCGGCGGCGGCAGCGGGCAGGAGCACCTCGAATCGGGTCCCCTGCCCCGGCTCGCTGGCGACCTCGACCCAGCCGCGATGCTGCTCCACGATCCCAAAGACGGTCGCGAGGCCGAGGCCCGTGCCCGCCCCGGCGCCCTTCGTGGTGAAGAACGGGTCGAAGACATGCGGCAGGATCTCGGCGGGGATGCCGTGACCGGTGTCGCTCACGCTCAGCCAGACGTACTCACCCGGCGCCGCGTTCGGGTGCGGGGCGGCAGCGGCCTCGTCCACGACTCGCGCTCCCGTCGCGATCACGAGGCCGCCACCCCCGGGCATCGCGTCGCGGGCGTTGACGACCAGGTTCAGGAGCACCTGATCGAGCATGCTCGCGTCCGCGCGCATCGAGAGCGGGCCGGGCGCGAGCCGGAGCTCGAGCCGGACCGCCTCGCCGATCGTGCGCTCGAGCATGCGGGCCAGCTTCGAGACGACCTCGTTCAGGTCGAGGTCGCGACGTTGCAGCACCTGCCGGCGGCTGAACGCGAGCAGCTGCCGGGTCAGGCCGGCAGCCCGCTCGGCCGCGCCCAGGATCTCCTCCAGGCCCGCCCGGACCTCCTCGGGGTCGGCCGCCTCCGAGAGGAGCAGCTCCGCGCGCATCAGCACGACCGCGAGGATGTTGTTGAAGTCGTGCGCCACTCCGCCCGCGAGCCGCCCGACGGTCTCCATCCGCTGGGCCTGGCGAAGCTGCTCCTCGAGCCGCCGGTCGTCGGTCACGTCCCGGGAGTTCACGACGGCCAGTCCCTCCCTGCCCGGGTCGGTCATGGCGCGGCCGATCGCCTCGAGGGTGCGCCAGCCGCCGTCGCGGTGGCGGAAGCGGAACTCGGAGGAGACGGAGGCGCCGGGAGTCGCGAACGCACGCTGGAGATCCGCCGCGACTCGCGGCCCGTCGTCGGGGTGGATCCAGTCGAAGGCGGAGTGCCCGGTCAGCTCGGCGGGCGCGTGGCCCAGCAGCCGCTCGCTGGAGGGCCCCTGGAACCGGATCGTCCCCCGCTCGTCGATCACCGTGATCAGGTCGGAGGCGTTCGCGAGCAGCGACCGGAACTGCGCCTCGCTGGCCCGTAGCGCCCTCTGCGCTCGCACGCGCTCGGTCACGTCCCTCTGGA
Source organism: Thermoleophilia bacterium (assembly GCA_020845695.1). The sequence continues at coordinate 81,953 of JADLFG010000017.1, read as the reverse complement.
GCGCGAGAAAGCCGGCGATCCGGCCGCGCTCGTCGCGAAACGGCGTGACCGTCTCCTCGATCGAGATCAGCCTGCCGTCCTTGGCCCGGTTGACCACCTCGCCGCGGAAGCTCTCACCGCGCAGAATCGTCCGCCAGAGCTCCTCGTAGCCGCCCGCGCTCTGCTTCCCGCTCTTCAGGATCCGCGGCGTCACCTTCCCCACCACCTCGTCGGCGGTGTACCCGTACAGCTCGGTGAACTGCGCGTTGACGGACGTGATCGTGCCGTCCGGAGCGGTCATGAGGGCGACGTCGCCGGCGGCGCTGAGCGCGACGGAGAGGTCGCGCAGCGATTGCTCCGCCTCCGCGCGCGCGGCCACCTCCTGCTCGAGCTCCGAGGCGTGGCGGGTCACCCGCTCGTAGAGGAGCGCGTTGTGCAGGCTGATCGACACGGCCGTCGCGATCGACTCGAGAAACAGGGACTGCGTCTCGAAGTCCCGCTCCGCCCGGGAGGCGAGCGCCAGCACGCCCTGCACCCGCCCCTCGCTGACGAGCGGCAGGCACGCGAACGACCGGATCCCGGCCGCCTTGCACTCGTTCCGGGTGAAGCACGGGTCGCCACGGATGTCCAACGAGTAGACCGCCCTCCCCTCCCGCGCGGCCAGCCCGCACAGGCACTCGCCCAGCTCGGGGGCTCGGCAGCCCGGATCGGAAGGGCCGGCCCCGCGGAGCTCGAGCCCGCGCTCCGTCCTCAGGAAGACCATCACGGGGTCGGCCCGGGTCGCGGCGACGATCGCCTCGATCGCAGCCCGGACGACCCGGTCGAGCGCGATCTCGGTGCTCAGGCTCTGGCCGATGCCGTGCAGGGCGGTGAGCTCGCGCAGGTTCTGGTCGACCCGCTCCTGCGCGCGTCTCTGCTCGCTCAGGTCCAGGCCCATGCCGACCAGGCAGAGGGCGCCTTCCAGGGTGATGCGCCGGCCGGTGAAGTAGTAGGGCGTGGCGGTGCCGTCCTTGGCCACGAAGTGCGCCTCCGCGTCCGCCTCCCCCCGCGCGAACACCTCCGCGATGCGCTCCGCGATCAGCGACTTCTCCGGACCGGCGAAGAAGTCGACCGCGTGCATGGCGGCGAGCTCCGCCGTCGAGTAGCCGCTGACCGACTCGAAGCGGTCGTTCCAGCGGAGCATCGCGCCCCGCTCGCTGAGGACGTAGAAGATGCCGGGCAGGCCGTCGAGAAGCGGTGCGGACGCCGGCTCCCCGGCCGGGCGCGTGCTCATGAGCGCGCGTGACGCCGGGGACCAGCTCCCGGACCGCACGCTCGCCGGGTGGGGCCAGAGATCCGGGGAATCCTCATCGCGCTCTCCGGGAGGACGCAGGCCCGCGGGGGCCCGCGAGCGTGCGCTGCTGCCGCGAGCGTAGCCCGCCCCGGTCAGAGCGTCAAGACGATGAACAGGCCGCCGCGCGGGCGGGTGCGAGCCGCTCAGAGCTCGCGCGCGAGCGCCTCGACCGCGGCGCTCGCCTCGGTCGGACTGGCCCCCTCACTCCGGGTCTTCCTGCCCGGCCGCATCCGGACGCAAGACGACTGACGGCGAGCGCGCGACGTCACCGAAGCGCGATCTCGGCCCTCGTCTCGGCGATCAGGACCGGGGGCGCGACCCAGTCCATCTTCAGGGCGTAGGTCACGAGCTCCTGCAGGGCGAGCTTGTACCACAGCCTCACCTCGACGGTGAGCGGGCCGCGCGCGTCGGCCGGAACGGTGAACGTGTAGGGGACACGATCGCTGGCCTTGGCCGGAATCGGGCGGCGCGTGTACTCGATCCGGTCGACGTCGAAGAGGATGTGGCGCATGATGCGGTCGCCGTTCCGGTCGTGGAGGAGCTTGATGTAGGTCTCCGCCTCCGGATCGACCGCACCCGTCTGGTCGTCGAACCAGCCGGTGTGGTACGAGACCCGGCCGTCGGCGTCTGTGACTCTGACCTCGAGCCACATGAATCGCTGATCGAGCGGCCCCGTTGGCAGGCTGTGCCCGGCGCCGCTGTTGGTGACAACCACGCTCAGCGTCGTCTCCCTCCCGGGCGTCGCCGCCGGGGGCGCCTCGATGTCCAGCTCAGCCGCCTCCTCCAGGAGCTCGATGATCAGGCGCCGCTGCTCTCTCAGCGACGCCTTCCACTCCTCGGTCGTCATGACGCCGGGGGGATAGCCGCCGCGCAGCAGCGTGATCAGGTTGTTCGGCAGGTCGGCCGAGGTCAGGAGGTAGTTGATGCCCACGAACCGGTGCGAGACCGGGCTCGCCGGTCGCTCGCCACGCTTGAGGGCGGCGACGTACCCGGCCGGATCCGTGCTCATGTGGCAATCCTGACACTGGATCCCCTCGTCCGCGTACTCGCTCCGTCGCCACTCGTCATAGGTGTCCTGCAGGTTCATCGGCTCCTGCCCGTTGATCGCGACGGGACGGATCTCCGTGTGACAGGCGCCGCAGAACGCGGATTGCCCCATGAGTGGATTGTGCGACTTCGCCTGCATCGCTCGCGCATGCTCCGCCGGGGCGGCCATGATCAGGGCGGGATCGAAGTAGTCGTTGATGCCGTTGATCGCGAGCGTGAGCGCCCCGTTCCCGACCAGCGGCTCCGCCGCCACGGCTGTGTGGCAGACGATACAGCTCGTTCCCTCGGCGGCGGCGGCGTTCGAGCCCACGACCGGGGTGGGATTCACCCCGCCCATCAGGGTGGCCAACGGCTCGTGGCAGCTATCGCACCAGCGGATCTTCTCGGTGCCCTGACGGCTGTCGTGGGCGTGCTCGTTCGCCGCGATCGCCGTCTCGTAGATCAGATCCGGGCCGGAGACGCTGTGGATGGAGACGGCCCACTCCCGGTACTCCTTGCTGTGGCACTGGGCGCAGAACTCGGCCGAGGGGACCGTCTTCCAGTTGGCGAGCTGGCCGTCCGCCGTGGTGATCTCGCCCGGGTAGAACGGATTGTCGTTCCAGGGCAACGAGTAGAACGGTACGTCCCGGCCGAGCGCCAGCCCGTCACTCTCGGGGCGGGAGAGCACGAACGTCAGGACCATGGCGATCAGGCCGCAGAGGAGGCCGCCGAGCATCAGGAGGCGGAATGGCGTCATCGGCGATCGTTCCGGGCGCGGAGCCTGCGCAGCAGGCGCCAGTGCAGGAGCATCAGACCGAGAGCGACGACCGTCAGGCCGAGGTGCACCGCGTTCCCGACCTGGTAGCTCTCATAGGTGAGGAGCCAGACGGCGCCCGCGTAGAACAGGAGACCGGGAACGGCGACGAAGACGCCGCTCGCGACCACGAGCAGCAGGCTCCAGTGCAGCGCGTGGCCGACCAGCCGCTGGGGGTGGGCCTCGGCGGCACCCGCGCCCCGGCGCCAGCGGCGCAGCCAGGGCGCGAGCAGAAGCAGGGAGCTGCCGTCCTGGTGGCGCTGGTGGGCGACGACGAAGGGAGCGAGCGCGACGAAGGCGAGCACGCCGAGGGCGATGTGCGCGATCAGCATCACCTGCGCCGCATTCCAGTTGATTCCGTGCGGGACGAGGTAGTAGTAGAAGCCGCTCACCAGCGCCGCACCGAAAAGGCCGGCGAAGGCCAGCAGGCGCAGGCGCTGAGACCCTCCCCGGCGTTGTCCGGGACGGTCTTCCGGCCTTCCGACCGCGGATCCGACGGCGCTCATCGTGTCGCCGGAGACCTGGCTCACGCCCGGGGCCTCCTCACCGCTCGGGCTCGAGCTCGAGCTCGAGGGCGGTCGCCGCCTGGGCAACCAGGGCGGCCAGCGCCTGGGCCTTGTCCTGGGCCTCGGTTCCCAGAGCATCGGCCTCCTCGGGCCCGAAGCCCGCCCCGGCCTGCTCCTGCGTGTACACCTGGTCGACGAAATCGAGCAGGTCGGTGAAGCCGCTCGTGATCTGCTCGGCGAGCGCCGCGTCCCGGGCGGCAACCGCCGGGTCGAGGTGGGAGTAGATCACGTTCAGGCTGGTGCCGATGCCCCTGATGTCGACGAGGCGGGTCTGGGCCACGAAGCGCGGGTCCTCCCCCGTGATGAACGCCGAGAGCTTCCACTCCTCGAAGTACTCGCCCATGGTCGGGATCATCGTCACGAGCGCCGTGAAGGCGTCCTCGGGAGTCGGTTCCCAGTCGGCGATCGCGGCGTTCATCTCGGCCGTGGCGTCGTTCATCGCCTGCGCCGCGGCGAGGAAGACGTACGCCTCGGGCAGCACCTCGCCCAGCTCGTCCTCGCCGTCGCCGTCGAGATCCGCCCGCTGGCCGGTGTAGTCGGGCACCGTTCCCCACAGGGTCGTCTCCAGCAGGTGGTGGAAGATGTTGCCGGGGCTGTCGAGCGTGCGCCCGTCGCCAAGCTCCAAGACCCAGTCCACGGCCTCCTCCGGAGCCTCGGTGGCCGGCGGGCCGGCGTCGATCCAGGTGTCGTAGTACGAGAGCGACGGAACGCCGGCCACGATCCCCTCGATCAGCTCGTAGTCGTTGTGCGCGAGAATCCACTTCTGCTTGGCGCCGACCAGGAGCTCGACCAGCTCCTCGCGGCGGTCGGCCCAGGCGACCCGGTAGTCGAAATCGCGGCCCTCGATGATCGCGAAGTACGCTTCGGCATCGGCCTCGATGGCGGCGGTGCTCTCCGCCATCTGGTTTCCGTGCTCGAGCAGGTAGTCCTTGATCCCGGCGGTGTCCACTGCCGCCGACGCGGTCGCCGTCGCGGTCGCCGTCGGCGCGGATTCGCCGCCGCCGCCTCCGCACGCGGCGAGCAGCGAGACCGCGGACACGACGGCGGCAAGCGCGAGCGCGGCTCGCTTGGACACGATCATGCTCCCTCCTTCTCTGCGATGGCAACCGGCCGAGCGGGATCCCTCTGGCCCCGCCAGCGGCTGTAGATGAACGTGGATGCGATCAGGCAGACGAACAGCGCCTGGGCGAGGGTCGTCTCGACCGTGGGGAAGATCCCCAGGGTCTCCATCAGGAGAACGTTCTCCGGCATCCATTCGAGCAGGGTGGCAGTCACGATCCCCGCCTCCTGCAGCTCGCGGATCCCCGCCCCGGTGAAGCTGAAGGCGAGCAGCAGCATCACGAGTCCCGTGATCGTGAAGAACAGCTTGAGCGGGACTCGCACGCTCAGCCGCAGGATCGCGTACGCCAAAGCGAGAATGACCGCCGAGCCGGCGACGAATCCGAGCAGGACCGCCGTCGAGCTCGCGTCGAAGAGCAGCGCCTGGTAGAAGAGCACCGTCTCGAACCCCTCGCGGTAGACGACCGTGAAACCCAGCCCCGCGAGCGCGAGCGCCGAGCCGCCCGTCACCGCCTTGCCCACCTTCCCCTTGATGAAGGTCATCCAGTCCACGACGTAGACCTTGTGGAATAGCCAGTTGGTCACGTAGAAGAGGACGGCCACGGCGATCAGGCTGGCCACGCCCTCGATCAGCTCGCGGTTGGCGACGCTGATCGTGACCAGGCTGCGCGCGGCCACCCACGTGAGCAGGCTGAGCACGATCGCGGCCGCGACGCCGGCATACGTCCACAGGCGGTACTTCCTCGGCTCCCCCGTCGCGCGCAGGTAGCCGAGGATCGCCCCCACGATCAGCAGGGCCTCGAGCCCCTCGCGGATGATGATCACCGCCGCGTGGGCCGCCGCCGAGATGCCGCTCAGGCGCACTCCCAGAAGCCGCTCCGCCTCGGCGAGCTTCGTCGTCAGCGCCGCGATGGCGGTTTCGATCTCGCCCGGCGCCGCGTGCTCCCTCAGCAGCGTGGCCAGCCCCTTGCTCCCGCCCGCCCCCTCCCAGAACAGACCCTCGAGCTCGCGGCTCGCACCGGGGGCGCGCTGAGCGAGATTCAGCTCCGGCCCGCTCTCGAACACCGCGTAGGCCTCCAGCCGCGCTCGCTCGGCGTCCTCGTAGCGGCCCTGCCGCGCCGACGAGAGCACCTCGTCGAGCAGGGTGCTGATGATCGGGAAGGCAGCCGCTGCCGAGCTGGTATCGGTCTGAACCTCGAGCGTCGACTCCACCAGGGTCAGCGCCTCCTCCACGAGGCGCTCCACCTGCACCCGGTCGCCGAGGTCAGCGAGCACGGACTCGAGCTCGCCCAGGAGCTCCTCCAGGCGTGCGGCGGCCCCGCTGTCCGCGGCGGCCAGGATCGGGCGCAGCTCCTCGAAGATCCCGTGCGCCTGCGCGCGGAAGGTCATGGCTTCCTGGTACTCGATCGGGATCACGATCTCGCCGTCGCGTACCCCGTCTCGGTACTCGACCCGGACGAGATCGAGAAACAGGTAGAGCAGGTTGGCCCGCTCCGCCACCTCCTCGCCCGTCAGCTCGACCGGCTGGTATTCGGCGAGCGCAGACCGGGCCTCACCCACGCCCGACTCGACGGCTCGCCAGTCCCCGCCAACCGCGGCCTCCTCCACGGCCGCCAGAACCCCGGCCAGGGACGCGGCAGCGCCGTCGCCACGCTTACCGGCGAAGTCGTCGCGAAGGATCTCGAAGTAGCCACGCGCCAGTCCGGCCCACTCCGCCGCGCGGGTGACGAATCCCTTCTCGGCCGCGTCGGAGAGGTCGTTCAGGGCATTGCGCAGACGGTAGAAGTAGGCGTCGCGCAGGTCGCTGTCGACCGCGGCGAGCGCCTCGGCGGGCGACCGCTCGCCCGCTCGCAGGGCGTTCAGCGCCTCCGCGGCTCCGGTCGCCGCCGGTGCGGCCTTCGTCGCCTCGCGGTATTCCCGCAGGCGGAGCCAGAGGGCGGCCGCGTCGGCGTCCCCGGCCCCGAGACTGGCCAGAGCGGCCCGGTAGCTGCCACCGACCAAGCCCGCCCAGAGCCGCCCCCGGGCGGCGGCCAGCGCTGAGCCGTTGCCCTCCTCCGCGGCGGCCCGGGCCGCGCCCAGCACCTCGGCGATGACGCGATCGGCGGCGGGCGCCAGCGCGCGCAGGTCGGGCTGGAGCGCCTCGACGTACGCGGTCCGCGCCTCTTCGAGCAGGGCGAGGGCGGCCTCACGGTGCGCGGCCGGCTGCTCGCCGCGGTCGGCGGCGTAGAGGTGGTTCTGGGCCTCGAACGCCAGGTCGCGAATCCGCTCCGCCACCTGCCAGGGGGACGAGCTCTGAGCGGACGCCGTGCCCGCGCCCCAGATCACCCCGCAAGCGAGTGACAGGGCGAGCGCGAGCGAGAGGACGGGCCCGACCCGCGGGCGGCGCAGCGCGCGGAGGACGGCGTCCCCCCGCGGAACGGTCCGGGCGCCCCGCTCCCGCGCGCACCGCGGCCGCCCGGTCGGCGGCGCCCCGCTCATCCTGGCTGTCTCTGACTCGCGTGGCGGAACTCTCACGGCGCTCTCCCCGCAACCTGACGGCGTGTAAGGACCGACTTACAGGCCCTGTCGGGAAAGACTAAACCATTTTCACGGTTGTTGTCAGATCTATTCGAGTGGGGCCGGCCGCCGGGCCACGCTCGGCTCGCCCCGCGCCCGCGTGGCGGACGCGATTCAGCTCCCGGGCGAGCCTTCGCGGGCGGGGTTACGCCACCTTGTGCCGACGCGACCTTGGCGGCCGGCCGCCCGGGGCGGCCGGAGTGACAGGGGGACGGGCGGCGACGCCCCGCGGGCCCGGGGCCCCGGGGGCGCCGCCGGGCTCAGGCCGCCGCCGCCGTGACCTCGGCCAGCACCTCGCGCAGGAACCGCCCCGTGAAGCTCCCCTCGACCCGGGCCACCTCCTCCGGCGTCCCGCACGCGACCAGCTCGCCGCCCCCGTCGCCGCCCTCCGGGCCGAGATCGACCACCCAGTCCGCCTGCTTGATCACGTCCAGGTTGTGCTCGATCACGAGCACCGTGTTCCCCGAGTCCACCAGACGCTGCAACACCTCGAGCAGCTTCTCGATGTCCGCGAAATGCAGCCCCGTCGTCGGCTCGTCGAGAATGTAGAGCGTCCTACCCGTCGCCACCTTCGACAGCTCCGAGGACAGCTTCACCCGCTGCGCCTCCCCGCCCGACAGCGTCGTCGCCGGCTGCCCCAGCTTCACGTAGTCGAGCCCCACGTCGTGGAGCGTCTGCAGGCGGCGGCGCAGCTTCGGGATCTTCGCGAAGAACGCGAGCGCCTCCTCCACCGACATCTCCAGCACGTCCGCGATCGACTTCCCCTTGAACCTGACCTCGAGCGTCTCCCGGTTGTAGCGGCGCCCGTGACACGTCTCGCACGTCACGTACACGTCCGGCAGGAAGTGCATCTCGATCTTGATCGTCCCGTCACCCTTGCACGTCTCGCAGCGACCGCCCCGCACGTTGAACGAGAACCGCCCCGGCCGGTAGCCGCGCACCTTCGCATCCGGCGTCTGCGCATACAGATCGCGCACGTGGTCGAACAGCTTCGTGTACGTCGCCGGATTCGACCGCGGCGTCCGCCCGATCGGCGACTGGTCGATGTCGATCACTTTGTCGAAACACTCGATCCCCACGACCGCCTCGTGCTCGCCCGGCTTCACGCGCACGCGGGAGAGCCGGTTCGCGAGCGCCTTGTAGACGATCTCGTTCACGAGCGTCGACTTCCCCGACCCGGACACGCCCGTCACGCAGACGAGCTTGCCGACCGGGAACTCGACGTCGATCCCCTTCAGGTTGTGCATCCGCGCGCCGAGGACGCGGAACGCGCCCGCGTCGTGCGTGCGCCTCGGGGGCACCCTGATCCGCCGCGCCCCCGAGAGGAACTGGCCGGTCACCGACTCCTCGACCAGCGCCACCTCCGCGGCCGAGCCCTGGGCGACGACCCTCCCGCCGAGCTCGCCCGCGCCCGGGCCCATGTCGACGAGCTGGTCGGCCGCGCGCATCATCTGCTCGTCGTGCTCGACCACGAGCACGGTGTTGCCGATGTCGCGCAAGCTCTCGAGCGTGCGGATCAGGCGGTCGTTGTCGCGCTGGTGCAGCCCGATCGACGGCTCGTCGAGGATGTAGAGGACGCCGACGAGCTGGGAGCCGATCTGGGTCGCGAGCCGCAGGCGCTGCGCCTCGCCGCCCGAGAGCGTCGCCGCCGCCCGGTCGAGCTCCAGGTAGCCGACGCCGACGTCGTTCAGGAAGGTCAGCCGCTCGCGGATCTCCTTCAGGATCCGCGCAGCGATGTGACGCTCCCGCTCGGACAGCGCGAGCCCGTCGACGAACTCGATCGCCGCCCGGACCGACCGGCGCGTCAGCTCGTGGATGTTGAGGCCGCCGACGGTGACCCCGAGCACCTCCGGCTTCAGGCGGGCGCCGTGGCAGGCCGAGCACGGTCGCGCCGACATGTACTCCTCGATCCGCTCGCGCTGTGTCGCCGAGTCGGTCTCCTTGTAGCGGCGCTCGAGGTTGGTGACGATTCCCTCCCATGCGAGCATGTAGGAGCGCTTGCGGCCCATCCGGTTGCGGTACTGGACGTAGACACGCTCGCCGCCCGTGCCGTACAGGAACAGCCGCTGCGCGTCCTCGGGGAGGTCGCACCAGGGCGTGTCGAGGTCGAGCTCGTAGCGGTCGGCGATCGCCTGCACAACCGACTCGTAGAAGGAGGAGCCGCCGACCGACCAGGGCACGAGCGCGCTCCCGACCGGCTGGGCCGGGTCGGGCACGAGCAGGTCGGGGTCGATCTCCTGCTGGTGGCCGAGGCCGGTGCAGCGCGGGCAGGCGCCGTGGGGCGAGTTGAACGAGAACACGCGCGGCTCGAGCTCGGGCAGCCCGGCTCCGTGCTCCGGACAGGCGAACCGCTCGGAGAAGGTCAGCTCCTCGCCGCCGACGACGTCGACGGTCACGAGCCGGTCGGCGAGCGCGAGCGCGGTCTCGATCGAGTCGGTCAGGCGGTGGCGCAGGTCCGGCCTGAGGACGAGCCGGTCGACGACCACCTCGATCGTGTGCTTGTACTTCTTGTCGAGCTCGATCTCCTCGTCGAGCAGCCGCTCGGCGCCGTCGACCTTGACGCGCGTGAAGCCCTCGTCGCGCAGGCCCTGGAGCAGGTCGCGGAACTCCCCCTTGCGGTCGCGCACGACCGGGGCGTTGATCGTGAACTTCGTCCCTTCGGGGAGCTGGAGCACCTGGTCGACGATCGTCTCGACGGCCTGGCCCGCGATCGCGCGGCCGCAGACGGGGCAATGGGGGCGGCCGGCGCGCGCGTAGAGCAGGCGCAGGTAGTCGTAGATCTCGGTGACGGTGCCGACCGTCGAGCGCGGGTTGCGCGACGTCGTCTTCTGGTCGATCGAGATCGCGGGCGAGAGCCCCTCGATCGAGTCGACGTCCGGCTTCTCCATCATCTGCAGGAACTGGCGCGCGTACGCGGAGAGCGACTCGACGTAGCGACGCTGGCCCTCCGCGTAGATCGTGTCGAACGCGAGCGACGACTTCCCCGAGCCGGAGAGCCCGGTGATGCAGACGAGGGCGTTCCGCGGCAGCCTGACGGCGATGTCCTTCAGATTGTGCTCGCGGGCGCCGAGGACGACGATCTCACCGGCGGCCATCGCGGAGAGTCTAGCCAGGGCATCGGACGAACACCTGTTCGTTTCCCAGTAAGCCGCCGCCGTCCGGAATGGACGATGACACGGCGCGATGTACCCTACGATGTATGCCAAGGATGGTGCGCAAGCAGGTCTACATCGAGCCCGAGCAGGACGAGCTGCTCAAGCAGCGCTCGGCGCAGCTCGGCGTCACGGAGTCGGAGTTGATCCGGCAGGGCATCGACCACGTCACGAAGCCCCGCCGGCTCCCCGAGGACGAGGCGCTCTGGCAGGACGCGCTCGCGTTCATGCGCGAGCGGGGCCGTCTGGAGGTGCCGCAGGGGAGGCGCACCTGGACCCGTGACGAGCTCTACGAGGAGCGGCTCGATGAGCTCGCCCGCCGCCGCGCTCGTTGACACGAACATCCTCGTGTACGCCTACGACCCGCTCGATCGGGCGAAGCAACAGCACGCGCTGTACGTCCTCGAGCAGCTCGAGCGAGAAGCTCGCGGTGCCGTGAGCACGCAGGTGCTCGGCGAGTTCTTCACGACCGTGACGCGCAAGCTTCGCCCTCCACTCAGTCACGAGGAGGCGGGGTGGAATGTCGCCGCGTTCGTCCGGGGCTGGACTGTCTGTACCGCCACCAGCGCGGCGGTCCTCGAGGCGATCCGGGCTGTCGGCGAGCATCAGGTTTCCTACTGGGACGGCCTGATCTGGGCGACCGCGAAGCTGAGCGGGATCGCGACCGTTCTCACCGAGGACCTCTCGCACGGCCGGCTGATCGAAGGAGTCCGCTTTCTGAACCCCTTCGCGCCGGCGTTCGACGTCGCGGCGCTGCGGTAGGGCGGGCCCGGGCGCCTCCCGGTCCGCGAGAATCGGGCGCATGGCACGCGAGCTGGTGGGACTCCTCGTCGACCCGATCGACGGCGCGCGGCCCGGGGTGCTCCGGATCGAGGACGGGCTGATCGCGGCGGTCGATCAGACGGACGAGCCGCTCGAGGCGCCGCTCGTCTTCCCCGGCTTCGTCGACCTGCACGTCTACGACACGGGCCGGTGCGCCGCGAGCGGAGTGACCGGCTACCTCGCCACCGTCGGCACGTCGCCGCGCGGCGCCGTCGAGGAGTTCCTGGCGGCGCTTCCGGACGATCCGTGCTGTCTCGGCGCGCACGTCGAGGGGCCGTACCTGAACCCGGAGCAGGCGGGCGCCCAGGCGGAGGAGCACATCCGCCCCGTCGATCTCGCCGAGCTCGACGGCTGGCTCGCGAGCGGGCGCGTGCGGATGGTCACGCTCGCCCCGGAGGTCGAGGGCGGCTTCGAGGCGATCGACCGGATCGTCGCCGCCGGAGCGATCGCGGCGATCGGCCACACGCGGACGAACCACTACACGACCAGGGCCGCGATCGACCGGGGCGCCTCCTTCGCGACGCATATCTGGAACGCGATGAGCGGCTTCCGCGGGCGCGAGCCGGCCGCGATCGGGACCCTGCTCGCGGACGAGCGGGTCACGCTCGGGCTGATCGCCGACGGGCGCCACCTCCACCCCGCGACCGAGGAGGTGACGTTCAGAGTGGCGGGGCCGGGGCGGATCGCGCTCACGAGTGACGTCGTTCCCCCACCGGCCGAGGACTCCCTGACCGGGAAGCTCCGTGGCGGCGATCGCTGCGGCGCCGCGCTCGTCGCTCGGATGGCCGCCCGCTTCGGGCTCGCCGAGGCCGCAACGATGGCGAGCCTGACGCCGGCCGGCCTGCTCGGCCTTGCAGACCGCGGCCGGCTCGCGCCCGGGTTCAGGGCCGACCTCGCCGTGCTCGACGCCCGCTTCGAGCCGGTGCGTACCGTCGTCGCCGGCGATCCGGTCTGGGTGCGGAGCTGAGGTGACGCCCGAGCCGTTTCCGGGCCTCTCCGAGGTCACCGTCGAGCGCGACGTCCCCGCGCGGATGCGTGACGGGGTGACGTTGCGCGCGGACGTCTACCGGCCCGCGGGCGACGGCCCCTGGCCGACTCTGCTGATGCGCAACCCGTACGACAAGACCTACGCCCAGAGCGGCTCCGGGTACGCGCACCCGTCCTGGTGGGCTCGGCAGGGCTGGGTCGTGGCCGTCCAGGACTGCCGGGGCCGCTTCCGCTCGGAGGGGGTCTTCTACCCCTTCGTCAACGAGGCGAAGGACGGCTACGACTCGGTCGAGTGGGCGGCACGGCTGCCTGGCGCGGACGGGCGCGTCGCGATGTACGGGTTCTCGTACCCGGGGGCCGCGCAGCTCCTCGCCGCCGCCGAGCGCCCGCCGAGCCTCGTCGCGATCTGCCCGGGGCTGACGGCAGGGCAGTTCTACGAGGGCTGGACGTACGAGCGCGGCGCGCTCAACCTCGCGTTCGCGGCGAGCTGGGCGGCCGGGCTGGCCGCGTACACGGCGCGGACGGCGGGGGACGGACCGGAGATCTCCCGCCTGGAGGCGGTCGCGGGCAGCACGGACTGGCTCTCGCACCTGCCGCTCCGCAAGCCGCCCGGTCTCGGCCGCGCCGACGCCCCCTACTACTTCGACTGGCTCGAGCACCCGACCTACGACGACTACTGGCGCGCGACCGCGATCGACGAGGACTACTCGCGGATCCAGGTTCCCGGCCTGCACGTCGGCGGCTGGTACGACATCTTCGTCGCCGGCACGGTGCGCAACTTCCGGGGCATCGCAGGCCGGCAGAAGCTGCTCGTCGGACCGTGGCAGCACGGGCCCTGGGAGCCGCTCTGCGGCGGGCGGGCGGACGCGGGGCCGCGGGCGGTCAACGACTGGCAGCTTCGCTTCCTCGACGAGGTCGTGAAGGGGCGCGTCTCGGGCGTGTTCGATGCGCCCGCGACCGTGTACGTGCTCGGGGACGGCTGGCGCGACCTCGACGCCTGGCCGCCGCCGGGGGCGAGACCGATGGAGTGGTTTCTCCACTCGGGCGGGCGCGCGAACTCGAAGTACGGCGACGGGACGCTGTCGCAGGAAGCGCCCGGCGACGAGCCGCCGGACGTGTTCGTCTTCGACCCGCTCGCGCCGGTCGCGAGCGCCGGCGGGCGCTCCTGCTGCGACGATGCCCTGACGCCGATGGGGCCGCGCTCCCAGCACGCCGCCGAGCGCTGGGGCGACACGCTCGTCTACACGTCGGCGCCGCTCGCGGAGGATCTCGACCTCGTCGGCGAGGTCGAGGTGACGCTCCATGCGGCCTCGACCGCCGTCGACACGGACTTCACGGCGAAGCTGTGCCGCGTCGACCCGGACGGCGAGTCGATCAACCTGGTGCAGGGGATCGTCCGGGCCCGCTACCGCCGCTCGCTCTCCGAGCCCGAGCTGCTCACGCCCGGCCGGGTCGAGGAGTACCGGCTCGCGCTCGGCCCGATCGGAGCTCGTATCCCGGCCGGCTACCGCCTCCGCCTCGACGTCTCGAGCTCCGACTTCCCCCACTGGGACCGCAACCTGAACACGGGCGGGCCGCTCGGCGTCGAGGGGCCGGAGGGGGCGGTCGTGGCGACGCAGACGGTGCTCCACGATCGCGCGCGGGCCTCCCGGGTCACCCTGCCCGTCCTCCGGTAGCGACGGCGCGGGTCAGGGCCCTCCCCACCGGTGTCAGGGGAGAGCTCGCGCCCGGGCCGGCCGCGTGTCCGCGGGACCCTCGCCGGCCGTCCACAGCTCGACCACGAAGCTACCCACGTTGGCGTGCGTCTGCTGAAGGAACGCGATCTGGCCCGCGACGCCGCCGATCGTCACCGCGTAGACGTTGGCCTCCGAGTACGGCGGCGGGGTCGGGCTCGCCGGCGGCACCCCTCCCGTCGTGCCGTCGACCGCCCAGAACGGAGCGGGGTTACCGTACCCGCCGAACCCGTTTCCCCAGTAGACGCCCAGGGCGCCGCCGGCGGGCCAGCCCCGGAACAGCTCCCCGGCGTCACCGCAGTACGACTCCCAGCCGGGGGAGTCGAGGCAGTAGAGCGCATCCGCTTCCCAGTAGCTCGAGACGTCGTCGAGATGCACCTCGGCCACGACTCCGCTCACCACCAGCCGGTAGCTCCGCGTCGGGAGGAGAACAACCGATCCGTAGACCGGATCGTACGGCTCCACGACCCGGGGATCGAGCGTGCACGTCTCGAGCAGCGTCCCCTCCGGTGCGGTCGCCGGCTCGCCGGTCGGTACGCAGAGATCGCTCGGGGGCTGCTCGGGGGGCAACTCGCAGCCGTCGCCGTTGAGGTGTCGCCCCGGTGCCGGGCAGTACGCGGTCGCCCGGCTGATGAAGTCCCGCCACAGGAGGACCGAGACCCGCTCGGCCACCTTCGCCGCGAACTCGTGGTTTGCATGCGAAGGCTCGCCCGTGCCCGGCTCGTCCTTGTTCAGCCCGGCGGTCGTCGACGTCACGTAGTGGCAGTAGCTGAGCCCCGGCGGCGGGCCCGGGTTCGTGCCCCCGAGCGGGATCGACACTTGCTTCGGCTCGACGAGCAGGCCGGGTAGACCCAGGGCCAGAGCGCTCAGACGCGGCAGGCGGAACTCGATCTTCTGGGCCGGGTTGAAGACGCTCAGCACGCGGTCGCCGAGGCAGTAGTCGCCCTCGCCGAGCCAGTCTGCTGCGACGCCGCCGGATTCGAGCCGGGCGTAGCGCTCGTCTCCCATCAGCGTGCGGAGCCCGGCCAGGCCGAAGTCCGCGGCGCTCGCCGGGACCGGGAGATCCTCGGGCACCATGCCCGTCGAGGCGATCGGCTGGCCCACCGGTACTCCGGCCATCAGCTCCACGTAGTTCGAGTGGGCGAAGAAGTCCTGCGCGGCGTGCAGCGCGTGCCCCGCGAGCTGGAACGCCCGGTAGGCGCGGATCGCGTCACGCGCCCGCTCGAGCCGCTTGACGAGGGTGTGGTCCTGGCCGAGGAGCTGCGCGAGCGTCTTGCCCGAGTGCTTGCCGAGCGACCAGTCCACCGCCTCCTCGACCTCGGTGATCGCGGTCCGGGACGCCTTGGAGATGGCCGGCGCGGCGCGGCAGAGAAGAGGCACCGTGCAGGGCCCGTTTCGCGGGGAGGCGAAGAGCGAGCCGGGGTTCGTCGGCACGTGCGGGTCGGGGTTCGGGTTCAGCAGCAGCACCGTGTCGGCGTACGCCTTGACGAGCCCGGCCCGGGCGTAGAACGCGGCGGTCGGGCACTGTCGCCGCAGGATGCACTTCGGGCTGACGACGACGCGCGCAAGCGCCGACTCGACCTCCTTGGCGATGTCCCTGAAGCTCGTGAAGCTCGGCTCCCTGAACTCGTCATTCCCCTGCGCGAGCTTCACCGCCTGGTCGAAGTACCCGTGCACGAGCGCGAAGCCGAGCTCGAAGCCGCCGTTCGCGACGGTGGCGTTGTCGAAGTGCTGCTCGGAGTCGAACTGGTGGGTGACATCGGCGTTCTCCGCTCCGGTCTGGACGTCCTTGATGAACGCCCGCGGCGGGGTGAACTCCCGCTCCTCCTGGTGGGCGATCAGGATCGCGAGATGGGTGACCGACTCGTGGATGCCGGAATCCCCGACGTGGGCGTGCACCAGCGGGATCGCCGTCCGGCCCGGGTCGATCTTGAACGCCCAGGCGTTCGCGGCGCCGATCGCGAGCACGCTCGCACCGAGTGCCACCGCAGCACCGGCTCGCCGCATGCGCCGCACGCTACAAGGTCGAAGGGGACTCTGTCTAGCCTGGCTCCTCCGAGAGCCAGTCCCCGGACGCGGCCGGAGTGGATCGGTCGCGCAAGCCTCGTCAGGAAACGGCCAGCGCGAGCTCCTGGCGGCTCGCGGCCGACTCGAGCACGGCGAGCGTCAGCTCGAGCGCTTGCCGGCCCGCCTCGGGTGGACAGCGCTCGGGCTCACGCCGCTCGCGGACGCAGCCGGCGAAGTACTCGACCTCGCGGACGTAGCCGGCAGCGTCGAACGCCCAGGGGCCGCCCGCGGTCTTGCCGGCGGCGCCGACGTCGACCTCCTCGGCACCCTGGTCGCGAATCAGAGACAGCGTCGGCTGCCGGCGCGAGTCGTACTCGACGATCCCGCGCTGGCAGACGGCGCGGTAGGTGGCGGCGAACGGCTGCGCCTCCGGCACGTGCCAGCCGGCCTCGACGGTCGCGACCCGGCCGCCGTCGAAGCGAAGCAGTGCCTGGAGGTGCGACCAGCCCGTCTCGTCGCGGACGCCGGTCGCGACGACCGAACGCGGCCGGCCGAGGAGCGCGGCCGCGATGTCGAGGTCGTGGACCGCCACCTCGCCGAGCCCGAGCCCCCGCTGCGGGTCGAGCAGCCAGGGCGCGTAGGGCCCGGGCCTCGCGACGAGGCGCGCGCAGGTGAGCGCCCGCAAGGGCCCCAGCTCGCCGGTGCCGGAGAGCTCGGCGAGCCGCTCGTACTCGGGCCAGAAGCGAAGGACGTGAGCGACCATCAGGATCGCGCCGGCCTCCCGGGCGACGGCGAGCATGCGGCCGGCGGCGGCGAGATCGAGCGCGATCGGCTTCTCGCACAGCACGTGCTTGCCGGCTACCAGCGCGGCAGTCGTCGCCTCCTCGTGGAGCACGGTCGGCAGGCACACGTCGACGACGTCCACATGGCCGGCGAGCGCCCGCTCGAGCGAGCCGGCCGGCTCGCCGCCGAACCGCTCCGCCACCTCGCGGGCCCGGGCAGGCTCCGCATCCACCACCGCGGCGATCTCGGCGCCCGCGCACTCCGCCCACGCCTGTGCGTGGAACGTCCCCGCGAAGCCGGCGCCGAGAATCGCCACCCGCAGGGGCTTCACGCCCTGACCCCCGCCCGCAGCGGACATGCCCGGGACGCTGTCAGGGGGGTCAGACCCCTTACTGCGCGGCGACTCAGATCTCGGCCGGATCTCACTCGCGCACCCGGATTCACGGGCACAGGAACCCGGGGGTCTGACCCCGGGGTCTGACCCCGGGGTTCCCCCGGCCAGGGGTGGCAACGGAGCGCGAGCGGCGCATGACCCGCGCCTACAGGCCGAGGCCGTCCCAGTACGCCTTGCCGCGCCGCGCGGCCTCGACGCAGGCCTCCCAGTCCGGCCACTCGTAGTTCGTAAACTCGATCTCCATCGAGACCGGGCCGGAGAAGCCGGTATCGCGCAGCCGGCGCAGGAGGTGCGGCACGTCCACTTCGCCCTCCCCGAGCGGCGGGAAGTCGGCGACGCCCTGGCCGCCCCGCTGATCCTTGAGGTGGAAGTGCCCGAGCCGGTCGAGCGCGTGCTCGACGTCGGTCGAGGGGTCGGCGCCCGTGTAGTAGATGACGTTGCCGGGGTCGTAGTTGAACTGCACCCACCGGTGTCCGATCTCCTCGAGGATCCCGCGTCCGACCTCGGCGGTCGGGAGCAGGTTCGAGTCCGTCTCGATGCAGAGGCGGATCCCGTAGCCCTGCGCCTCATCCGCGATCTCGCAGACGTTCGCCTTGAACGTCTCGACCTCCTCGGGGGTCTCCGCGTCGCCGGTGAACGTGTTCAGCACCCGGATCCCGAGCTCGCGCCCGGCGCGCAGAACGTCCGTCAGGCGGCGCTTCCCCTCGTCCGTGTGGAGCTGCGCGTGACCGCTCATCGACACGCAGGTGAGGCCGTTCTCGGAGAGCAGCCGCCGGCAGTTCTCGATCGCCGCAGCGTCGATCGCGTCCGGGTCCAGGTGCTCGAGGAACCCCTTGACGGCCCCGATCTCGACGTTGACGAAGCCCGCCCGGGCGAGCCCCGTCAGCGCCTGCTCGAGCGTGTAGGGCAAGAAGATGATCGACGAGCCGGTCTGGATCCAGGACATTCTCGCTCCACTCCCTCGCTGGTCGGTTCCCTCGGGGCGGCTCAGGCGACGCCGCACCACTCCATCGCGCACGCGGCGAGCCCCTTCGCCGCGAGGATCATCTCGTCGAGCACGACGTACTCGTCCTTCGCGTGCGCCACCCGCAGATCGCCGGGGCCGAAGACGATCGACGGGATCCCCTCCCGCTCGAGCCACGTCCCCTCCATCGCCGCGCCGAAGTTGACCGGGTACCGGGAACTCGGCGGCGGCACCGGCTCGCCCGTCACCCGCTCCCAGGCACGCGCCATCGTCTGCGGCAGCTCGTGTTCCCACGCCGTCCGCATCCCCGGATAGCGAAGCGGCCACTCGAAGCTCGGCGGATGCCCCGCAAGCCACGGGTCGAGCTGGCAAACGGCGAGCACGTACTCCTCGATCTCCCGCATCACGTCCTCTTCCGCCTCCTGCGGCGGATACCAGATCGCCCAGTGCAGCTCGGCGCGGTTCGGCAGGTAGGCGGGGAACGGGACGCCCGGGTCGGCGCGGAACAGCCCGGGCATGATCGTGAACCAGCCCGGCGAGAAGTACGGGTGGCTCTTCGAGAGCCCCCAGCGCTCCTCGAGCTCCTGCAGCGCCCGCACGAGCCTCGCGCCCTTCTCGAGCGCGTTGACGCCGATCGCCTCGCCGGGCCCGCCCGGGCGGATCACGAGCGGGCGGTTGCCCGCGTGCGTGCTCAGGCCCTCGACGACGACCTTGAGCCAGAGGAAGCCGGCGGACACGGGCGTGATCGTGAGCGGCCGCGGCGGGTTCGACGGCTCGGTCACGATCGCGCCGTCGGCGCGGAAGCCCGCCCGGACACAGGCGAGCGTGCCGAGCTGGTACTCGCCGGTCTCCTCACCGACGACCGAGTGAAGCTGGAGCTCCCCGGCCAGCCGGACGCCCGCGTCCTCGAGGGCGCGGGCGACCAGCCACATCGATACCGCGGACGCCTTCATGTCCGTGGAGCCGAGGCCGTAGAGGCGCCCGTCGACGATCGCCGGTTCCCATGGGCTCCCGTGCGTCCACTCTCCCCCCTCGGCGGCCGGCACGGTGTCGATGTGCCCGTTCAGGAGGAGCGAGCGGCCACCGCCCGCGCCCGCGCGCACTCCGACGAGGGCGCGACGCTCCGGGTCCTCGGCCACCCAGTGCGTCTCGAGCCCGGCGTCCTCGTAGCGCTCCTTCAGGATCTCGTTGACGCGGGTCTCGCCACCGATCAGCTCGGCCCGGTCGACGCCCGGGTAGTTCGGGTTGACGCTGTTCACGCGGACGAGCTCTTCGAGCAGCCGGACGGCCTCCTCGCGGCGCGCGTCGATCCGCTCCGCGACCCGGCTAACCAAGGCCGCACCAGTCGATGGCGGCGGCCGCGAGCACCCGCGCGGCCAGCATGACCTCGTCGAGCTCGACGTGCTCGTCGCGGCCGTGGGCAATCTCGAGGTTGCCGGGGCCGTAGACGACGGACGGGATCCCCTCGTCCTCGTAGAACGAGCCGTCCGAGGCGGCGCCGAAGTTGACCGGGTGCTCGGGGCTCGGCGGCGGCACCGCCTGCCCGCTGATGCGCTCGTGCGCCGAGACGACCGTCTGCACGAGCGGGTGTTCCCAGGGCGTCTCCATCGGTGGCCAGTTGTTCAACCACTCGAACGCGGGTGGATGCTCGGCAAGCCAGATGTCGAGCTTCGACGCGGTGAGAACGTGGTCCTCGATCTGGCGGGCGACGTCGGCCGCGTCCTCCTGCGGCGGGTACCAGATCACGTACTCGATCGCGGCCCGGTCGGGGATGTACGCGGGGAACGGGACACCCGCGTCGGAGTGCAGCACGTTCGGGCCGATCGTGAAGAACCCCGGCGAGAAGTGGGGGTGGCTCTTCGTCAGCCCCCACTGGCGCTCGAGCTGCTGGAGCCACTCGACGACGAGCAGCCCCTTCTCGAGCGCGTTGACGCCGATCGGCTCCCACCGCCCCACCCCCGCCCTGTCGGGCGCGACCCCGCCGCCGGGGCTCCCCGGCCGGATCGTCAGCGGCCGGTTGCCGGCGTGGCTGGTCTTGCCGTGGACGACAACGCGGAGGATCCAGACGCCCGCCGCAACCGGCGAGACTGTGAGCGGCCTCGGGTAGGACGTCGGCTCGGTCACGATCGCAGCGTCGGTGCGGAAGCCCGCCCTGACGACCGCGGTCGTGCCGAGGTGGTGCTCCATCATCTCCTCCCCGATCACCGAATGGAGCTGGAGCTCCCCGGCCAGCCGAACGCCCTCGTCCTCGAGCGCCTGCGCGGCCGCCCACATGGCAACGCCCGAGCCCTTCATGTCCGTCGAGCCGAGCCCGTAGAGACGCCCGTCGCGGATCTCCGGGTTCCAGGGGCTGCCGCAGAGCCAGCGGTCGGGGTCGACGGCCGCGACCGTGTCGACGTGAGCGTTGAGGGCGAGCGAGCGCCCGCCGCCCGCGCCCGCGCGGACGCCGACGAGGTTCCGCCGCTCCGGATCCTCGGCGACCCAGTGCGTCTCGAGCCCGGCGCCCTCGTAGCGTTCCTTCAGGATCTCGTTGACACGGGTCTCGCCGCCGATCACGTCGGCCTTCTGGACGCCGGGCTGCGTCGGCGTCGTCGAGTTGACCCGGACGAGCTCTCCCAGCAGCGAGATCGCGTCATCGCGGAGCGCCTCGACACGGGTGAGCACGCGGTCGCGGACGTCCACCTAGACGGCCTCCGGACGGCCGCTCGCGAGCGACCTGCTCGCGGCGAGGGAGAGCGCGAGCGCGAGTCGCGCCTGCTCGCCGGTGCCGTTGGCGGGCTGCTCTCCCGCCTCGACACAGCGGACGAACTCCTCGATCTCGGGCCCCCAGGGGTCGACCGGGTCGAGCAGGACGACCTCGGGATCGCCGCCGCGCGGATAGAGGCGCAGCCCGCGCGCGGACGGGTCGGACTCGCCGATGTTGCCGCCACCCTCGGCGGGGGCGGCGCGGAACGCGTACTCGGCGACACCCCCCTCGCAGAGCAGCCGGATCGAGCTCGAGAAGGGGAACGTGCCCGGCATCGCCATGCTGCCCTCGACGACCGCCTCGGCGCCGTCGTAGCCGACGACCGCGACGACGTGGTCCGGGTAGGGCGGGTCGCTGAGCGAGACGGCGCGCGCATACACAGTGCGCGGCGTGCCGAGGAGCCAGTTCAGCTGGTCGAAGTCGTGCACCATCAGGTCGACGGGAGGCCCGCCGGAGACCGCCGGGTCGGCGTACCAGTCGGCCCAGTCGGCCGGCGGGGAGAGCCGGAATGCGGAGGCGGCCAGCGGCCGGCCGAGCTCGCCGGCGGCGACGCGCCGCTGCAGCTCGACGTACTCCGGCCAGAAGCGCAGCACGAGCCCGACCATGAAGATACGACCGCTCGCAGCGGCGGCGGCGACGATCGCGTCCGCGTCCTCGAGCGTGAGCGCGATCGGCTTCTCCAGGAAGACATGCTTGCCTTGCGCGAACGCCTGGTCCGCCACCTCCCGGTGGAGCGGAGTCGGCAGGGAGATATCGACGGCGTCGATCTCGGGATCGGCAAGCGTCGCGGCGAGGTCGGTGGAGACGCCGGCGCCGACGATCTCCGCGACCCGCCGCGCCTTCTCCTCGGTGCGAGAGCAGACGGTCTTGACACGGACGCGCTCGCCGAGCGCTCGGTAGTTGTTCGCGTGCGCGGCGCCCATGAAGCCGCCGCCGAGAATCGCGACCGTGATCACGCCGCTCCCCCCTTCCTGGCCGGGCGCGTGCGCGAGTAGGACGGCTCCAGCCGGTCGTGGACGTCCTCCATGTCGCGCACGAGGTTGACGACGGCGGCCGTGCACCAGCCGAGGAACTCCTCGCCCTGCTCGGCCGTCGACTCGCTCGGCTTGCCCCAGACGCCGCCGCCCGCCTCGAGCAGAGACCAGAACGACCCGGGCGTGGCAAGGAAGAGCGGGTCGAGCAGCGCGAACGGGCTCGTCCTGAGCTCCGGCAGGTCGGGCGCGAAGTCGCGGACGCGCTCCATGTCACAGAGCCCCTCGTCGATCGCGAGCACGATCGAGGTCTCGCCGACGTTCGCGTGCAGCCCGGCCGATCCCGACAGGTAGCGCTCCGCCTGGTCGGGGGCGAGGCCGGCCCAGTACGGGAACGGGTAGACGCGGGTGCCGTCGGGCAGCTCATCGGCGAACTGGGCGACGGCGAGCTCGATCGCGTGCGAGTTGCAGTAGTGTCCGTTCAGGAGCACGATCCGCCGGAAACCGGTGTCCGCGAGCGAGGCGCAGACGTCGCGGAGCAGCGCGACGTACGTGTCGAGACGCAGGTGGACGACGCCGGGAGCGCCGCGGTGGTCGTGCGCGATCCCGAACGGGACCGGCGGGCCGACGAGCGCGGCCAGGTCACCCGCGGCGCGCTTCGCGATCTCGAGTGGGATGTAGACGTCCGTCCAGAGCGGGCCGTGGTCGCCGTGATCCTCGGTCGAGCCGACCGGGACGATCACGGTGCGCCCGCCGCCACCGAGGTACCCGGACACCTCGCGGTGGGTCATCTCAGGCATGAAGATCGAACGGGTCATCGCTGCTCCTTCGCGGCGCCGCTAGTAGCCGAGCGCGGTCAGGTGGTCGCAGGCGCTCGTCATCGCCCTCGTCACCTCGGCGAGCGGCGGCCACGGCTCGCCGGTGAACTCGACCTCGACGCCGCAGGGGCCGTCGAAGCCGCAGGCGCGCAGCACCTCGAGCACGCGGGCGAAATCGACGTGACCCTCGCCGGGTGCGGGGAAGTTCCACTCACGCGGCCCGCCGATCTTGTCCTTGAGGTGGATGTGGGCGAGGTAGGGGGCGATCGCGGGGATATCGTCGACGGCGGCGACGGCGCCGTAGAACTCGCAGTTCGCGGTGTCGTAGTTGACGCGGATCTGCTCGCGGCCGATCCGCTCGATCAGCGGCAACGTCACCGCGCCCGAGGCCATGATGTCGCCGTGGATCTCGAGGGCGACGACGACGCCGGCCGCCTCCGCCGCGTCCGCGAGCTCGTCGATGTTCTGGAGGAACGCCTCCTCGTTCTCCTCCTCCGACCAGTGGCCGCCGATCGCGGTGTTGACGATCGTGAGGCCGAAGTCGGCCGCCCAGCGGACAGCCTTGATCCCGTGCGCGAGCCCCTCCCTCGTGGTCAGGTCGGAGTGGCCCGAGATCGACACCGGGGTCAGCCCGTAGTGGTCGAGCCGGGCGCGCACCCCGGATGGCGGCGCATCGAGGTCGACATGCTCGGTCCAGCCGGGCACGGCGGAGAGCTCGACCCCCTTGTACCCGGCCTCGGCGATGCCGGCGAGCGCCTCCTCGAACGAGTAGGAGTGGTAGCTGTTCGTGTGTCCGGCGAGCGGTTGCGTCACGTCGTCCCTCCTCGATCGGGTTTGCCCCGGCGCGGCCTTCTTACCATCGTGGCTAAACCGGCGTCAAGCTGATTGAACTCCTCGCCTGATCCGGCCATGTCCGGGGGCCTGGCCCCGGGCATGGCCACTCAGGCCGGTCGAGCGGCCAGAGCGGCCGCGGGCGGTGCCCGTAGGGAGCGTCTCGAGCCGGCACATGCAGGGGCCGGGCGTGTCGACCGCGATCGCCTCGGTCTCGACGTCGCCGAACGCGGCCCGCCAGGCGACCGCAGACTTAGCGATGCGTGTCCGGGGGCCTGGCCCCGGGGCACGCGGCCCGCCAGGCGACCCCGGACTTAGCGGCGAGTGTCCGGGGGCCTGGCTCCGGGACACGCCTGAGCCGGCCATGTCCGGGGGCCTGGCCCCGGGGCACGCCTGAGCCGGCCATGTCCGGGGTCTGACCCCGGGCACGGATGGCCGGAGGGGCCGTGCCCCTTCAGGCCGGGTCAAGCGGCCAGAGCGGCCTCGGCCTGCGCTCGTAGGGGAGCGTGTTGAGGCGGCAGGTGCACGGCCCGGGCGTGTCCACGGGGATCGCCTCGGTGGCGACGTCGCCGAACGCGGCCCGCCAGGCGACCGCGGACTTGACGACGAGGATCTTCCGTTCCGCTGGCTCGATCCCGACCGCCCGCAGGTGGTCTGAGTCGAACGGCATCACACGCCGGGAGGTGAGCACGACCTCCACCGCGCCCGTGTCGACGATGGCGCAGGCGCCCATGCCGACCTCGCTCCCGGTCATGTAGCTGCCGGTACGGCGATAGCGGGCCTCGCCCGCGAAGCCGACGCGCCCGCGCAGGAGGAGCGGCGGGCTGCCGGCGACTACCTCGACCCCCGCGCTCGGGCCGGCGGCGCACGCCGCCGCCGCCGCAGCCGGGTCGTGCAGAACCGCGACCGCGCCGCGCGCTCCGGCGTCGACCAGCGCAGCGACAACGTGGGTCGCGTCGCCGGGCGCGCCGCCGCCGACGTTGTCCGAGACCTCGGCCAGGACGACCGGAGCGGCAGCCGCGAGCGCCCGCCCGACGGCCTCTTCGACCCCGGCGAGCTCGACGCGGAACCCCTCCCGGCGCTCCCACACCTCCGCCGCCAGCTCGTCGGCGGCCTCGCTCGCGGCCGCGTCCTCGCCGGTCACGCAGACGGCGAAGCCAAGCCGCTCGACGTCCGCGTACGCGTACCCAGGCAGGAGCGCGACGGCGGCGACGCCGGGCCGAGCCTCGAGCCGGCGCGCCGAGCGGAGCAGACCGGCCATCGGCTCCACGTCCGTCGCCTGGGCGAGCGGGCAGGTGAGCAGCGGCACGCGGCGACCGGCCACGAGCGGGGCCAGCGCACCCTCGACCGTCTCGGCCAGCAGCCCGACTCCCACCGACGCCCGCTCGGCCGCGTCGGTGTGGGGAAACGTGTTGTAGGCGAGCAGGACGTCCGAGTCGGCGATCAGCCCGTCCCCGGGGTTCCCGTGGAGGTCGAGGACGACGGCCACCGGAATCGACCCGACCCGCTCCCGCACGGCGGCGAGCAGCTCCGACTCCGCATCGTCGCTGCCGGCCGCGACCAGCGCCCCGTGCAGCGCGAGCAGGAGCCCGTCGAGCGGCAGCGCCCGCTCGAGCGACCCCAGCAGCCGGTCACGGAGCGCGGCCCAGGTCGCCGCCCCGACTGTCGGGCCCGGCACCGCCCCCGCCCAGAAGCAGGGCACGGCCTCGTGGCCGAGCGCCGCGCACGCCTCGAGCGCGCCCCCGACCTCGGTCGCCGTTCCCGCGAACGCCCGGCTGACCGCCTGCGACCCGTCAGCGAGCCCGTAGGCCTCGAAGTCGGCGAGCGCCGTCTCGCCGGGCACGAACGTGCTCGTCTCGTGCCAGATCCCGGCGATCCCGATGCGCAGGCTCACGGGGCGTCGCCGCCGCTGGCGGTTGTCAGACCCCTGGCCGGCATGGTGGAATCATCGCAGCGTGGACACCTGCACCTTCGCCTTTGCCACCGACCTGCACGACGAGGGCATCGGCACGGTGCTCGACAACGTGCAGCACCGTGCCGGGCTCGACGGGGTGACCGTCGCCGCCGTCTACCACGAGGCCCGCGACCTCTTCCCGCACAACCCGGTGCGCAAGCTCCGCTTCCTCGAGGGCGGCGTCACCTACTTCCGCCCCGACCCAGCCCGCTACCGCGGCCTCGCGATCCAGCCGCGGGTGAGCGCGCTCACCCGCGAGACGGACGTGCTCGCGGCGCTCTGCGAGCGGGCGGCCGCGCGCGGGCTCGCCGTCAACGCCTGGACGGTCTTCCTGCACACGGACTGGACGGTCGGCGGCAGCGAGGAGCACGCCGAGCGCACCGCGTTCGGCGACCCCTGCCTGACCGAGCTCTGCCCGGCGAACCCGGACGTGCGCGCCTACGCGGCCGCGCTCGCCGGCGACATCGGGCGGCTCGGGATGCGCGCGATCGTCGCCGAGTCACTCCACTACCATCCGCTCGAGCACGGCTACCACCACGAGCGCTACTTCCTCCACCTGGGCGCGCGGACGCGCTTCCTGCTCAGCCTCTGCTTCTGCCGTCACTGCCTTGCGGCGGCGGAGGCGGCCGGCGTCGACGCTGCCGCGGTGCACCGCTTCGCCCGCGAGGAGATCCAGCTGGTCTTCGACGGCGGCGAGGACCCGAGCGCCGAGCTTCCCCGCGAGGAGGCCCGCACGCTCGCCGGCGGCGAGCTCGGCGCCTACCTCGACGCGCGCGAGCGGACGGTGGCGACGCTCGCGGGCGAGGTGGCCGCAGCGGCGGCGGCCGAAGGGGCCACGCTCTCCTTCATGGACGCCTCCGGCGCGATCAAGGGGTACGCGGACGGGCGCCCCTCGGGTGGTCCCGCCCCGGAGATCGCCTGGCTGCTCGGCGTCGACCCGGCGCAGGTGGGCAGCGCCTGCGGCTCGCTCGAGGCGATCACTTACGCCGCCGACCCCGAACGGATCCGGCTCGACCTCGACGCCTACCGCGCGGCGCTACCGCCCGGTGGCGCGCTCTCCGCGGCGATGCGCCCCATGCTGCCCGATTGCGACTCCGCCGAGAACCTGGCCGCCAAGCTGCGGCTCGCGCGCGAGCTCGGGCTCGAGCGGGTCGACTTCTACCACTACGGCTTCGCGCCGCTCGCCGTGCTCGACAGGATCCGCGAGGCGATCGCGGCGGCGCACGACAGCTGAATCCTCGATCAGCGGCCGAGGCGGAGCGCTCGCCCCGGTAGGTCGCCCGTCTGGCGGCCGTCGTCGACGACGAGCCGGCCGTTGACTGCCACGTACGGGATCCCCTCGGGCGCCTGCCTCGGCTCCTCGTAGGTCGCGGTGTCGCGAACCGTCTCCGGGTCGAGGCAGACGAGGTCAGCGGCCATCCCCGGCCGGACGAGGCCGCGATCGGGGAAGCCGAGCCGCTGCGCCGGCAGCGAGGTCAGCTTCCGGATCGCCTGCTCCCACGTGAGCACGCCGAGCTCGCGCACGTAAACGGCCAGGTAGCGCGCGAACGTTCCCCAGCCGCGCGGGTGGGGCCGCTCGCCGACGAGGATCCCGTCGCTGCCGGCCATATGGGCCGGGTGCTGCATGATCGCCCGGACGTTCTCCTCGTTGCCGATGTGGGAGATCACGGCCGCCCCGAGCCGGTCGGCCGCGATCAGCTCGCAGTAGAAGTCGATCGGGCGCTGGCCGGCCTCGGCCGCCGCGTCCGCCACCGACCTTCCGACCCAGCGGGCGTTCTCGGGGCTCGCCGTGCCGCTGATCACGTGGGCGGGCCAGTCGATCGGAACCCCGTGGGCCCCGTCGGAGCCGGTCTCCTCGAGCTCGACCCGGATCCGCTCGCGCAGTCCGGGGTCGAGCAGCCGGGCGATCGCGTCGTCGGGGCCGCCGGCGAGCACCCACCCCGGCAGGTACGCGTGCAGGTAGGTGTTGCCGGCGAGGTAGGGGTAGGTGTCCATCGTCACGTCGAGCCCGTCGCGGCGGGCCGCGTCGATCATGGCGAGCAGCTCGGGCGCCCGGCCCCGGTTGACGGGGAAGCCGAGGTGCGCGTGCGCGTAGTGGAGCGGGACGCGGGCCCGCCGCACGATCTCGATGCAGGCGCGGTAGGCCTCGAGCGAGTGGGAGCCGTAGTTCCTGTGGTGGGGGGTGTAGAAGCCGCCCGTCTCCCTGAGCACGGAGCAGAGCTCGACGAGCTCGTCGTCGGTCGCGTACATGCCCGGCGCGTACGTGAGGCCGGACGAGAGCCCCACCGCTCCCTGCTCCATCCCCTCCCGCACGAGCCGCTTCATCTCGGCGAGCTCGGCGTCCGTCGGCGGGCGGTCGTCGAGGCCCATCGCGAGCATGCGCACGGTGCCGTGCGGGACGAGGTAGCAGGCGTTGATCGCGATGCCGCGGTCGAGGCGGTCGAGGTACTCGCCGATGCTGCGCCAGTCCCAGTTGAAGCCGGGCGGGTCGTCGTTCCAGCCGGCGAGCTGGACTCGGAGCTGCGCGAGCGTCACGTCCGAGACCGGCGCGTAGGAGAGCCCGTCCTGGCCGAGCACGTCGAGCGTGACGCCCTGGCGCACCTTCGACTCGTGGGCCGGGTTGGCGAGGAGCTGGAGGTCGGAATGGGTGTGCATGTCGACGAAGCCCGGGCAGACGACGAGCCCGTCCGCGTCGATCGTGCGGGCGGCGGCGGCGCCGGCGAGCCGGCCGACCGCCTCGATCCGCCCGCCGCGGACGCCGACGTCGGCGTGGAACCAGGGGTTGCCGGCGCCGTCGATCACGCGGCCGCCGCGGACGAGCAGGTCGAGCGTCACAGCTCGGCGTCCCGGGCCTCGACGAGCAGCTCGTCGACCATCACCTGGTTGCCGGCGAGCAGGCCGCCGTCGACGCGGAGCGTCACCCCGGAGATCCACGCCGCCTCGTCGGAGGCGAGGAAGAGCGCCGCGCTCGCGACGTCGTCGGGCGTGCCGACCCGGCCGAGCGGGTACCACTTGACGAGCCGCTCGAGCACGTCGGGCTCCTTCTCGACGCGCTCCTGCCAGGCGGCGGTGGCGATCGAGCCGGGCGCGACCGCGACCGCCCTGACGCCGTAGCGGCCGTAGCGAACGGCGATCGACTCGGTCAGGTTGATCAGGCCCGCCTTGCCCGCGCTGTACGCCTCGTTGCCGAAGTAGGCGAGCCCGTTGACGGAGGCGATGTTGACGATCACGCCGCGGCGGCGCTCGATCATCCCTGGCAGCACCCGCCGCGAGCAGAGGAAGGCGCTCCTGAGCACCCCCGCGATGTCCGCTTCCCAGGTCGCCTCGTCCATCAGGGCGACGTTGTCACCCCGGCACGAGTAGGCGTTGTTGACGAGCACGTCGAGGCCGCCGAACGTCTCCTCCGCGGCAGCGACGAGCGCGTCGACATCGGCGGCGACGGTCACGTCGGCCCGCAGCGCGAGCGCGCGCCCGCCGGCAGCCTCGATCGCGGCCGCTGCCGCCTTCGCCTCGTCGCCGAGCACGTCGCCGATCACGACCGCTGCTCCCTCGGCCGCGAAGCGCCGCGCCATCGCGTTGCCGATCCCCATTGCCGCTCCCGTGACGAGCACGGTTCGATCCGCGAAGCGCATCTGTGTCCCCTCTCGCCGGTTCGGGAGATCTTAGAATCGCCGGATGCGTGACGACGCCCTTGCCCGCCTGCGCGCCGAGCCGATCGACTGGCGCCACAAGGGCTTCCCCGCGGCCGAAGGCCTCACGCCCGCTACGGTCGGGGAGCGCGGCTTCGGCCTGCTCGCGGGCGACCTCCCCACGCCGGTGATGGTGCTGAAGGAGCGCGCGCTCGCCCACAACCTCGACCTGATGGCGCGCTGGTGCGGCGAGCGCGGGCTCTCGCTCGCGCCGCACGGCAAGACGACGATGTGCCCGGAGCTGTGGGTCCGCCAGCTTCAGGCCGGCGCCTGGGGGATCACCGTCGCGAACGCCGCCCAGGCCCGGGTCGCGCGCGCGTTCGGGGTCGAGCGGATCCTGCTCGCGAACGAGCTCGTGGAGCCGGTCTCGATCCGCTGGGTCGCCGCCGAGCTGGCGGCGGATCCCGCCTTCGACTTCCTCTGCCTCGCCGACTCGCTCGCCGCGGTCGAGGTCCTGGCAGCGTCGGCGGGCACGGGCCGGCCGATCCGCGTGCTCGTCGAGCTCGGGCTGCCCGGCGGGCGCACCGGCTGTCGCAACGCTGAGGAGGCGCTCGCGGTCGCCCGGGCCGTTGCCTCGGCCCCCGGGCTCGAGCTGGCGGGCGTCGAGGGCTACGAGGGGATCCTGCACGGAAACGACGCGCTCGCCGAGATCGACGGCTTCCTCGACCGCCTGCGCGACCTCGTCTCGACGCTCGCCGCCGAGGGTGCGCTCGCGGGCGGTCCCGAGGTGGTCGTCTCCGCCGGCGGCAGCGCCTTTTTCGACCGAGTCGCCGAGCGGCTCGCGCCACCCATCGCAGGCCTGCCGGTGCGGCTCGTCCTGCGCAGCGGCTGCTACGTCACGCACGACTCGGCCTTCTACGACCACCTCTCCCCGCTCGGCGCCCGCTCGACCGGCGGCCCGCGGCTCGAGGCCGCGCTCGAGGCTTGGGGTGCCGTCCTCTCCCGCCCGGAGCCGGAGCTCGCGCTCGTCCTGCTCGGCAAGCGCGACGTCCCCTACGACATCGACCTGCCGGTCCCGCTTCGCGTCGCCTCGGGCGGCTCGCTACGAGACGTGCGCGGCCTCATGACCGTCACGGACACGAACGACCAGCACGCCTACCTGCGCGTCCCGGCCGGCGATCCGCTCGCCGTCGGCGATCTCGTCGGCTGCGGGATCTCCCACCCGTGCACCGCATTCGACAAGTGGCGGCTGATCCCGCTCGTCGACGACGACTACACGGTCGTCGACGCCTACCACACGTTCTTCTGACCGGGCGGGGCGGGCCCGCGGCCCGCCCCGCCCGGTCGGGAAGTCGTCCGCCTCTACGTGAGGTCGACCTTCACCGGCTGGCCGCCGTTCGCGGCCGACTCGTCGATCGCGAAGCAGACCGCCATCGTCTTGTACGTGTCGTGGATCGACGCGTGCGACTCGACGTCCCGCTCGATGCAGTCGAGGAAATGGGCGATCTCGTCGGCGAACGGGTGATGGGTGACGTCGGCCGAATCAGGCTCGATCGTCGGGAACTTCCAGTAGCCGAGCGTGCCCGGGTAGTGCTTGGAGGAGTAGACCTCGTTGTTCAGGATCGTCGCCTCGGTCCCGAACAGGCGGCAGTTGAAGATGTACGGAGTCTCGGCGTCGAAGATGGTCGCCAGCTTGCCAACGGCGCCGTTCGCGAAGCGCAGCGAGGCGACGACGTTCGGGTCGTACTCGTAGTCCATGTTGATCTTCTTCGGGGCCGAGAACGCGGCCACCTCGACGATCTCGCCCCCGAGGTAGCGCAGGACGTCGACGGCGTGGCAGCCGCCGGTGATGAACGAGCTGCGCCCCTTCGCCCGGGAGACGAACGACCGGTAGCCCGGGTAGATGTCCTTGAGCGGGTGCCAGTAGTCGGCCTCGCCGTAGACGAGCTCGCCGAAGGTGCCGTCCTCGATCAGCTGCCGCACCGTGCGGAACTGGGGGTTCCAGCGCAGGACGACGCTGGTGACGGACTTCACGCCTGCCTTCGTCACCGCCTCGCGGATCGCGCGGGTGTGAGCGGGCTCGAGCCCGATCGGCTTCTCGATCACGACGTGGCGGCCGCTCTCGGCGGCGCGCACGCAGTGCTCGGCCCGCACGTCGGGGTGGGTCGCGGAGACGACGATCCCGATCCGCTCGTCGTCGAACAGCTCGTCGACGGACCCGTACTCCTTCGCGGAGACGCCGTGCGACTCCAGCAGGCGCGTCGCCTTGCCCGGCGTCGTGTTGTAGACGCCGACGAGCTCAGTCAGCGGGTGGTCGCGAAAGACCTTCACGTACTCGCCGGCGACCCAGCCCGCGCCGATGATGCCAACGCCGTACTTCGCCATTGCGCTCCTCCTCCGTCTACTTGTCGATGCCGAGCACGGCCAGGCCGTCGCGGCCGATGATCCCCTCGATCGCCTCGTCGGGCACGCGCGGCAGGGCCGTGCCCTCGGTGAAGCGGTTGATCCGGCGCAGCTCCTCGACGCTCTCGGCAGGCGTCGTGAACGGCCAGTCGCTGCCGAAGAGCAGCTTCTCCTCGACCCCGTACTCGCACGCGAGGACGAGGCCGTTGTAGAGCTGCCAGGGCCGGTAGTACAGCGCCGAGACGTCCGCGTACAGGTGCGGGTGCTTGCGGATCAGGACGAACGTCTCCGCCATCCAAGGGTGCCCGAGATGGGCGATCACGATCCGAAGCTCGGGAAACGCGAACGCGACTTCCTCGAGCTGGAGCGGGTCGGCGTACTTGAGCGGCGCGAGCCGCGGGAACGTCGTCCCCTGGTGGATCAGCAACGGGATGCCGAGCTCCTGCGCCTTCCCGTACACGGCCATCGCCCGCCCGTCGAGCGGGTGGAAGTTCTGGTAGATCGGGCCCAGCTTGAGCCCGCGCAGCCCGAGCGCACGCGCGCGCTCCATCTCCTCGAGCGCCCCCGGGTGCATCGGATCGACAGACATGAAGCCGACGACCTTGTCGGGGTGAGCCGCCGCGTAGGCTGCGATCTCGTCGTTCTGGTTCTCGGCCCCGCGAGCCATGTCGAGGACGACCATCCGGTCGACCTGGGGCGCCAGGGTCTCCCAGTGCTCCTCGAACGTGAAGTCGAGCCGCAACTCCGTGCCCGGCCGCACGCCCGCGTGGTACTCCGCCGCGAGCCAGCCGAGCGGGGCGTGCGTGTGGACGTCGACGACCACCGCTGGAAGCTCAGTCCCCGACGTACGCGACCACGTCGATCTCGACCATGATCCCGAGCAGCTGGCTACCGACGGTCGTCCGCACCGGCTTGGGATCGGGGAAGTAGCTGGCGTAGACGCCGTTGTAGCGATCGAACAGCGAGAGATCGCTCAGGTGCACGGTTGCCTTGACGGCGTCCGCCATGCTCGCGCCC
Source organism: Thermoleophilia bacterium (assembly GCA_020845695.1). Next base: position 49,409 of record JADLFG010000017.1, on the reverse strand, counting down.
GCGGCCTCGAGCACCGCCTTCACGTTCTCGAGCGTGCGCTCGGTCTGCTCCTCGATCGTCGAGCCGACGACCTCGCCGGTCGCGGGATCGATCGGCCCCTGCCCGGATACGAACACGAAGTCGCCGGCCCTGATTCCCTGGGAGTAGGCGCCGCCCGGCGCCGCCGCCCCGCTCGCCCTGATCTCCTGCTTTCCCACCTGCGCTCCTTTCACAAGATCCCGTGGTCTCTAAACACCTGCTTCAGCGACGCGCCGCCGGCGAGCAGGTCGCGCACCATGTTCTCGCCGGAGACCTTCTCGAGCGCGGCCTCGATCGCCCGCTCCTCGAGCTCCTGGGGTACGGCGACGCAGCCGTCCCGGTCGCACACGACGAGATCGCCGGGGCTGACGAGGACGCCCCCGAGCTCGATCGGGATCCGCGTCGCGACCACGTCGAGGCGGCCTTTCGAGTCGGCCGGCGAGACTCCGGTCGCGAACACCGGGAAGCGCATCTCGACGGTCGCCCGGGAGTCCCTCGTGAGGCAGTCCAGAAGCGCCCCCCGCCCGCCGCGCACGCGCGTCGCGGTCGAGAGCAGCTCGCCCCAGACCGCGGCCCGGGTCGAGCCCTGGGCGGTGCAGCAAACGACCTCGCCGGGCCGGATCGAGTCGAGCAGCTCCAGCTCCAGCTTGTAGGGCTCGGCGGGCACCTCGTAGACCTCGGAGACGAGCATGGTCGCGGCCCGGCCGACGATCCTCGCGTCCTCGTACAGGGGCCGGATCGTGTGGTCGAGCACCTGGTCCCACGCGCCGAGCGTGTCGAGCACGTCCGCGACGACGGCGGAGTAGAGCTTCTCCTCGATCAGGTCGTAGTACTCGCTCGAGCGCCTGTCCATCGTGCTCCTTCCGGTTTCGCTGGCTGCGGGGATCCTAGGGCTCCACGGGCCGCCGCTCGGCGAGCGAGCGCTTCAGCGCCCGTTCGAGACGGAGCGCCGCGATCCCGTCATCGATCGTAACGTCCGGCGCCACCCCGTCCCGGGCGCGCTCGACGAAGTGGCGCAGCTCGCCCGCGTAACCGTGGAGCTGGCGCGGGTCGAGCGCGTCGCCGGGGAGCTGGTGTGCCGGCTCCCAGACCTCGGGCGCGTCGCGGCCGGGCAGGTAGGAGGTCACGGTCCACCAGCCCTCCACGTGCACGGCGGCCTGGCGTCCGGTCAGGACGACCCGCTCGTTCAGCCGCTCGAGGCTGGCGAGCTGGATCGTGCCGACGGCACCGCTCTCGAACCCGACGACGCAGGCCCACGCCTCCTCCTGGGGTGGCTCGCGACCCTCGGCCGCCTGCCACATGTCCCGCCACGCGGAGCCGGTCACGGGCAGCTCGAGCCGGCCCGGGCGCCACTCGGGGGTGTCACCGTCGGCGAGGCTGGCGCGGGCCGCGAACGCCCAGGCGACGTCACCCATGAGCCAGCGGGCGAGGTCGAGGTGGTGGCAGCCGAAGCCGTTCAGGAAGTCGTACACCGACCGGGGCGGATAGACCCCGAACGTGAACCGGGCCTCGTAGGCCGTCAGCGGGCCGAACTCGGGGCGGGAAGCGATCGCCCGTGCGCGCAGGTACGGGTGCGAGAAGCGCTTCATGAACGCGACCATCACGTGGCGCCCGGCCCGCTCCCCCGCCTCCTTCATCGCCAGGCAGTCCTCGAGCGTCTCCGCCGGCGGCTTCTCGATCAGCACGTGCTTGCCCGCCTCGAGGCAGTCGATCGCGACCGCGGGCTGGAGGCGCGGGTGCATGGCGACGACGACGCAGTCCACGTCAGCGCGCTCGAGCAGCTCGCGATGATCCGTGTAGACCCCCGGGATGCCGAAGTCGCGGGCGCAGCGCCGCGCCCGCGCCTCGTCGACGTCGCAGCAGGCGACGAGCTCGCCGACCTCGCCGCCCTCGGCGAGCTCGCCGATCGCGCCGCCCGTGTCGGGCGGGTTCGCGACCGAGAGCCGGAAGCTCGGGTAGAGGTTCTGGACCGCGTGGCTGCCGCAGCCGACGAAGCCGACGCGCACGAGCCGGGTCACGCCGCCGCTCCGTGCCGCGCCCGCAGCGCGGGAAGCACGCTCTCCGCGCAGAGGGGGGCGACGAGAGACGGGTCGGGACTCATGTCGGCCCAGATCACGTGGTTGCAGCCGACCTCGATGAACGCCTCGAAGCGCTCGATCACTTGCTCGGCGCTGGACGCGACGCAGAAGGCATCGAGCAGCGCCTCGTCGCGCACGAGCAGGGCGCGGCTCTCGATCACGCGCGGGTCCTGGATGTGGTGGTAGGCCTCGGGGATGAGCAGGCCGCCGTAGACGCGGGCGCCCTCGAGCGCGCGCTCGGCGCTCGGGTGGTAGGAGGTGCTGACCCAGGCGCACCGCAGCAGCGACTCCGGGTCGCGGCCCGACTCGCGGGCGCCGCGCTCGAACGCCGGCATCAGCACGTCCCGGTGGTACGCGGGCGGCACACCGACGGCAACGTAGCCGTCCGCGTGGCGGCCGGCGTTGCGGGCCATGATCGGGCCGTTCGCGGCGCAGAGGAGCGGGATCCGCTCGTCCGGCTTCGTGTAGAGCCGGAAGAAGCTCTGGAAGTGCCGGCCCTCGTGGGTGAAGTAGTCCTCGCTCTCCCACGCCTGGCGGATCAGCTCGATCCCTTCGACCGTGCGCTCGACCCGCTCGCGCAACGGCGGGAAGAAGCCGGTCGTCGTCTTCTCGTTCATCGCCTCGCCGGTGCCGACGCAGAGGGCGACCCGGCCCGGGTAGAGGAGCGCCTGGGTGGCAACCTCGATCGCGACGTCGATCGGGTGATGGCGGATGCCGAGCGCCGGGATCACCATCCCGCCCACCACGGCGCGCTCGGTGGCGGCGAGGAAGGCGGTCAGCGTCGTGAAGATGCCGGCGCTGTGACCGGAGGAGTGCTGCCAGGGAAGCGTGTGGTCTCCCTCCCAGATGTACCCGAAGCCGGCCTCCTCGAGCGCCCGGGCGCGGGCGACGTTGTCGCGCACGTCGTGACAGAGGCACTCCGGCGAGATCCCGAACGTCACTCCACTCACGCCTTCACCCCCCTCTCACGCCCCGGCGCGGAGGACCCGCCCCGCGAGCGTCGCGGTGTCCACGCGCCCGTTCTCGACGATCGCCTGCCCGTTGACGAGCACGTGCTCGATCCCGCTCGGCGGCTCGTCCGGGTCGAGGTAGCTCGTGTTGTCCCAGACCGTGTCCGGGTCGAAGACGACGATGTCGGCGAAGCAGCCCTCGCGCAGGACGCCGCGGTCGGTGAGGCCGAACCGCCCGGCCGAGAGCGAGGTCATCTTCCGCACGGCGTCCTCGAGCGTCAGGAGCCGCTCCTCGCGCACGTACTGGCCGAGCACCTTCGGGAACGAGCCGAACAGGGCCGGGTGCGGCTTACCGCGGCCGAGCGAGAACGCGTCGGTCTCGATTGCGGCGCGCGGATGCTGGAGGATCTGACGCAGCGCCCACTCGTGCTCGAGGTCGCCGCTGACGCCGAGGTAGAGCGCGGTCACGTGGCCGCGCTCGGCGAGGATCAGGTCGGCGGCGACGTCGAACGGCTCCCGGCCGGTCTCCTCGGCGAGGCGGGCGACGCTCTTCCCCTCGCAGCCCTTGTTCTCCTCGCTCTCGACCCACATGATCCAGACGTTCTCCCAGCCGGTCGCCTCGACGAGGTTGTGCGGCCAGGCGCCAGGCCGCCAGGTCGGCCACTCGGGGACAAGCCGCTCGACGTCGCGCCGGATCCGGGCGCGGTCGGCGGGATCGGCGAGCCGCTCGAGTAGCTTCGGGACGCCGCCGTCGAGCGACCAGGGCGGCAGGATCGCGAGGAACGTCGTGTTCGCGGCCGTGTAGGGGATCACGTCGAAGCCGTGGTCGATCCCCTCGGCGCGGGCCCGCTCGTGCAGCGCGATCGTGTCCGCCACCTGCGGCCAGAACCGCTTCCCGAACGCCTCGAGGTGGGAGTGCTGCACGCGAACGCCCGCCGCGCGCGCGACCGCGACAACCTCCTCGGCGGCGTCGAGCAGCGTCTCGCTCGAGCCGCGCACGTGGGAGGTGAAGATCGCGTCGTGCGGGGCGAGCAGCCGGGCGAGCTCGGTCAGCTCGTCCGTGGAGGCGAACATGCCGGGGGCGTAGATGAGGCCGCAGGAGAGGCCGAACCCGCCCGCGTCGAGGCACTCGGCGAGGTGGCGCTTCATCGCCGTCAGCTCCTCGCCCGAAGGCGCGCGGGCGTCGAAGCCCATCACGGCGATCCGCAGCGCGCCGTGGGCGGCGAGCGGCACCGTGTTCAGGTAGACGCCGTGATCATCGAGGTAGCCGAGGTACTCGCCGAACGTCCGCCAGCGCCAGTCGAGGTCGCGCGGCTTGATGAAGGCGGTGTAGGCCTGCATCAGCGCGGCCGTGTCGGGATTGATCGGCGCGGGTGCGTAGCCGCAGTTGCCGACCACGAGCGTGGTGATCCCCTGCGCCGCGAACGGGGCCAGGAACTCGGCCTGGTCGGGCAGCGGCAGGATGAAGTCGCAGTGGGAGTGGATGTCGACGAAGCCCGGGCAGACCACGTGGCCGCCCGCGTCGATCACCCGTTCCGCCTCGGCGCCGGCGAGCTCGCCGATCGCAGCGATCCGCCCGTCCCGGACGGCGACGTCGGCGGCCCGAGCGGGACTTCCGGTGCCGTCGACGACCCGGCCGCTGACGATGAGGAGGTCGTAGCCCACGCCTGGCGTCTTTTACCACGCCCGGGCCCCCGGCGTTAAGAGTGCTTTACAAGTTTGAACCTGCTAGACGGCCCCGTGTAGGCTCCGAAGTGTCCGGATCGCCGCGGAAGGGAGCTCGCCAGAATGGACGCCCTCGATCTCTGCTACGCGCCGGCGAGCGAGCTCGCCCCGAGCATCCGCCGCCGCGAGCTGTCCCCGATCGAGCTCGTCGATGCCGTGCTCGAGCGGGTCGAGCGCGTCAACCCGGAGCTGAACGCGCTCTGCCTCGTCGCCGCCGACGAGGCGCGGGCGGCCGCCCGGGCGGCCGAGCGCGCGGTCACGAGCGGTGCCGAGCTCGGGTCGCTGCACGGGATCCCCTTCACGATCAAGGATCTCTCTCCGACGAAGGGGTTTCGCACCACGTTCGGCTCGAAGGCGTTCGCAGATCACGTTCCCGATGAGGACGGCGTCACGACCCAGCGGCTGCGCGCCGCCGGCGGGATCTTCCTCGGCAAGACCGCGACGCCCGAGTTCGGCAACAAGGGCCTCTGCGACAGCCCGCTGCTCGGGGAGACGCGCAACCCCTGGAAGCCAACGCACGTCTCGGGCGGCTCGAGCGGCGGCGCCGCGGCGGCGGTCGCGGCCGGCCTCGGCCCGCTCGCCGAGGGCGGCGACGCGGCCGGCTCGATCCGGATTCCGGCGAGCTGCTGCGGCGTCGTCGGGCTCAAGCCGTCCCTCGGTCGCGTGCCCGTGCATCCGAGCTTCTTCGCGCTCGAGCCGCTGGTGGCGCTCGGGCCGATCACCCGCACCGTCGCCGACGCGGCGCTGATGCTGAGCGTGCTCGCGGGCCCGCACCCGCGTGACCTCTTCTCCCTGGAGACGGCCGGGGTCGACTACGCGGAGGCGGTCCGGGAGGCCGATGTACGCGGCTGCCGGATCGCCTACACGCGCGATTTCGGCTACAACCCGGTCTCACCCGAGGTGACGTCGCTGACCGACGCCGCCGCGCGGGTATTCGTCGAGCTCGGAGCCGTCGTCGAGGAGGTCGACCCGGGCCTGCCCGACCCGCGCGAGGCGGAGATCACGGTCTGGCGCGCGATCTTCGGGCTCTGCGCCAACGACTTCGTCCGGCCCGCGCTCGCCTCGCTCGACGAGATGGACCCCCACCTGCGCGAGCTGATGGAGCGGGGCGAGAACATCTCCGCCTGGGACTACTACCGGAGGGCTGTCTTCCTGCGCCACGAGTTCCAGCAGACGATGCTCGCGCTGTTCGACCGCCACGACCTGCTGCTGTCCCCCACGCTCGCCGTGCCGCCGTTCCCGCAGCTCGGCGGGGCGGCCGGACCGAGCGAGATCGAGGGGGAACAGGTGGAGCCGTTCGGCGGCTGGCTGCTCACCTACCCGTTCAACTGGACCGGCCAGCCCGCCATCTCGGTCCCGTGCGGCTTCAGCGCCGAGGGTCTGCCGGTCGGTCTCCAGATCGCGGGGCGGCTGCGCGCGGACGCGGACGTCCTGCGCGCCGCCGCCGCCTACGAGCAGGCGGCGCCCTGGGCCGACCGCCGACCGCCGCTCGACTGAGCCACGAAGGGAGGATCCGTGCCACCCGAACCGCTTCCAGGTCTCCCAGGCGTCACCGCCGAGCGGGACCTGCCCTGCCGGATGCGCGACGGCGTCACGCTCTACGCGGACGTCTACCGCCCCGCCAACGGCGGCCCGCACCCGGTTCTCCTGATCAGCCATCCGTACGACAAGTCGGCGGCGGAGAGCAACTTCGGCTTCAGTCATCCGGCCTGGTACGCACGGCACGGCTACGTCGTGGTCGCGCAGGACACGCGTGGCCGCTACACGTCGGAAGGCACGTTCTACCCGTTCCGCCACGAGGCGGATGACGTGACGACGACGATCGAATGGGCCGCCGGCCTGCCGGGCGCGGACGGCCGCGTCGCCACGTTCGGGTTCTCCTACCCCGGCCTGAACCAGCTGCTCGCGGCGCAGCGCCGCCCCGCCGGACTCGTCGCGATCTCACCCGCGTTCACCGCGGGCCGCGTCCACGGGGAGTGGTTCTACCGCCAGGGCGCGTTCGCGCTCGCGTTCGCCGCCTCGTGGGCGGCGTTCCTCGCGCTCGACACGGCCAGCCGCCGCGGCGACGACGAGGCGGTCGCCGGTCTCGGCGCCGCCCTGGGTGCCATCCACGGCTGGTACTACGCGCTCCCCCTCGCCGCGTTCCCGCCGCTCGCCGGCGGCGACGCGCCCTACTACTTCGACTGGCTCGCCCACCCGACCCGCGACGACTACTGGGCGCCGTTCGAGGTCGACTTCGATTCGGTCGAGGTACCGGGGCTGCACGTCGGCGGCTGGTGGGACGTGTTCGTGGCGGGGACCGTCAACAACTACCGCGAGCTTCAGCGCCGCGGACGCGCGCCGCAGAAGCTCGTGATCGGCCCGTGGCACCACATGCCGTGGCGGCCGCTCGGGGGCGCCGGGGAGAACGAGGGAACGAACGTCGTCGACGACTGGCAGCTTCGCTGGTACGACCACGTCCTGAAGGGGCGGGACACCGGCGTGCTCGACTCGCCCGTGACGGTGTACGTGCTGAACGCGGGCTGGCGCGATCTCGACGGCTGGCCGCCGTCGGCGTCGAGACCGGTCGACTGGTTCTTCCACTCCGACGGCCGCGCGCTCGCCTCGTACGGGGACGGGACGCTGTCGCCGGAGCCTCCCGGCGACGAGCCGCCGGACCTCTACATCTACGACCCGGGCCTGCCGGTCGTGTCGGCGGGCGGACACTCGTGCTGCGACGAGCTGCTCGCACCGATGGGGCCGTTCGACCAGAGTAGGGCCGAGTCGTCGAAGCTCGTCCTCTGCTACACGAGCGCGCCGCTCGCGGCCGACCTCGAGCTCATCGGCGACCCGTTCGTGACGCTGTTCGCGGCGTCGAGCGCCGTCGACACGGACTTCACGGCCAGGCTCTGCGTCGTCGACCCGACCGGCGTCTCGACGAACGTGCAGGAGGGGATCGTGCGGGCGAGCCACCGCGAGCCGGCCGCGGCCCCGTCGCCGATCCGCCCCGACGAGGTGTACGAGTACCGGATCGCGCTCGGCCCCGTCGGCTTGCGCGTCCCCGCGGGGCACCGGCTGCGCGTGACCGTGTCGAGCTCCGACTTTCCCCAGTGGGACCGCAACCTGAACACGGGTGGCCCCTTCGGGCGGGAGGGGCCGAGCGCCGCGAGGGCGGCGACCCAGGTCGTCCTCCACGACCGCAACCACCCGTCCCGGGTCACGCTGCCGGTCGCCGGCTGACCCTCGGACGGCAGCGCGCGAGGCGCGAGACCGGGCCCCTCGGGCCATGGCCGCGCCCCGAAGCGGGGGGTCAGACCCCGGGGTCTGACCCCCCGCTCCCCGCACCCAAACCCGGATTCGCGGCCAGATCTGAGTCGACCCCCATCAAGGGGTCTGACCCCGGGGTCTGACCCCCCGGAGGGCGCGCGGCGTCGGCGCCCCGGTCGGCGCGCTCAGGCCTTCAGCTCGACCTCGACGAACGCGAACTCGTGCTCGCTCGCGTCAAGGGGTCTGACCCCGGGGTCTGACCCCCCGGAGGGCGCCCGGCGTCGGCGCCCTGAGCGCCCCGGCGGCGCGCTCAGGCCTTCAGCTCGACCTCGACGAACGCGAACTCGTGCTCGCTCGCGCTCGCGACGTCGTGCTCGACCCCGGCCGCGCGGAAGTACGGCTGGCCGAGCTCGAGGTCGACGACGTGCACCGCGGAGCCGTCGTCAAGCTCGAGCCGGCCGTCGCCGATCGGGACGACGACGTAGTCGTACTCGTGCCGGTGCCAGCCGGTGGCGCCGCCGGGCGGGAAACGCCACTCGGTGACGCGCACGCGCTCGTTGTCGACGAGCACGGTCGGGATCGCCGCCGGCCGCTCGCTCATTCACGAATCCTCACAGACGCCGCCCGCCGCCGCCCCTACCCGCCCGCCAGCGGGTTCGAGCCGTCGGCGAGCGGCAACGAGACGGCGGCGCCGCCGGCAACGATCGAGCGGTAGGCGGCCATCGTCACCTCGACCCCCGCGCGACCGGCGGCGGCGCCCGAGTCGGGCGGCTCCCCGGTCTCGATCGCGCGGACGAGCTGCTCGAACGGCGTCTCGCAGCGAAAGCCGCTGAGGTAGCGCTCGGCCGTGAACGCCTCGCCGTCGCGCAGGACGAGGTCGGCGTACGGGAGCACGGTCAGGTTCGCGTCCGCGAGCCGGAGGTCGAGCACGTTGTGCCAGTTGCTCGGCGCCAGCGCCTCCGCGAGCCCCATCGACGGGAGCGAGCGCAGCCGCTGCTTGCCGGCCGCGATCACCGCGAAAAAGCTCCCGTAGTCGGCGACGATCTGACCGAAGCTCTCGACGCCGGCTTCCCGGTACTCCTGCCAGGTCGCCGCGGACTTCGCCTGCACCGAGCGCGGCAGGCCCCAGAGGGCGACCAGGTAGTCGATCGGGTAGCAGCCGAGGTTCGTCAGCTCGCCACCGCCCGAGCGCCCGGGCGGGTCGAGCCGCTCCGGCCAGAGCGTGGCGAGCGGGAAGTCGGCGGAGAACGTCATCCCGAAGCTGTGCGCGTGGTGAAGCGGCTCCCCGTAGGCGCCGCCGCGCACCTCGGCGAGCAGCTTCGCCGTCACCGGATGGAAACGGTGCACGACGATGTCGTGGACGAGCTGCACCCCGTGGCGCTCGACGGCTGCCTCGATCCGGCGAGCCGACTCGAGGCTCTCCGCGAACGGTTTGTTCAGGAACACGTGCTTGCCGGCGGCGGCAGCGTGCTCAACCCAGCGCGCCTTGTCGCGGGGGTCGCAACTGACCGCAACGATGTCCACCCGGGGATCTGCGATCAGCGCCTCCGGGCTCTCCGCGAGCTCGACGCCGAGGAGCGCGGCAAGCGCGGGCGCGCGGCGCGGATCCGCTTCCCAGCCCGCCACCAGCTCCGCGCCGGCCTCCTGCCGCAGCGCCGCGACGACGAACTCGCCGTGCGTGCAGCAGTTGCCGAGCACCCCCACCCGGTAGCGCATCAGCGAGCGATCATACCCGCAGCCCCGCGGGGCGCCCCTCACGCGAGCCTGGCGACGAGCGACCGCGCCGGGGGCAGCTCCCGCTCGAAGTCACAGCGCCAGCCGACCCCGAACGGCGCCGCGACCACGCTGCCGGTGGCGATCCTCCCCGCCTCGAGCCGCAGAGTCGGAGTCTCGCCCGCGTCGCGGCAGAACAGATCGCCGTGGCAGCGCACCGTCTCGTCGTGCACGCGCTCCGGCAGGCCCGCGAGCGCCCCGAGGTAGTGGTGGCCGTTGCGCTCCGGCTCGTCGAGCCCGAGCGTCGCGATCACCGCGAGGTCGGCGAGTAGGCCGACCGGCCCGATCGTCGAGAGGTCCTCGGCGCTGTAGACGACCACGCGCCCCGGATGCTCGCGCCGGACGAGCCCGGCGAGGCACGCGTTCCCGACCCCCTTGAACACCCCCTTGCAGCTCTTGAACGAGCCGCCGTCGTAGCCGGCGGCGAGCGCGCGCGCGACGGCGTCGAGCGAGTCGTCCGCCTCGTCCACGATCAGCCGCGGCCGCCCCGGCCAGGCGGCGAGCGCGGCCGAGATCCCGCCTCCGAGCGTCTCGTGCCGCGGCAGGGGCTGCTCGACGTAGTCGATGCGAGCCGCGAGCGCGCGGGTTCCCGCAGCCGCGCCGAGCTCCTCCCAGAGCGCCCGCAGCGCCGCCACGTCCGGCAGCTGCTCGTTGCCGTCCAGCGTGACCCGGTAGTCGCCGCCGGTCTCGCGCTCGAGCACGGCCGCAACGCGAGCGAGCCGCTCCAGACTGGCGGTCTGGTCGCCGGCGATCTTGACCTTGAACCGCCGCAGCCCGTAGCGGCGGATGCAGGCCTCGAGCGTGGCGGGGAGCCCGTCGGGGGTGGCGGAGCCCTCGCCCTCGACGAGCGCGTCCGCCAGCCCGACCGTGTGGCGCACCCGCAGCGCGGGCAGCGGCCGCGGCGGCAGCAGCTCGCGCACGGATCGGCCGTCCAGCTCTGGGTGCAGCGCACCGGGACGTACGCCGAGGGAGCCGTCTCTGATCGCCTGGGCGAACGTCGTGCCGCGCGCGCGGCAGAACGCGTCGATCGCGGCCCGCTCGACGAGCGAGACGCCGAGGCCGGCGAGGAGGGGCACCCGCGCGCCCGGCACGCACTCGCGGTACACGTCGTGCCAGAGATCGAAGACGCACTCGCGCCGCCCGCGGCGAAGGGCTGCCGCGCACGCAGCCTCGATCGTGCCGACCAGCTCCGCAGCCTCGTCTAGGTACGACGCGCCGGGGTCCTTCGTGAACCACTTCGGCGCGAGATTCTCCGCCGCCACCCCGACCTCGCGCGCCCCGTCGATCTCGAAGGTCGCGAACAGGAACGCGTGGACGAGCTCGCGCAGCTCGACGATGCCGAAGCGAAACGGGAGCCGCGCCCGCGCGGGTAGGCCCCGCAGTCGCCAGTCGAGCAGTCGGACGCCCACGCCGACCGGGGCTCAGCCCGTTACGAGAGGCCGTAGATCCGGGCCGCGTTGCCGCCGAGGATCAGGTCGAGCCCCTCGGCCGGGATCGCGCCGAGCCCGAGCTTGGCCGCGAGCGCCGGCAGGGTCTCCCGGAACAGCTCGAGGCTCGGCCCGGGAGGCGAGACAGGGAAGTCGGTGCCCCAGAGGATCCGGTCGTACGTGCAGCCGTAGCGCGGGCAGCGCAGAAGGTGGCGCAGCACGAGTTCCGGCTCCTCGATCGTCGCCCAGTAGCTCGTGTCGACGTAGACATTCGTGTGCTTGCCGACGAGGCACATCGCCTCCTCGAGCCACGGCACGCCGAAGTGCGCGCAGATGAGCGTGAGGTCGCGGAAGTCGCGGGCGACGTCGTCGAGCTGAGCGGGGCGCTGGTAGCGCATCGGCGCGTCGACGAGCGTCGTCCACGACTGGTGGACGATCACGGGGATGCCGAGCTCGAGCGCCTTCGCGTAGATCGGCCAGCAGAGCTCACGATCATCGGGGCTGAAGTGGTTGTACGTCGGGTAGAGCTTGACCGCCCGGGCGCCGAACTCGCGGACGCAGCGCTCCATCTCCCCGAGCACGGTGTCGCCCTCGTAGCGCGGGTTGACCGACATGACGGGAAGCGTCTGGTCCGGGTAGCGTCTGCACACGTCGGCGATGTAGTCGTTCGAGACGTGGGCACCCGAGATCTCCCGGGTCGCCGGGTCACGCCCGAACGTCTTCGGCTCGCGGGGCGCGACCGCGTACAGCAGCACCCGATCGACGCCGGCGGCGCGATAGGCCTCCATCATCCCGGGGATGTCCGTGCCCTCGTAGACGACCGGCGAGATCGGCTCGCCCGAGGCCCGCACCGCGGGCTCGATCACCTCCTCGAGGAACTTCGGCGACGACCAGTCGCTGCGTGAGACGTGGGCGTGGCAGTCGACGATCATCTCGGCGGCTCCTCCTTGGGCGGTGGTGGTCTGGTGTACGCGCCCCGGCCGGTTGAGCCTAGCGCAGGCGGGCTCGGGCCGACGCGCAGCGACATCACGAGCACCCGGGCCGTCACTCCGCGGGGGACCGGCTCGTCCAGCTCCGCGGACGAGTGCAGCGTCTCGATGATCGCCGCTGCCCTGCCGGCTCGCCACGCGATCGGAAGGCTCGCCGCGAGGCGATGGGGCAGCATCACCGGCAGCCCGGATCGCAGGACCGGGCCCGCATCGGCCGGGGTCGCTCCGGGCGAGAGGAGGACGGCCGGCGCCGGGGCCGCCCGCGCGCTGCGCGGATACACGCGCACGCGGCCGCGCTCGGGCCCGAGATCGACCGCCTCGCCGCCGAGCAGGCGCGCGAGCGTCTCGACACGAGCGAGACCGGCCCGTCCCCGGCCGGGAGCGACGGCGACGTCGAGACGACCGTCGAGCAGGTTGTCGAGCACACAGAGATCCTCGGTGACCCTGACCACGTCGTCGTAGGCGACGAGCCCGACCCCGACCCGAAGTCGGGGAACGGCCACGCCGAGCGCAGCGGCGGTGAGGGGCAGCGCCCGGGACTCCTCGACGTCCGCCGCCACGAGCCAGAGCGGGCCCTCGGCCGTGGCCGCGAGCCGGCGCAGCTCGCCCGGCGAAACCGTGAGCGCCTCGGCGGCCGGAACGGCGAAGCCGAGTGCCGTCACGAGCCACCCCGCTCGCCGAGGAGAGCGGCGAGCCGCTCGATCTGGCCGCGAACGTGGCCGCCTCCGAGCCAGCCCCACTGGACGCGCAGGATCAGGAGGTCGACGCCCGCCGCCGCCAGCGTGCGGCGGCGGGAGCGGATCGAGTCGACGGTCCCAAGGAGGGCGGAGCGGGTGACGCGCTCGAGCACCCGGGCGAGCCGCTCGCGATCGCCAGGCCCGACCGGACCGGCCGTGTCGGCGAGCAGGCCCCAGGAGGCGTACTGGACGCCGTAGAGGCGATGGAGGTGAGCGGCGATCTCCGCAGCCCGGGGAGCCTCCCGCTCCGCGTAGCACCACGTGTCGCGCATGAGCGCTACCGAGCCGATCCCGCCCGCCTCCCGGTAGGCGCGCGCGATCGCTGCGGCGGTCTCGTCGCTCGCGGCTGGCGAGACGAGCACGTGGCAGCCAAGGCGGGCTGCTCGCCGTGCGCCGGCTCCCGTGGCGGCCGCCGCCCACGCTGGGCGCTCGAGGCTGTCGCGCACGGCGGCAATCGACTCCCGGAAGCGGCGCTCCCGCGTCCGCCACTCGAGCCCGAGCGCGGTGAACTCCTCACGCCGATAGCCGACCGCCAGCCCCAGCTCGACCCTCCCGCCGGCGAGCCGGCGCAGCTCCGCGACCTGGGCGCGCACGACCGCCGGGTCATGCAGGGGCAGGACGAGCGCGCCGGTGCCGAGGCCGATCCGGGACGTGACGGCGGCGGCGCCGGCAAGCGCCACGAGGAGCGACGGGCAGTAGCCGTCCGCGACGAAGTGGTGCTCGGAGACCCAGAGCGAGTCGAACCCGAGCGCGTCCGCCAGAGCCGCCGACTCCAGGAACTCCCGGTAGGGCGGAGCGTGGGAGCCGGCCGCGTCGCCGGCCTGCATCGTCCAGATTCCGAGCCCGAGCCGCACGTCAGCCGGTCCCGCGCCCCGCCGTCAGGCGACGCCGCACCACTCGAGCGCGAGCAGCGCGTACGTCTTCGTCGCGGTGACGAGCTCGTCGATCAGCACGTACTCGTCGTCGGCGTGCGCGACCCGCAGGTCGCCGGGCCCGTAGCTGATCGCGGTGACGCCGCCGAGGTTCAGGAACGAGACGTCCTCGACGGCGGCGAAGCCGTTGACGGCGGGACGGCCGGCGAAGCGCGTCCCCGCCGCCGCCAGCTCGTGGGCAGCAGCGACCGCGACGCAGATCGGGTGCTCGGGGTCGACCGAGAACGCGGGCCAGTTCAGCTTCCACTCGATGACCGGCGGGTGCTCGCGCAGCCACGGGTCGAGCTGCGCCGCCCGCCGCACGTGCTCCTCGAGCTCCCGCTTGACGTCCTCCGGGTCGTCGTCCGGGTGGTACCAGCAGCAGTACTCGAGCGTCATGTACTCGCTGATGAAGAACGGGACGAGCACGCCCTTCGGCCCGCCGGTGACGACGCCCGGGTGGATCGTGAAGTGGCCGGGCGGGAAGAGCGGGTGTCGCTTCGTCTGGCCCCATTCGTCCTCGAGCCGGCGCAGCGCCTGGTACATGTCGACGCCCTTGTCGATCGCGTTCACCGCCACCTCGGCGCCGAGCCCGCCGGCCCGGATCGTGTGCGCCCGCATCGACGCGTGCGACGCCTTGCCGGCGACCGTGACCGAGAACCAGAGCAGGCCGGGGCTGACCGGAACGACAGCGAGCGGGTCGGGCGGCGAGCTCGGCTCCGAGACGACCGCCGCGTCCGCGACGTAGCCGCGCTTCAGCGTCGCGGTCACGCCGCACTCGTGATCCATCACCTCCTCGCCGGCGACCGCCTCGAGGATCAGGTCGCCGCGCAGACGCGCTCCCGCCTCGGCGAGCGCCCGGGCCGCGAACGCCTGGGCGAGCACCCCGCCTTTCATGTCGGTCGAGCCCCGGCCCCAGACACGGTCTCGGTCGACCCGCCCGGAGAACGGGGCGCCGCTCCTCCAGTTGGCCGGGTCGCCCGGCGGCACCACGTCCGTGTGGCCGTTGTAGATCAGGGAACGGCCCCCGCCCGCGCCGCGCAGCACGCCGACCGCGTTCTCCCGCCCCGGCTCGACCGCGAACAGGTCGACCTCGCAGCCGATCCCCCGGTAGACCTCGGCGACGAGCCTCGCGACCTCGCCCTCACCGCCGACGACAGCCTCGTAGACCTGGCCGGGGTACTTCGGGTTGACGCTCTCGATCCGGACGGCCCGCGAGAGCGTGTCGACGAGCTCGGGCGCGAGCGCGTCGACCCCGGCGAGCACGGTCTCGCGCAGGCCCGGCTCGACGGCCACCGCGCTCCTAGGGGCCCGCCGTCTCCGGCGCTGCCGCGGGGCCGGCGCCGCCGGCCTCGCGGCTCGCCCGGCGCCGCGCGAGGTACTCGCGCACCTGCGAGGGGATGCCGACGAGGCCGCGCGTCGTGCCGAGCGTGACCGCGAACATGATGATCCCGATCCAGACGGTGCGCCACGCTGGCGTCTCGAGATCGGCGAAGGTGCGGTCGATGAAGAGGAGCAGGGCCGTCCCGACGATCGCGCCCTTGGCCGAGCCGAGACCGCCGACGACAATCATCGCGAGCAGGAGCAGCAGCGTGTTGAAGTCGAAGATGGGTAGGGACACGCCGCCGTAGAAGCCGGTGTAGAAGCCGCCGATCAGCCCGAGCACGGCCGACGAGACGATGAACACGGCGAAGCGCGCGCGGACGACGTCGACGCCGATCCCCCGCGCGACGTTCTCGCTCTCGCGCACGGTACGAAGGAGCAGGCCGAGCCTGCCACCCTCGACCGCCCGGTACACGAGCAGGCAGAAGACGAGCAGCGCGAGACCCACGAAGAAGTGGATCGTGCGTCCCGTCTCGGTGGCGATCTGGTCGGACTTCAGGAACCTGGAGCCGCCGAAGAGACCCGAGTTCTTCCCCAGCGCCTCGTGCTGCTTGACGATCGCCCGGCCCACCTCGGCGAGGCCGATCGTGAAGAGCGCGAAATAGACCCCGCGCAGCCGGATGGTCGGCGCGGCGATGAGCGCCCCGAGCAGCGCCCCGAAGCCGGCCGCGGCGAGCACCATCAGGACGACGTTGAGCGAGCGAGCGCCCTCGAGGTCGGTGCCGGCGATCGAGCCACCGGAGACGAGCGCGCCGAGGTACGCGCAGGCGCCGACAACCGCGATCGTGGCGAACGAGTACAGGCCCGCCGTCCCGATCACGAGCATCCACATCAGGTTGATCGACGCGTAGAGGCAGAACAGCACCCAGTGGCCCCCGAACACGTCGTTGTCGTAGACGACGAAGAAGAGCAGAAGCGCCAGCACGAGGCCGCCGCCGTAGAAGGCGGTGTCGAGCGCTGTCTTGACGCTGAGGAGCGCGTTACGCACGACTCGCCTCGAGGATCCCGGCGACGCCGCGCGGCCGCACGAGCAGGACGAGCGCGATCAGGCCGAACTGGGTCAGGAGGATCCAGCTCTGGTCGAGGTAGTGTGCGGTCACCGCCTCGGTCGCGCCCACGAGCAGCGCCGCGATCACCGCTCCGCCGATCGAGCCGAGCCCGCCGAGGAGCGCGACGATCAGGCCCTTGAGCAGCGGCAGGTAGCCGATGTTCGGCTCCGGGTAGAAGATCTGCGAGAGCAGGACGGCGGCGAAGCCGGCGAGCATCCCGGAGACCGTCAGGATCGCGAACGCGGCCTGCCTGCGGCTGATCCCGACGAGGGCCGCGCCCTCCGGATTCTGGGTCAGCGCCCGCACCCCGAGACCCATCCGCGACCGCATGAGCGCGACCACGACGAGGGCCATGACGACGGTCGCGCTGATGATCGCGCCGCTCTTGTCGGCGGTGACGGTCGCGCCGCCGATCTTGAACTTGGAGGTGCCGAAGAGGTACTCGATCGCCTTGCGCTGGGGGCCGAACACGAGCAGGAACGTGTTCGTGCCGATGATCGCGAGGCCGAGCGAGGCGATGATCGAGCGCATGTCCCAGTTCTTCTTGCCGTCGAGCGGCAGGAACACGGAGAGCCAGACGATCGCGCCCGAGACCGCGCCGAGAACGATGCCGCCGAGGAAGATGACCGAGGCGTGGTCGGAGATGTTCTCCTGCGCCCACCACGCCCCGTAGAGGCTGGCGGCGAAGGTGACGCCGCCCGCGAGGTTGAGGAAGCCGAGCCCGGCCCAGGTCAGGGAGATCCCGACCCCGATCAGGCCGTAGACGGCCGCGAGGTTGATCGTCGTGATCAGATCGGTCACGCCCCGTCCCTCCGTTGTCGCCTCATGGGGTTACCTCTCCGGCGGGCGTCTGCGCGGCTTCGATGCCGACGATCCGGCCGCCGTGCATCCGGACCACCCTGCCGATCCAGCCCTCTAGCAGCGCCTGGTTCTGCTCGGCGAGGATCAGCGATCCACCGCGGAGATCGAGATCCTTGAGCGTCGCGTAGAGCCCGGCCGCGACCCCCGGGGCGAGGCCGAGCGACGGCTCGTCGATCAGGTAGACGCGCGCGTTCGACATCAGGCCCCGCCCGACCGAGCACATGCGCCGCTCGCCGCCGGAGAGCGTCCCCGCTGCCTGGCCGAGGCGCTCGCCGAGGCGGGGAAACAGCTCGAGCACGCGGTCGCGCCGCTGCTTGCGCTCGCGCCAGCCGGCGGCGAACGCGCCCGAGTCGAGGTTCTCCCTGACCGAGAGGCCGGGGAAGAGGGCGTCCCCCTGCGGGATCATCGCGACGCCAGCCTGGGCGAGCCGGTGCGCCGGCGTTCGCAGGATCGACTTCCCGTCGAGCTCGATCTCGCCCTGGCGCCAGTCGACGAGCCCCATGATCGAGCGCAGGAGGGTCGTCTTCCCGTGCCCGTTGAGGCCGACGAGCCCGACGCGCTCGCCGTCGGCGACGGCCAGGTCGATCTCGTCGAGCACGCGCAGCGGCCCGTAGCCGGCCGAGAGATTCCGCACCTCGAGAACGTTCGTCATGCAGCCTGCGGCGCTTCGAAGTACGCCGCCCGAACGGCGGGGTCGTTGAAGACCGCCGCGGGCGGCCCCGCCGCGATCACCTGCCCGGCGTCCATCACGACCACGCTCTCGGCGACCGCATGCAGGAGCTCGAGGCGGTGCTCGACCACGATCACGGCGATCGAGGTCTCGGCCACCATCTGGCGGATGATCGCGTCCATCTCGTCGATCTCGTCCTGCATCAGGCCCGAGCAGGGCTCGTCGAGCAGAAGGACGCCCGGCCCGCGCATCAGCACGCAGGTCAGGAGGAGCTTGCGGCGGTCGAGCGTGTCGAGGCCGCCGCAGCGCACGCGATCCGCGGTCGTGAATCGCGCGAGCTCGCGGGCCGGCCGGATCGCCGCGGGCTCCACCTTCGGCGACCACGCCACCCGCGCCGCCTCGAGCGTCTCCCCGATCGTCAGCTCCGTCGGGACGATCGGGGACTGGAACGTGCGGGCGAGCCCGAGGCGGACGCGCCGGTGAGCCGGAAGCCGAGTGATGTCGGCCCCGTTCAGCTCGACGCGCCCGCCATCGGTCGAGTGGTAGCCCGAGAGGACGTCGAAGAGCGTCGTCTTGCCCGCCCCGTTCGGCCCGGCCACGCCGAGGATGTGACCGGCGTCGACCGAGAGCGACACCCCGTCGACGGCGACGAAGCCGCCGTACAGGGCCCGGATATCGGTGCAGACGAGCGCCACTCGCGTCTCTCGATTCGTCCCGTTCCGCCGGCCCTAGAAGCTCATCCAGGGCTGCTGGAAGTACTCCGCCTGGATGTACGGCGCCGGCGAGATGATCTGGTGCGCGAGCGCGCCGCCCTCGCCCGGCCCGATCTGGAAGAAGAGATGCGGGTTCCCGAGCGACGGGTCGGGGGTCTCGGCCGGGTAGGCGAGGCAGTAGTTCGCCTCGGCGTTGTGGCCGAAGTAGTAGCCGCCCGACACGCCGCGCATGATGTTTCGCCGAAGCTCGGCGATGTTCGCCTCGAAGTTGCGCGGGTCGCCCGTGATGCCCCAGGTGTGGGCGAGCAGGTAGACCTCGTCGTAGCCGGTGCCCGCGTTCGAGAAGCCGGCCGGCTTGCCCCACTTCGCCTGGTAGCGCTCCTGGAACGCGAGCCCGACGGCGTCGTTCATGGTGCCGAGCACGGTGGCCCAGACGACGCCGTTCGCCGCGTCGCCGGCGAGCTCGAGGAACTCGGGCACGGACGCGCCGTACTGGAGGTAGAGGAACGCGTCCGGCGGGTCGGCGGCCCACTGCTTCATCAGCGCCGCGTGGTCGGCCGGGTTCCAGTGCGTGTTGAAGACGACCGCGGCGCCCGTCTCCTTCGCCTTCGCGATCATCGGCGCCCAGTCGGTCACCGGGCCGCCGGTGCCCGCGATCGGCTCGATCCCCACGACCTCCCAGCCGAGCGCCGGCGCGGCCTCCTGGCAGGCCTTCGAGATGTTCGTGCTGTAGGGGATGTCGCCCTCGTAGATGTGGATCGTCTTCGCCGGCGGGTTGAACAGCCCCTGCGCGATCAGGCCCTCGAGGAAGGGCGGGAAACCCATGCCGTACTGCCACTCGGTCGGGTCGCACTGGAAGATGTTCTTGAACTTGGCCGGGTCCGACTTGAGCTGCGCGACCTGGTCCAGCGACGTCGACGCGTTCAGGAACGGCGCCCCGTACGCGGCCGGGATCTCGTTCGGCTCCATCACGTTGTGGTAGCCGAAGATGATCGCGTCGACCTCCTTGCCGATGAGGTCGTTGAACGCGGCCGTGACGCTCTCGCCGTCGAAGTTGTTGAAGTCGATGATCTCGTGCTCGATCATGCGCCCGGCGACGCCGCCACTGTCGTTGATCTCGGAGATCGCGAGATCGGAGCCGCCCTTCATCTCCTCGCCGTCGGCGGTCGTCATCGGGTAGGCAGAGCCGATCACGATCGGCTTCGCGCTCTCCGCGCCTTCCTGGCCGGCCGCGGTCGTGGTCGCCGCCTCGGGCTCCTCCTCCTCCCCGCCGCCGCCGCAGGCCGCGAGGACGCCGGCGAGCGTGAGCCCGCCGATCGAGGCGCCGGCGACGCCGCCGAGGAACTTCCGCCGGCTGACCCGCGAGGTCTCGGCGACCTCTGGCGTCTCCTCCGGCACCGTGGGCAGTTCGTCAGTCATGCTCCCGCTCCTTTCGCTCCCTGGTCCATCCCTGGCTGGTGGACTTCCGACCGTCACCCCGATACGACGAACACGCGACCGCCGGGTTAGCCGCTCCCGGTTTCCCGCACCAGACGTCCGTCATAGTGAGCAATGTTTAGGGAAGCTAACGTGTCCTCCGGACGAAATCAAGAGCCGACCAGCCGGGTCAGGCTCGCCTCGGCGGCCGCGATCGCGGTGTCCTGGTGGGGCTGGAGGGCCTGCCCGCCGACGCCCTCGAAGATCGGCAGGAACGGATCCTCGATCGTCCCCCTGACGCCGGCGAGCTCCTCGACGACGGCGAGGCCGCAGTAGGGGACGTAGGCGGACGAGTAGCCGCCCTCGTGCTCGACGACGAGCCGCCCGCCGCACACCTCGGCGGCAACGTCGAGCAGGATCCGGGTGAGTTGCCGGTAGCCGCCCGAGTGCACCATCATGTGGGCGAGCGGGTCCATCGCGCTCGCGTCGAGGCCGGAGGCGACGACGATCAGCTCGGGCCGGAACGCCCTCAGGGCCGGGGCGACGACCCGCTCGAACGTGGCGACGTAGGCGCCGACGCCCGACCCGGGCGGCAGCGGCACGTTGATCGCGTAGCCCTCGCCCGCGCCCTCGCCGTTCTCGTGCACGTAGCCGGAGCCGGGCGGGTAGTAGTTGTCCTGGTGCACCGAGATCGTCAGCACGCTCGGGTCGGCGTAGAAGGCCTTCTGCGTGCCGTTTCCGTGGTGCACGTCCCAGTCGACCACCGCCACCCTCGCGAGCCCGCGGGACTCGCGGGCGTGCATGACGGCGAGCGCGGCGTTGGCGAAGATGCAGAAGCCCCGGCCGAGGTCGGCCTCGGCGTGGTGGCCGGGCGGCCGGACGAGCGCGTAGATGTTGTCGACCGTGCCGTCGAGGACGGCGTCGATCGCGCTCATCACGCCGCCGGCGGCGAGCAGCGCGATCTCGTAGCCGCCGGGCCCGAACGGCGTCAGCTCGCCGGCGTCGCCGCCGTTGTCGGCCGAGAGCGCTTTGATCCGGTCGACGTACTCGCGCGTGTGGAAGCGAAGCACCTCCTCCTCGGTGGCCGGCCTCGGCGCGACCGGTACGAGCTGGGCGAGCACGCCCGAGACCTCGAGCAGGTTGCGAAAGCGCCGCTTCGTGCCCGGGTTCTCGGCGTGCGTGTCGGGCTCGACGGTGCCGTGGCCCGCCGGTATGAAGCCGGCACCAGCGCGGGTGTCGTGCCAGAAGTAGAGCTCGTGGCAGAGCCAGCCGGTGGCCATGCGTCCCTCCTGTCAGTCGTTGCCGTGCGCGGGGCTCAGCCTATCGCGCCTCCTGCGGAACCTCCACCGCGTAGACGATCGCGTTCTCCGCGACCCGCTCGAGCCAGCCCTCCAGCATCGTCGCCAGCTCGGGCAGCGTCTCGACCTCCCGGTCGAACGCCGCCTGGTCGTCGAACTCCATCTCCTCGAGGTACTCGTACGGCGGCTCGCCCTCCATCGCGCCCGTCGCGCGCCAGACGCGGTAGCTCGAGAGCGAGCGCATCCGCCGCACCGCCGGCACGTTCTCGGCCCGAAACCACTCCTCGTACTGCTCGGGCGTGACCCCTGGCTTGAGGCGAAACGTCACGAAACACTTCACGTCGTCTGCTCCTTCCGTCAGAACGAGGGGGGCGTGATCGCGGACACGAGCGTGGCGCGCCCGGGCCCGAGGTTGCCGATCCGGTGCGGGATACCGGAGTTGAACGCGATCGAGTCGCCGGCCTCGAGCACGTGCTCCTCGTCCCCGATCCAGACGTGCAGCCGGCCCTCGAGCAGCAGGGCCGCCTCCTCCCCCGGATGGCCCATCGGAACTCTCGTGCCGCCCTCCCCGGGCTCGAGCTCGATCAGGATGAACTCGATCTGGCGGTTCAGATCGGGCGTGAGGAGCTGGTAGACGAGGCCGGAGCGCGGGATCCGCATCGTCTTGCGCTCGTCGCTGCGCACGACGATCCCGCCGGTCGGAGCGTCGTCGAAGAAGGATGCGATCGGCGACTCAAGCGCCGCCGCGATCTTGCGCAACGTCTCGATCGACGGGTTCGCGCGGTCGAGCTCGATCTGGCTGATCAGGCCCCGGGAGACGCCCGCCGCGCGGGCGAGCTCGGTGCTCGAGAGGCCGCGAAGCTGGCGGATCGCCCTGATCCGACCGCCGATCGACATGCTCAGACCCGCGCGCCCCGCTCGTGGCTCCGGGCTTCGAGCCAGGCGGCGACGGTCTCGACGGGCAGCCCGCCCACCTCCGCCGCCAGGTACTCGAGATCCACGTCGTCGAGGCTGTCCGGCGGGCGCTCGCCGACCACCCGGCTGAGGTAGCCGCGGCGGATCTCGTCGAGGTCGAGCTCGACGGCCGTGAGCTCGTCCGGGGCGCGAGGGATCGCTATCACCCGGCCCGGGACGTTCTCGCGCGGATGGCCGCGGCGCACCTCGATGCCGAGCTCGCGGGCGAACGCGAGCTGCGCCGTCGGGTGCTTGCCGGCGCCCGTGTACTCGGTCTCCTGAACGACGAGCAGACCGTCCTCGTCGAGCTCGCGGGCGAGCGCGACCGCGGCAGCGAGCGACGTGTTGCCGGCCGGACCGCGCTCGAGGCCCTCGAGCCGGGCGAGCGCCTCCGTCACGTAGAACACCTCGCCCTGGGTGACGGTCACGTGCCGGTCGAGGTAGCGCAGCGGCCGGGCGGCGCTGCGCGGGACGTCGGTGCGATCCGGGTCGAGCAGGAACGGGATCGCGAAGCCGGTGTGGCCGGTCGTGAACGACTTGCGGTTGAAGTCGCGGTCCGAGTCCATCCGCAGCCCGCGCAGGTCGACGCTGACGCCGATGACGGCGGTCCCGGCGCAGCCGGCGGCGCGCAGCCCGCGGGCCGTGCCGGTGACGTTGCCGCCGCCCGCGTTCGTGCAGACGACCGCGTCGGGCGGGCGACCGTAGCGCTCGAGCACCTCGACGCCGATCTCGTGGCCAAGCGTCTCGATCCCCGCAATCGCCTGCGGCGTGTAGAGGGAGGCGCTGAAGTAGCCGGTCTCCTCGAGCACGAGCAGCATCGTGTAGAAGAGCTCGGGACCGACCGTGAGCTGCCAGACCTCGGCCCCGTAGGCCTCGCAGGCACGACCCTTCTCGAGGATCTCGGGCTGGCCGCGCCCGGCCGAGTCGTGCACCTCCTGGAGCACGATGCAGTCGAGACCCCGCATCGCCGCCTGGGACGCGACCGCGGCGCCGTAGTTGCCGGACGTCGCCGCGACCACGCCGCGGTAGCCGCGCCGGACGGCCTCGTGCACCGCGACGGACGCCCGGCGCGCCTTGAAGCTGCCCGACGGGTTGGCGGCCTCGTCCTTGACGAGGATCGTCGCCCCCTTGCCGGGCGGCGCGCTTCGCCGGGCGAGCCGGGTCAGCGCCGGCAGCTCGTGGAGCGGCGTATCCCCCACCTTCGCCGCGCGCTGGATCGAGCGCACCTCGTCGAGCGACGTGCCGGCGCTCGCCATCAGCGCGTCGTAGTCGAACGCGAGCTGGCCGCGCTCGAAGGCGCCGTAGTCGATCCCGAGCGCGCCCGCGACGATCTGCTCGCGGCGGGCGAGCACGGCCGCGTACGAGCGGTCAGGCGCCATTGCCCCCCCGTCGGCCCCCCCCGTCTCGAAGCACCTCGCGGAGCTCGCCGCCGACCGCGAGCAGCTCCGGGGACGGCCGGCCGAACGTCTGGCGGGCGGGCGGCAGCACCTCGACGAGCGTCCCCTCGACGCGCCGCCCGAGCACGGTGCGAATGGCGGCGGCCTCGCCGACCAGGGCATCGCGCTCGAGGAACCCGCGCGCGCGCGCCTCGAACGGCACGGCCGCGGTCTCGGCGGGCAGGCCGGGGGCTCGCTCGCCCGGGGCGAGCAGCGCCAGGCGCAGCTCCGCCCACTCCCCGGCACGACCGCCCCGCTCGCCGCCCGCGCCGCTCATGAGCCCGCGGGCGCCTCTCCCTCGGCGAGCGCCGAGCGCCTGACGTAGACCATCCGGCACTGCCCGTCGCCGAGGCAGCGGTACTCGTCTTGGGTGGCGTAGAACTCGTCCCAGAGGCCGACCGCCTTCATGATCGCCTGGTAGTAGTTGGCGGACGTGGCACCGATCGTCTTCTGGTGCATCCGGCTCGCAGCCTGCTTGCCGTAGATGTCGATCATGTTGTCCCAGAACGGGCAGGTCTTGATCACCGCGACGTGGCGGTCGGGTGTCGTCTCGACGTCCTCGACCTCGCAGCCGATCGCCTCCCAGTAGGCCCGGTTCAGGCGGGCCAGATCGGCGGTCGTACGCACCTCGTCGAGCCCGAGCGCCTGCTTGACGAAGCCGAGGAACGTGAGCGCGATCTGCTCCCAGACGCGCGAGTAGACGATCACGCCCTCGCGGGCTCCGTAGCGGTGCTCGAGCACCTGCCACAGCTCGTGGTCGTGCATCGTGAAGGCGCGGTTCCAGAAGACGACCGCGTCCTCCGGCGAGCGACCGGCCCGCTCGGCGATCGCCGCCGCATCGAGCTCGAGCGAGAGCCCGAACGGGGGCTCCTTGCTCGCCCACGTGAACGTCGCCTCGGCGAGCTCGCGGATCTCCGGGGAGAGCCGGGCCCAGGTCTCGGCGCAGACCGCGCGGGCCTCCGCCTCATCCTTCTCCTCGACCAGCGCGTTCCAGAGCAGCCCCGGCTCGAGCGAGAAGCCGAGCGCCCAGGTGTGGAGCGCGTCCTCGAGCGGCTGCCCGGTCTGCTCGATCGCCTTCAGGACCCAGTTGCGCGGGTCGTCCGGGTCGTCGCCGAGCGGGCGCATGAGAAACGGGGCCTCCTCGTCGACGAGCGCCTGCCGGAGCGGCAGCCCCTTCGTGAAGCGCGGCGTGGCCATCTCCACCTCCTTCCCGTCGCTAGGCCAGGCACTCCTCGATGAACGGAGTCGTCGTCAGCACCTCGACGCCGGTCTCGCTGACCATCACCGTCTCCTCGAGCGCCGCCTGGATGTAGGTTCCGTCGCCGATCATCCTGTGGAAGCGCGGCTCGAGCGTGAAGCACATGCCGGGCTCGAGCACGACGTCGAGGTGGTCGGGAGCGGTTCCGGCCTTCATGCACACGGGCAGCTCGCAGCAGTTGAGCCCGATCCCGTGGCCGGTGTCGAAGCGGTTCTCCATGTAGCCGTGAGCGAGCGCGGTGCGCCGCACCGCCGCGTCGACCTCGGAGATCCTGATCCCGGGGCGAATCGTCTCGATCCCCGCGTACATCGCCTCGTAGTTGACCCGGTAGAGCTCCTTGAACTCGGGGGTCGGCTCGCCGATGAAGCCGGTGCGCATGCAGTCGCCGTTGTAGCCCTCGACGATCGGCCCCATGTCCATCACGATCGCGTCGCCTTCCGCGAGCACGCGGTTCGTGGGGTAGAGCGTCCCCTCTGTGACCGCGCCCGAGGCGAGGAACGGGTAGAAGCCGTCCCCCTCCGAGCCGAGCGTGTACATGCGCCCCATGAAGGCGCCGTAGACCTCGTACTCGGTCACGCCCGGGGCGAGCGCGTCGAGACCCGCCTGGACGCCCTCGCTCGCGACCTTCGCGGCCGCTCGCATCAGCTTGCGCTCCTCCTCGTTCTTGACGATCCGCTCGAACAGGAGCGGCTCCTCGGCGTTCACGAACTCGATCTCCGGCAGCACCGAGCGGAGCTCTTCGAGGATCACCCACGAGACCCGGTCGACGCCAACCCTCCCCCTCTTGACCCCGAGCTGCGCGAGCGCGTCCTTCACCCAGGCGGCGTAGCGGCCCTGGACGAGGCTCGCGTTGAAGACCGAGAAGTGGTCCCAGCCGGTCTGCTCCTTCAGCCAGGCACCTTCGTTCGCCCAGTGGGGGCCCGGCGCGACGTGGTAGCCGCAGTCGACCGACTTGACGGCCCCCTCGCGGGTGATCACGGCCAGCGAGTTCGGCTCCCAGCCGTAGACGAAGAACCGGCGCACGTCCGCGATGTACTGGACGTTGTCGTGCTGGGTCGCGAGCAGCGCGTCGACGCCGATGCGCTCGCAGACGCGGACGGCCCCCTCCTGGCGCAGGCGGATCAGCTGCTCGTGGTCGACGTCCTCGACCGACATTCCCGTGCTCCTTTCCTCAGGCTTCGCGCGGCAGCTCGTCCTCGTTCGCGAGCCGCCACATGGTGATTGCGGTCAGGTCGGCCACCGCCTTGAGCGAGTTCCCGTCGAGCTTGTCGGCGGTGTCGTGGACCGAGTGGTAGTAGAAGTCGTCCGGCTTCCAGAACCAGATCGCCGGCACGCCCGCCTCGAGGAAGCGGCCCGACTCGGCGACGCCCCACGGCGCCGTCATCCGCCCCACGTCGTAGCCGAGCTCGTCGGCGAGCCCCTCGACGCGGCGCATCAGCCACTCCGTGTGCGGGATCGGGGGACGATCCGGCCAGAGGCCGAGCTCGACCAGCTTCACCTTGCCGCCGACGCCGAACATGTCGAGATCGATCGCGGCGCGGATCTGGCCCAGCGTACCCTCGGCCGTCCTGGCGGCGATGTAGGCGGCAACCCCGGGCGTGACGCCCTCCTCCGCGGTCGTGCAGAGGAACTCGAGCGAGCGCCGCGGCCGCGAGCCGGCGAGCGCGGAGGCGAGCTCGAGCATCGTTCCGAAGCCGGAGCCGTTGTCGTTCGCGCCCGGCTCGAGCCCGTGGTCGCGGTGAGCGTGGACGAGCACGATCTCGTCGGGGAGCTCGCCGCCGCGCAGAAGGCCGCTCACGTTCCAGCTCGTGACGCGCGGCAGCTCGGCCTCGACGACGAGCGTCGCCCGCGCATCGCCGCGACCGATCGCGTGCAGGAGCTGGCCGCCGTCGATCCCGGACACGCAGACGACGGGGAGCTGCTCGGCGCAGAAGCGGTTGTCGAGCTCGCCGTTACCCGCCTCGAGCGACATCCGGTAGGGCCAGGGCAGCGGGTGGATCACGATCAACGCGCGCGCGCCCCGGCGAGCGGCCAGCGCGGCGAACGTCCCCATCCAGAAGCGCGAGTAGCCGAGGCCGATCTCCTGCATGACGGCGATCCGGCCCTCGACGTCGAGCCCCTCGTAGTCGGCCTCCTCGCCGCCGCCCACGAAGACGAGCTCGCCCTCGACGCCGGCCGGCGGCGTCGGGGGCGAGAAGTAGGGCGGGATCGCGTCGAACGCGCGGCCGTCGGCGAGGCGCAGCTCGACGCGGCCGTGGCGGTAGCCGAGCGTCTCGAACTCCCGGTCGGTGACGTCGAGGCCCCAGCTTCGGAAGCGCGCCCGCACGAGCTCCGCCGCGGGCGCGTCGCCGCTGCCGCCGACGAAGCGGTCACCGGTCGCGACGAGCTCCTCGATGTGGCCGATCGCTCGCCGGCCGCTGATGCGGCCGCGCAGCTCGAGCTCGAACGGGGTCAGCACGGGCCTCCTTCGCGTCGGGAACCGGGGATTCGATCGTACGCGGGCGGCACCGGCCCGTCAACAGTGTGACTAACCGATTTTGATGCTGCTTAACCGGGCTCCGGCGCACGACCGGGCCGGGCGCGCTAGTGTCCGCCCGTGCCGTCCGGCCCCGAGTGCCTCTACTGCGGCGCCCCCGCGACCCGCGACGATCCGGCGATTCCCGCGTGGGTGCTGCGACTGACCGGCCTCGCCGGCAGCCCGGTCGAGCACCTGCTGGCAAGCGGGGAGCCGCTCTCCTTCCCCGCGCTCGCCGCGGGCGAGGAGATCCCGGTCTCGGTGCCCCGCCACGCCGCGGCCTCCGGCCGCTCCCCGCTCGAGCGCCTCCACCGGGCGATCGACGAGGCGATCGAGGAGCGCACCGAGCTCGCGGCCGCCGAGTACGCCGCCCGCTGCCTGTGCGAGCCGTGCGCGCTCGTGCTCGC
The DNA here is from genome assembly GCA_020845695.1 of Thermoleophilia bacterium. Next base: position 21,595 of record JADLFG010000017.1, on the reverse strand, counting down.
GAGCCGGGACGAGGCGGTACTCCCGCTGCTCGAGCCGATGGTGACGGGCTCGGCCGCCCGCTTCTCGCTCGCCGAGCAGCGGCTGCTCGCCGGCTGGGGCGCCCGGGCCGCGTACGCGATCCTGGCCGCCGAAGGGCGAGACGAGGGCGTCCCGCCGCGCCACCGGCACGAGCTGCGCGAGCACGGCATCCCCCACCCCGACGTCTACGTGGGTCTCGGCCGCTACCGGGCAAACCACGTCGGGGTGCTGGCGGCCCGCCTCGAGCTCCCGCTCGGGGAGGAGCGGCCGACCGAGGCCTACAGCGTGCTGGCCGTGCTGGGCCACCTGACGCTCAAGGTGTTCGGCGTCCACAGCCGCCCGAACGACGTCCGCGTCGCCTCGCCGCGCGGCACGATCAACCGGGTCTGGCCGCCGCGGGACGGCGAGCTCCCGTGGCCACCGCTGTGGACCCTGACCCAGCAGACGCTCGACCAGGCCTTCCTCCAGGAGCCGTTCCGGATCCCGATCCGCGAGCTGGAGCTGCGCTACGAGGGCCCGAACGTCAGGACGCGGGCGAAGCGCCGGCGCACCGAGGGCCCCGGCCCACGACGCTAGCCTCAGAACCAGCCGGTCTCGTCGGGGTCGCGGTACTGCATGAACTCGACGAGCGCGCCGGCCTCGAGCACGAAGGCGACGTTCAGGAATCCGCCCGCGACCTCGAACGGCCCCAGCACGACGTTCGCGCCCTCGATCGCGGCGGCGAGGTCGGCGACCCGGTAGGCGACGTGCGGCTGCGTGCGTACGGGGCCCGTGACGGGGCTGTCCGGCTCGTAGCGCAGGAACTCGACGTTGTAGGGGTGGGCGCGCGGGCTCGTCACCCAGACCCGGGTCGCCTCGACCCAGCTCTCGCCCGGCTGGCGCTCGTCGGTGACGATGCCGACGTGGTCGAACCTGGAACGGTCGAATTGCTGCACGGGGCCTCCCGGAGATCGGCGCGAACGCGGCGAGCGATCTTCTAGCAGGAGCCGCTCGCCGCGGTCAAGCTCCTACGAGGCGCCGCGGGCTCGTAGAATCGGACCGTGCCCGATCCCGTCCTCGAGACGCACGGTCTGGAATGGCTTCGCGTCATGCTGCGAATCCGGGCGTTCGAGAGCACGCTCGCCGACCTGTTCGAGCGCGGGCAGCTCGTCGGCGTCGTCCACCTCTCGATCGGCCAGGAGGCGGTCGCAGCCGGAGTCTGCTCCGCGCTCGGGCCGGGCGACCAGATCACGACCACCCATCGCGGCCACCACCACATGCTCGCACGCGGGCTCGAGCCCGAGGCGATGCTGGCCGAGATCCTCGGCAAGGCGACCGGCTACTGCCGCGGCAAGGGCGGCTCGATGCACGTCGCCTGCTTCGAGCGGGGTGTCACCGGGGCGAACGGGATCGTCGGCGGCGGCATCCCGATGGCGCTCGGGCTCGCGCTCGCCGCGCAGGAGCTCGGCACGGGCGGCGTCGCGGTCGCGTTCTTCGGCGACGGCGCCGCGAGCCAGGGCACGTTCCACGAGACGCTGAACCTGGCCGCGCTCTGGCGGGCGCCGGTGGTGTTCGTGTGCGAGAACAACCGCTACGGCGAGTTCACGCCCGCCGAGCGGGCGATCGCGGGGCCGGGGATCGCGGCCCGCGCCGCCGCCTACGGGCTGCCGGGCGCGGCCGTGGACGGGCACGACGTCCGCGCCGTCCACGAGGCCGCCGCCGAGGCGGTCGGGCGGGCTCGCGCCGGCGGAGGGCCGTCCCTGCTCGAGTGCGTGACGACGAGGGTGCGCGGCCACCACGAGGGCGAGGAGAGCTACGCCGGCACCTACCGTGAGCCGCCGCAAGCACCCGATCCGATCGAAGCGCTCGACGACGCCCTGGGGCAGGCTGGACTGCGCGAGCGGCTCGAGGCCGAGGAGCGGGAGCGCGTCGCGCGCGCGCTCGCGGCGGCGCAAGCGGCGCCCGACCCCGACCCGGCGAGCGCGCTCGAGGACGTGTTCGCGTGAGCGGCTCGCCGTCCGCGGCGAACCGGCTCGCGCCCGCGATCGCCGACGCAATCGCGCAGGAGCTGCGCGCCGACCCGCGCGTGCTCGTCTGGGGCGAGGACGTCACGATCGGCGTGATGGGCCCGACCCGCGGCCTCGCCGCGGAGTTCGGAGCCGGCCGGGTGCGCGACTGCCCGATCTCCGAGGCCGGCTTCGTCGGCGCGGCCGTGGGCGCCGCGAGCGGCGGCCTGCGCCCGGTCGTCGACGTGATGTTCTCGAGCTTCACGTACGTCGCGTTCGATCAGCTCGTGAACCAGGCGGGGCGGATGCGCTACATGAGCGGCGGCCAGCTCTCGGTGCCGCTCGTCGTGATCGGCTCCGCGGGAGCGGCCGGCTCGAACGCCGCGCAGCACTCGGAGGTGCCCTCGGCGCTGTTTCTGAACGGCGGCGGCCTGCGCGTCGTCTTCCCCTCGACGCCCCACCAGGCGTTCTGGCTGACGCGCGCCGCGATCCGCTGCGACGACCCGGTCGTCGTCCTCCACCACCCCGCGCTCGCGTCCGCCCGCGGGCCCGTCGGGGCGGAGCCGCTCGAGCTCGGGCAGGCCGAGGTCGGGCCGGAGGGCGACGACGTCACGATCCTGGCGGTCGGGCTGATGGCCCGCCGGGCGCGGGCGGCGGCCGAGGCGCTCGCGGCGGAGGGGATCGGCGCCGAGGTGGTGGACGTTTGCAGCCTCTCGCCGATGCCGTGGGAGACGATCCTCGCGTCGGTGCGCAAGACGGGGCGCGCCGTCGTCGTCGACGAGGCCCGTCTGACCTGCTCGGTCGCCTCCGAGCTCGCGGCCGGGCTCGCGGAGCGGGCGTTCCCGGACCTGCGCGCCCCGGTCCGGCGCCTGGCCGTGCCGGACGTGCCGATCCCGTTCGCCCCGGGACTCGAGGCCGCCGTGATCCCGGACGAGCCGGCGATCGCGCGGGCGGTCAGGGAGACCGTCGGTGCCTGACCCGGTCGCCGTCGTCCTGCCCAAGTGGGGCATGAACATGGTCGAGGCGACCGTGGTCGAGTGGCTGAAGGCCGTGGGGCAGCGCGTCGAGGCGGGCGAGCCACTCGTCAACGTCGAGACGGACAAGGTCGAGGCGGTCGTCGAGGCGCCCGTCTCGGGGACGCTCGTCGAGATCCTCGCCGGGCCCGACGCGGACGTGCCGGTCGGGGCGACGCTCGGGCTCGTCCTACCGCAGTAGCCGCACGACGTCCCGGGCGCCCGGCACGTACGGGATCTCCAGGTTCCCCGCGACGAGCGTGCCGTAGCCGAGCAGCCGTCCCCAGAGGCCCTGCTCGACCTCGACCGCTTGCACCCGATCCAGCCGGACCGCGGCGGCCCGGCGCTTCGCGATCCCGTAGACGACGAGCAGCTTCTCGCTCGTCAGGACGACCACGGTGCGGTCCCAGCGCCAGACCGCGCGCAGCGCGGCCAGGGCGGCCGCGCAGATCGCCGCGGCCCCGAGCGCCGCGACGAGCCAGTGGAGGGGACGGCCGAGGAGAACGGCCGCGCCGCCGGCGGCGCCCCAGGCGAGCGCGCGGGCGAGCGGGCGGACGAGCGCGACCCCGTGCGGGCGGGCGCTCAGCCGGACGTGCTCGCCGGGCGCGAGGTACGCCTCCACGCGGCGCCGTTCGGCGCCGGCGGCCCGTGTCCTGCGCTCGCCTACGCGTTCGCCTTGCGGGAGCGGCCGAACACGAGCCCGCCGAGGGCGAAGCCGAGCCCGAACGTCCCGAGCGCGAAGCCGCCGATCGCGAGCGTCTTGCGCCAGGGCGAGAGCCGCTCCCAGCGCCCGAGCGCCTCCCGCTCCTCCGGGGAGAGCGCCTCGCCGCGGCGCTGCTTGCGCCCGGCGACGCCGGCGCGGACGCCGAGGTAGATGTCGTCGAAGATCTCGGTGGGCTCGTCGGTCATCGCCTGCTTCTCACTATAGAGACCGGATCCGACGCCGGGTCAGGGCCCGTAGCGGTCGCGGAAGCGCAGCACGCGCCGGACGTGGTCGTCGAGGAGCCCGCGGCGGGCGAGCGGAACGAGCGCGGCGATCGCGCGACGGGCGCCGCCGGCGCTCGAGTAGAGAACGAGGTCGGCGCCGGCGAGCACGGCGCGCCGGGCCCATTCGGGCGCCCCGGCCGAGCCGAGCACGCCGAGCTCGTCCGTGATCGCGATCCCGGCGAAGCCCTGGTCGCGCAGGAGCGCGTAGGCCCCGGGCTCGAGCGAGGCGGGGCTGTCGCCGAAGCGGGCGTAGATCGCGTGGCTGACCATCACGCAGGGGACCCCGGCCCGGATCGCAGCGCGGAAGCCGGCGACCTCGGCCGCGCGGACGGTTCCGCGGACGGGCTCGCGGCCGTCGGTCGAGACGGGCGTCGAGCCGAGCCCCGGGAAGTGCTTCGCGCAGGCCGCGACGCCGCCCGCCGCGAGCCCGCGCGCGAACGCGACCGCGATCCCGGCGCTGCGGAAATGGCGGGAGCCGAGCGGGCCGTCGGGCGAGTCGAGCACCGGCGCGAGGTCGACATGGACACCCTCCGCGCGCAGCGCCGCACCGGTACGCCGCCCGGCCGCGCGCGCCTGCGCTTCGCTGCGGAGTTCGCCGGCGGCGAGCGCGGGCGGCAGCGAGGGGTAGGCGCGGACGGAGCCGCCCTCCTGATCGACGAAGACGAGCGTCCCCGGCGGCACCTCGGCGCCGGTCTCCCAGCGGTGCAGCAGGGTCCCGGCGGCACCCGCCGGGACGGGCGGCGAGGCGACGACGAGCAGCGCCGCCCGCTCGCGCGGGGACAGCTCCGCGATTCGCGCGCTCACGCCGGCGTACGCGGACGCGACGGCGAGCAGGGCGGCGAGCAGGCCCACGGGCCTAGGCTACCGCCGTGACCGTACGGCTGGTCCAGCTTTCCGACCTCCACGTGGGCGCCCACGACGCCGGCTTCGAGGCGGTTGCGCCCGCGCTGGTGGCGCTCGTCGACGAGCTCCGGCCGGGGCTCGTGCTCGCGACCGGCGACCTCACCCACCGCAACCGCCGTGACCAGCACGAGCGGGCGGCCGCGTTTCTCCGCTCGCTGGCCGCGCCCGTGCTCGCGATTCCCGGCAACCACGACCTGCCAGCGCTCCCGCCGGCGCGGGTGACGCGCCCGTTCGCGGCGTTCCTCTCCGTGTGGCCGGAGCTCGAGCCGTCGTACGTCTCCGAGCGGCTCGCGGTCTGCGCCCTCCGCTCCGTCAGGCCGTGGAAGTACCAGCGCGGCGCGCTCTCCCCCGCCCAGCTCGAGCGGGCCGCCGCGCTGCTCTCCGGCGCGCCGGCGGGGGCGCTGCGGGTGGTCGCGCTCCACCACCACCTGCTGGGGGCGCCGTGGCGAACCGGGAAGCGCTCGGTACCGCACCGCTCGCGCGTCCTCGCCGCGCTCGCCGCGGCGGGCGCCGAGCTCGTCGTCTCGGGCCACACGCACCAGAGCGTCGTTGCCGAGCGACGCGAGTTCCTGCATCCGCGCGGGGACGGGCGCGGGCTGGTGGTCGCGACCGCGCCCGGGCTCGGGCGGCCGCGCCCGGGACGCCACGCGGAGGCGGGCGGGCTCCAGCTCTACGAGGCCGACCGGGCGAGCCTGCGGGCGGTCACGTACGCGTGGACCGGCGACCGGCTCGAGCCGGTCGCGGAGCGGCGCTATCCGCGCGCCCCTATCGCTCCTTCAACCAGGTCTTGAGCGGCCCCTTCGGGAGGCCATCGAGGATGCCGTCGCGGTCGTACCAGATCGTCCTCGTCGTGATGTCGAGCCCGGACTCGTCGACGAGCTTCATCGCGGCGGCGGCCTCCTCCGGCCCGATCACGCGCGCCCCCGTCGCGTAGATGAGCGTGCCGAGCGACCAGAAGTTGGCGTCGTCGGTGACGATCCAGACCGCGGCCTGCCGGACCGCGGTGTCGCCCTCGGAGCGCAGGCGCCTCGCGAGACGCTCGAGCGCCGCCGGCGCCTCGCCGACCGTGAACGTGTCGCTGCGCCCGGGGATGGCGGCGTCGAGGTCGGCGCAGGCGGCAGCGAGCGAGAGGCTCGTCCAGCGCGCGCTGTCGAGGTCGACGCTGCCGGCCTCGAGCGCGAGCATGTCCTGCACGGAGACGCTGCCCGCCGAGAACATCGTCCCCGCCGGGATCCGCACCCTGACGGCGTGCTTGACCGTGCGCCGAAGCTTCACGGTGACGCTCGTGATGTCGGAGCCGCGCACCTCGAGCTCGATCTTCCCTTCCGCGAGGAGCGCGGTCACGTCCTTGCCACGCCCGTCCGCGCGGATCACCTTCAGCGCGGCGCGGGCGTCGGCCTCGCGGGCGTGCCCCGGGTACTCCTCGAGGAAGCGCTCGTAGGCTCGCTGCGTCCCCCGCTTCTCCGCGACGAGGAACGGCGCGGCGTCCTTGCGCAGCGCGGCAATCCGCCGCTTGGCTTTCCGGGCAAAGCGGCCGTCCGGGTAGCCGGAGAGGTAGACGAGGTAGGAGGCGACGGTTTCCTCCGCCTGCGCCTCCTGCCAGGCCGCGGCCTCGGCCTCCTCGGGATCGACGGACTCCGTCGCCCCGGTGCCGACGCCCGCGTCGCCCGTTGCAGGCGGCTCGGCGGTGGTCGCGGCCGTCGTGGCGGCCGTGGAAGCCTCCGCGGCCCGCTCCTGCTTCTCCGTGCAGCCCGCCAGAGCGGCGGCGAGGATCGCGGCGAGAGCCCCCGCCAGAAGCGTGCGCCAGCCGCGCGACACCGCGCTCACCCCCTCGCCGCCCTGATCGTGACGAGGCGCACCGTCGTCTTCGGGTTGCCGGCGTCGTCGCGAGCGTCGACGACCACCCGGACACGCACTCGACCGGCGTCGCGGACGAGCTCGCGCCCCCGTCTCGTGAGGCGGACCCGGACCTGCCCCGACTCGCCCCCGCCGAGCCTGAAGCTGGCCTGGCCGAGGACGAGCGTCGCGGCGAGCCGCCCGCTCGGGTGGCGACCGGCGCCCTTCGCGACCGACTCGAGCGTCACCGTCCCCCGGCAGCTCGTCTCGTCGCCCGGGCACGCGAGCCCGATCGCGACGCGGCCGTCGCGGCCGAGCGTCGCGCTGGCCCGCAGGATCCGGACCGCGGGGCCGGTGGTGTCGGGCTCGGCCTCCTCGCAGGCGTCGCCGGTGCCGTCGCCGTCGGCGTCCTCCTGCCCGGGGTTCGTGACCGCGGGGCAGTTGTCGGATCCGTCCGCGAGCAGGTCCGAGTCGCCGTCGGGCCAGACGAAGCTCGGGCAGCCGAGATCCTGGAACGCCCCCTCCGCCTCCCCACCGGGCAGGAACGTACCGCTGACCGAGATCAGCCCGGTCGACGCGGTCCAGGAGAAGCTGTCGCCCGCGATCGGGACCGGCGTCGCGAAGTTGAGCCTGGTCGAGATCGTCCGCGCGCAACCGGACGCGCCCACGTACGAGTACGAGTAGAAGGTCATCGTCGTGATCGAGCTGCCGGCGGCGGAGACCGTCAAGCTGATCCCGCCACCGCCCGTGTGAACGTAGAGGTACGTCTTGCCGGGCACGGCCTGACCGCCCGCGGGCGGCGCCGCCGCGAGCGCGACGGCGACCGCCGTGAGCGCCCCGAGCGCGCGCAGCGCCACGGCGCTCACCCCCTCCGCTTGGCGCTGAAGGAGACAGCATCCGGCGCCGACTCGCAGCTCGGCGCCGAGAGCTTCCCCTTCACGAGCGTTGAGCTGACGAACTTCCCCGTGACCGTCATGCCGCCGCTCGAGAGCTTGAACGTCCCGTTCGACTTCACCTTCGTCGCCCGGACGGTGTAGTAGATGGTCAGGCTGCAGCCGCCGGAGCCGCTGATCTTGAACAGGACGTCCGGCTGGATCGCCCCCTGGCGGACCGCGAACTTGACCGCGTAGCCCTGCGCGGTCGTGCCCCGGTACTTGCCGTCCGCGGGGGTGACCGCGGGGGCCGCGCCGGCGCCGAGCACCGACCCGGAGGCCGGCGCGCACAGAACCAGGATCGCCACCAGGGAGAGGGCCGTTGCCTCGAGGAAGCGCCGCATGCTTCCACCTCCCTTCTCGTGCCAACGTCAGCCTATGCGACCGCATGCCGGGCCGCAAGCGGACCGCCGTCTACGGGCGGTCGCCGAGCGCGTAGAGGGCGCCGCCGCGCGTGCCGACGTAGATGCGGCCGTGCCAGACGGCCGGGGTCGCCTCGATGCAGCCGCCGAGGTCGACGCTCCAGAGCTCGGGCGGGCGGACGCGCTGGCGGGAGACGTCGTAGGCGTGCAGGACGCCGGCGCAGTCGCCCTGAAGCAGCACCCCGTCGACGACGACGGGCGACGACCAGGTCGGCCCGGGCAGCGGAATCCGCCAGAGCACGCGCCCCGTGCGCCGCTCGACGCCGAGCAGGCCGCCCGCGTTCGTCGCGACGTAGAGCATCCCGCGGTCGAGCGCCGGCGTCGCCCAGATCCCGCCCTTCCCTTCGAAGCCCCGCTCGCGCACGGGCAGCGACCAGACCAGGGGGTTGCGCGGGCGGGAGGGGTCGAGCTCCAGCAGCTGTCCGAGCTCGAGCGAGCGAGCGGTGCCGCGCTCGAGCTGGCTCGCCACGTACAGGTGGCCGCGCTCATCGACGACCACGGATGCGTCGGTGTCGTCGCCGGTCCAGAAGCGGAAGACGCGGTGCGTCTCGCTGCCTCCGGCGAGGACGTCCGAGATGTCCCAGCCCTGGACGAGCCCGCCCGAGTTGGCGAAGTAGACGACCCCGTCCCGGTAGGCGACGGAGCTCTCGATCGAGACCCGCTCGTCGCCGAGGTCGCGCAGGAGCCGCTCGTCCCAGCCGGGGATCCGGGCGGCGACGCGCGGGCGCACCCGCACCTTGCCGTCCGTCCGGTAGCCCCGGTTGAGCCGGATCACGTACAGCCACGAGTTCTCGCCGCCCTCGATCAGGTAGTCGCCGATGACGAGCGGAGCCCCGTCCCAGTCGTCGTTCCAGACGACTCGAGGGACGCTCGCCTGGGCGTCGAGCGACCAGAGCACCTCCGGCGCGCCGCGGTCGAGCGCGATCACGCGCAGCCGGTTGTCTCGCGAGCCGGCGTAGTACAGCGGGTAGCCATCCGGGTCGGTGGTGGCGGAGCCCTTGGCGAGGTCGCCCGTCGCGAGCGCCGGCCGCAACGGCTTCCCGCTCGCCGCGTCGAGGAAGTGGTAGCGCCCGTCGTAGGCGCCGAAGCGAAGCTCGACGCGCCCGCCCGCGTGCCGGATCACGTTCGGCTGGCCGGTCCAGCCGAGCCCGCACCAGGTCCGCGCCCCGTGCTCGTCGGTCGAGCGCGAGCAGAGCGCCCCCTCGCGCGGGTAGCGCCAGAGCACCCGCGGGTCGCGGGGTACGGGCCCCTCGCCGTAGTACGTGCGGCTCGCGTTGCCGCGGAACGTCGTCAGCCCCGGGAACGCCGTGTTGATCGGCGCGGCCGCGGCGGGAGTCGCGGCCGGGGCCGGGACGGGTCGGGTCTCGCGCGGCGACGGCGCCACCGGGCGCGGGGCCGCCACCGGCGCCGCCTCGGCGAGCGCGAGCTCGCGCAGCCCGAGCGCCGTCGCGGCGACGAGCCCGAGCGCGAGCAGCGCGAGGAGCGCCGCGGGCAGGGCGCGCGACAGGCGGCGCGCGGGAGCGGTGGCCCACGACCCCCGCTCTGGCACGGGCATGGTGGCCACGGCTCGTGGTTCGCCGCCCGGGCCGGGATTCCCGCCTGCCGCGGACCGGCTTGCCCGGCTTCCGACCCGAAGGTGTTGCAGTCCGGCGACACGAGCGGATCTACGCTCCGCTGGGTGGAGCCGCCGATCGACCACCGGGACGTGACGACTATCATGGCCCTGCTCGGTGACATCAGAGACGACGTCCACGCGATTCGAGCCCAGCTCGAGGAGGACGATGGCGAGGAAGAAGAAGATCCCGAGGCTGACGTCTGAGGAGCTCGCCCGCCGGGAACGGACGACGCGGATGCTCGAGGAGCGGATCGCCTACCACGAGGCGAAGGCGCGCGAGCAGGACGAGGAGCGCGCCCGCAAGGGATCCTCGTAGGGGCGCACACCCCGCCCGCGCGCACGGCCGAAACGGGGCTTTACAGGACGCCCCCGCGGCGCGAGAATCGTCGCGATGCGAAGGCGGCAGCGGGCCGGCTCGGCCGAGGCGGGCGCGGCAGGCCGGGATCTGATCTCGCTGGCCGGGCGCGCGCGGGAGCTCGAGGCCGTGGAGGTCCTGCTCAACCGGGCGGAGGCGACGGCGTGCGGGCTCGTCCTCGAGGGCGAGGCGGGAATCGGGAAGACCGTGCTCTGGGCGGCGGGCGTGGCCGGCGCCTCCGAGCGTGGCCTGCTCGTCCTGAGCTGCCGCCCGGCCGAGCCGGAGGCGTCGCTCGCCTACGTCGCGCTCGCCGACCTGCTCGAGAGCGAGCCCACGGTCGCCCGGGCGCTCGCCCGGCTCCCGTCCGCCCACGCGGCCGCGATCACGGGCGGCGTCCTCCGCCTCGGGGAGGCGACGTTCGAGGAGGCGGCAATCGACCGAGCCCTGCTGGGTCTGGTGCGAGAGCTCCCGGCGGGCGGACCGGCCGTCATCGCGATCGACGACGTCCAGTGGCTCGACCCGCCGAGCGAGCGCGCGCTGGCGTTTCTCCTGCGCCGTGCCTCCGACCTGCCGCTGCGGCTGCTGCTCGCCCGCCGCTCGGACGGATACGAGCCGCTGCCGCTCGGGCTCGAGCGCGCCCCCATCGAGATCAGCCGCCTGCGGGTCGGCCCGCTCTCGGCCGGCGAGCTCGACGAGGTCGTACGCGCGCGGCTCGGCCTTCAGCTCCGCCGGCCCGCCCTCGTCGAGCTCCACCGTGCCTCCGGGGGCAACCCGTTCTACGCGCTCGAGATCGTCAAGGCGGCAGCGGCGAGATCGCCCTCGCCGTCCCCGGACGACCTGCGCGTGCCGCCCGCGCTCGGCGAGCTGCTCGCCGGGCGCATCGCGGCGCTCTCCCACCCTGGCAGGGAGGTTGCCCTGCTCGCGGCCGCCGCGACGATCCCGAGCGCGGACCAGCTCGAGCGGATCGCGGGGACGCCGGCCGGTCTCGAGGAGGCGATCGGCGCCTCGATCCTCGCGCTCGACGGGCCGCGGGTGCGCTTCACCCACCCCCTGCTCGGATCGGTCGCCTACGACTCCGCGGCACCCTGGGAGCGGCGGGAGGCGCACCGTCGCCTCGCGGCCGCGGCGCGAGACCCGGTCGACCGCGCGCTGCATGTCGCCGCCGCCACGGACGAGAGCGCGGAGGCCGTCGCCGCCGAGCTGGAGGAGGCGGCACGGCTTGCCGCCAGGCGCGGCGCGCCCGCGACGGCGGCGCGCCTGGCCGAGCACACGCTGCGGCTCATGCCGCCGGATTGCCCTGACGCCGCGTCGCGCGGCATCGCCGCGGCCGAGTACCACACCGCGGCCGGTGACGCCACCCGCGCGCGGGAGCTGCTCGGCGAGCTGGCGTCGTCGCTACCCGCCGGGCCCCGGCGAGCGGAGGTCCTCTACCGCCTCGCAGACGCCGTCGGCGACGATCTCGGCCGCTCCGTCGCGCTCTGCCGGCAGGCGCTCGAGGAGGCGGGTGACGCGCCCGCGCTCGTCGCGTCGATCGAGGTCGCGCTCAGCGTCTTCACCTGGCTCGCCGGCGATCTCCGCGCCTCGCTCGAGCACACGCGCGCCGCCGCCGCGGCCGCCGAGCGGGCGGGCGGCGGTCGCGAGCTGGCGATCGCGCTGGCCGAGGCCGCCCATGCCGAGGCGGTGCTCGGCGTCGCTGACCCGCGGCGGACGATCGCCCCGGCGCTCGAGCTGGAGCGCGGGCTGGAGGAGTTCCCGCCGAACGCGAGGCCGAGCTTTCAGCTCGGGATCATCTGCCTCTACACCGACGCTCTCACCGAGGCTCGACCTCTGCTCGAGGCCGAGCTGCGGCGGGCGGGCGCCGCCGGTGACGAGGCCGCACAGCTCGGAGCCCGGGTGCGGCTCGCCGATCTCGAGCTGCGGGCGGGGAACCTGACGGCCGCGAGCGACCAGGCCCGCATCGCCGAGGAGCTCGCCCGCCAGGCGGGCTCCGAGCAGGAGCACGGGGTGGCCCTGGCCGCGCGAGCGCTCGTCGACGCGGTGCTCGGGAGCTCCGAGGCGGCGATCGCCGCGGGATTGCGAGCGCTCGGTCTCGCCGAGGCCGGCGGCGACCGCATCGTGGCCATGCGCGCTCGCGGTGCCCTCGGCTTCGCGGAGCTCTCGCGTGGGCAGGCCGAGGCTGCGCACGGCTGGCTCGGGCCCGCCGTCGAGACGATCCGGGCGCTCGGGATCCGCGAGCTCTCGATCCAGGGCGTGGTCGAGAACGAGATCGACGCGCTCGTCGCGCTCGGCCGCCTGGGCGAGGCCGAGGCGGTCGTGTCGCTGGTCGAGGAGCGAAGCCGCCCGGTCGATCGTGCCTGGGGGCTCGCGGTCGCCGCGCGCGGCCGGGCCCAGCTCCTGTCGGCACGCGGCGACCACGCGGGCGCGCGCGCCGCGCTCGCGGAGGCAAGCTCGCAGCACGCGCGCCTCGACCGCCCGTTCGAGCTCGCCCGCACGCTCCTCGCCGCCGGGGCGGTCGAGCGGCGCGCGAAGCGCTGGGCGGCGGCGCGCGAGCGGCTGACCGAGGCGCTCGAGCTGTTCGACGCGCTCGGGGCGCCGCTCTGGGCCGAGCGAGCCGCGGGGGAGCTCGCGCGGATTCCCGGTCGCCGCCGCAGCGGCGGCGAGCTGACGGAGACGGAGCGGCGGGTGGCCGAGCTGGCCGCGACTGGGCAGTCGAACGCGGAGATCGCGGCGGCCCTCTTCGTCACGGTGCGGGCGGTCGAGGCGAACCTGACCCGGATCTACGCGAAGCTCGGCGTGCGCTCGCGCACGGAGCTTGCCGCGCGACTCGCGCCGGAAGGCCCGGCCCGGCCCTGAGCCGCGGGCGAGGGGAGCCCACCGCCGAATCTCTGTGGATTCCCACACTAGCCCGCCGGGCAGCGCGAGGCGCAGCATTCGTTCCGTGGCAGCGCGAAAGACGGGCCCAGGCGGGGCGCCCCGCCGCTTCCTGGTCGAGTTGCACAGACCGGGCACTGGGTGGGCGGAGCTGCGCCAGGTGGCCGAGCGGGCACGGCGGGCGGCGGAGGTGCTGGGAGCCGGTGGCGCCCCGGTTCGGTTCCTGCGCTCGGTGTACGTGCCCGAGGACGACACGTGCTTCCTGCTCTACGAGGCGCCGGCGGAAGACATCGTGGCCGCAGCGCTCGCACGGGCGGGACTGAGGGCCGGCCGCCTGGCGACGACCCTGGCTGCGGCGGAAGCACCGCCAGAGCGGACGTGCGCAACCGCCGCCGCTGCCGAGAACAACCGAGGATCGACAGGGGGTTGAGTTGAGCTTGTCGCGCGTGCTGGTACGGACTGGTGTTGCGACCCGCGGGCGGACGGGGCGGCGGCGTGCCGTGCTCGTGGCGCTGGCCATGGGGGTTCTGCTCGCGGGCACGAGCGCGGGTCCGGCCGTGGCGGCGCTGCCTCGGCCGGTCGGGGGGCCGCTCGTGATCGATGTGCCGGCCCCGGCGGGAGACCGCTTGTTCGACGTGAATCCGTTCCGGGCGGGCACGCAGGTGCTGGCGCTGGCACTTGAGGACACGAGGGCGCACCGGCTGAAGCTGGTCTCCGTGCTCGACCTGAGGCTGCTCGCCGTGACCGCCGCGGACGGGTTCAGTCCGCGCGGGTCGCTGGGGGCGGGCTGGCGGGCGTTCGTGTGGGGCGAGAACGCGCTGGGGCAGGCCAGGCTGTGGGCGCCCGCGTTCGACCAGGAGCGCTCGTTTCTCTCGCTCGACCCCGTGCTCTCCTGCGGCGGCGCCGCCGACGCGGCGACACCGCTCGCGGGCCCGCTCTCGGCCGTGATTCCGGCCGGGGCGAGGCCGGGCGGGCAGACGGTCGCGAGCCCGGCGGACGCGTTCGTGCTCGGGAACCCGGCCGACCCGGCCCGCGGTGTTCGGATCCGGACCGCCGGCGGGGTCGACCTGGGCGTGACCGGGACGGGCACGAACGTCGCCCGGGGCGGGTTCGCGCTCGCCGGGGCCGTGTTCGCGTACGGCACCGCCGGCGGCGCCCCCAGGCTGTGGACGCCCGAGCTGATCGCCAGGAGCACGAAGCTACGCTCGCTGGCGTTTCTGCCCTGCACCGAGGCGCCGCCCGCGCAGGGCACGATCACGGTCACGAAGACGCTCGTACCCGCCGCCGATCCCGGCCGGTTCGACCTCCAGATCGACGGGGCCGCCGCCGCCGCCGGGGTGGGCGACGGCGGCACCACCGGCCCGGTCACCGTCCCCGCCGGCGAGCACACGATCGCGGAGACCGCCGCCGCCGGTTCGAGCCTCGACGACTACACGACCGCGATCGAATGCGCCGAGGACACGAACCCGCGAAGCCCCGTCACCGGCACCGACGCCGGCCCGCTCACCGTCCCCGTCGCAGCCGGCGACGAGTGGCGGTGCACGGTCACGAACGAGCGTCTGATCGACCCGGGCAGCCTGACCGTGCAGTCGAGCCCCGACCCCGCCCGGGCGGCCAGCCAGGAGGTCGGCCCGCTCGGCGCCACGATCGAGGCGACCGGAGCCGACGGCACCCGCTACTCGCTGTTCGTCCCGCCCGGGGCGCTCGCCGACCCGGTCGAGATCACGGTCACGCCGACCGCGGTCTCGGGGCTCGAGGCGATCGCGACCGCGGCGCCGTTCGCGGTCGAGCTCGCCCCCGGCGGGCTCGCCTTCGCGACTCCCGCCCGGCTCACGATCACCCCGGCCGCCGGAGCCGCCGTCGACTTCGCAGCGAGCTGGCAGGACACGGGCCCGGGCGTCGAGATCCTCCCCCAGCGGGCCAACCCGGACGGGACGCTCGTCGTCGACGTCGCGCACTTCAGCGGCGTCGCCTCGATCCAAGCGACGATCCACGCCTACAACCGCATGCTCACGCTCGCGCTCGTCCAGCTTCCCGACTACCAGGGGCTGAAACAGCAGCTGGTCACCGACGTCACCAACCTCCCCGGCAGCGCGGCCGCCGTCGCCGGCGACGTCCAGCAGATCTACACGAACCACGTCCTGCCCTACCTGAACGACACCGACACCGGCATCGTCGAGCTCCAGGTCGCCTCCCGGCGGCTGGCCGAGCTCGAGGCCATCTACCAGCTGCTGCCGATCGGCGCTATCCCCGTCGGTACCGGTACGCTCCAGGACCTCCTCGGCGGCGCCACCGGCCTGTTCACCACCAAGGCGACCGCGCTCCTCGCCCGCTACACGACGAGCTGCGACGGGCCCGTGAACGACCTCGCCGACTGGTTCGCGATCCCGATCCTCGCCGCCGGCGAGCTCAATCTCCGCGGCGCCGGCCTCACTCCCGCCTACTGCGCCCGCGCCGCCATCGACACGATCACCTGGGCGACCAGGATCCAGCCGTCCGACACGACCGTGCCGGGGGCGCTGCGCGGCGTCATCGAAGCACCCGCCCACACCCCCGGCGGCATCCTCGAGGACGGCAAGAAGCTCTTCCCCCAGCCGACCGAGCTCGACCTGCACGTGACCGGCGCCACCTTCCCCGGCGGTCTCGGCGACCTCGACCAGATCACCCCCGACGACGGCGTCAGCCGCCTCGACTTCCAGCTCGACCGCCAGAACGGCGGACAGAGCGTCACGGTCACCGGGACCGGACACGTCTTCGGCTTCACCGCCGAGATCATCAAGGTCGACTCGACCTTCGAGAACCTGTTGCCCGTCCGCCTCGGGGCAACCACGGGCACCGTCACCGTCGCGTTCCGCTCCCCGCCCACGAACGAGATCCTCCCCTTCGGGCAGACGACGAGCCTCTGCGTCGACGTCTACGACGGCGACAGCACCGTCATTGCCGGCGAGACCGCCACCTGGACGCTCACCGGCCCCGGCAGCCTCGCCGCCACCACCTCCACCACCAACTCACTCGGCGTCGCCTGCGTCGACTACCACCACCCCGCCGGCCCCGTCACCCAGGGCGACACCGCCCGGATCCAGGCCAGCGTCACCCACAACGGCGACACCGGCAGCGCCAGCGTCACCCTCACCCCGGACTGGGCGCACATCGAGATCGAGACCCGCGCCGAAATCTGGAACCCCGGCGGCACGGACTACTTGGAGCCGTCGTTTCGAGTCTCGACGAACGGCAGCCGCGCCGTCGACTACAACCACTACGTGAATCTGCGGGTGACCGTCACCGGACCCGGCGCCACGCCATCCGCCCCGCCCCGCCCGCTCGCCGAGGGCCACCTCGTCCAGGTCGAGATCGTTCAGGGCGGCACCGACCACGGCCGGTTCGAGCTGACTGACCCCGACGGCAGCTTTCGGTGGGGCACGAGCGTACTTGCCTTCGTCGACGCCAACGGCCAGGCTCTCCTCCACTGGGATCCGGTCTACTGGGACCCGGACACGGGCACCACCGGGCTGCCGCCGGAAACCGACGTGACGATTCGCGTCACCTACCCCGACACGACGCTCTTCAACGGCGGCGCCACCGCCACCGTCACGTTCGCGATCGTGCTCCCCCCGAACAATCCCTGCACCCCGCCCAACTGCTATCTCTGAGCCGCGCGGAGCCAGAGACGCTCGGAGGGTCGTAGGCGAACGCAGATCTTGACCCGCTGCGCAAGAGCCAGCTCGCCCGTGCGCGGGAGCTGATCGCAGCGCTCCTACTCACGATCGAGCCCCTCACAGAGACGATGACGGAGCGGGCGGCCGCGCTGCGAGCCGCGCACACGGGCTTGCGCCTCCCCGATGCCCTGGTGCTCGCGTGCGGAACCGAGCTCCGGGCAGACGCCGTGCTGACGGCGGACCGCCGCTGGACCGGCTGGAGCGCGCTCGCTCGCACGATCGGCTGATACCTCGGTGCCGCCCGTCGACAGCGCCGAGCCCGGCCGCGCGTTCCCCGGTGCCGAGCTGGTCGGGAAGGGGCTCGCCCGACTCGGGGCCGGGGCCGACCCGGACTCCGCGCACGCCTCCGCCGCCTCGCGAGCTTCGAGCGCGCGGCAAACACCGATACCATATGGTACAATATGGCCACAATGGCAAGACGCCAGTCGCTCGTCCAGCTCTCCGACGAGCTGATCGCGCTGCTCGACCAGCGGGCCGCGCGCTCCGGTCGGTCCCGGTCGGCGCTGATCCGGGAGGCGATCGAGCGGTACGTGGCGGCCGATGCCGAGGCGGTCGCCGACGCGGCGATCGTGCGCGCCTACGAGCGGACTCCGCAGGAGCCGGATCGCTGGGCGGAGCTCGCCGCGCGCGAGGCGATCGCCGCGGAGCCGTGGTGACCCGCGGCGAGATCTGGTGGGCCGAGCACCCGGCGGCCGGGAGGCGCCCCTTCCTCGTGCTGACCCGCGAGGCCGCGATCCCCGTCCTCGCACGTGTGGTCACGGTACCCGCGACGCGGACGATCCGCGACATCCCGACGGAGGTCGTCCTCGATCTCGAGGACGGCATGCCGGAGCGTTGCGCGCTCAGCTTCGACAACGTGACCACGATCCCGAAATCGCTCCTCACGGAGCGGATCTGCCACCTCGGCGTCGATCGTCTCGTCGACGTCTGCCGTGCCCTGCGGATCGCAACCGGCTGTTGACACGGACGACGGCGGCCAGGGAGACCTCGATGCTTCGAGTGCGCAGCTCACCGCCGTGATCACTCACGAAGCGCCCTGGTACGTTGCGCGCTGCCTCGAGGTCGAGGTCGCGAGCCAAGGCGAGACCGGTGACGAGGCGCTCGAGAACCTCGGAGAGGCGCACGAGCTGTACTTCGATCCTCCGACCGGCAGGCCTCGCCGCCGCCGGGCTCGCCGCGCTGCTCTGACCTGCGCGGCCGCTCTCGCTCGACCTACGCGGCCGTTACCGAGCCCAGCTCGCGCCGTAGCTCCTTGATCTCGTCGCGGAGCTTCGCGGCGTACTCGAAGCGAAGCTCCTCGGCGGCGGCGTACATCTCCTCCTCGAGCGTGACGACGAGCCGCTCCAGCTCGGCCGCGTCCAGCCCCTCGATCTTGCGGGCACCCCGGCGGCGGCGAGAGGGGACGTTCGGCGCCTCCAGCGCCAGCAGCTCCGCGATGTCGGAGACGCCCTTCACGATCGACTCCGGCCTGATCCCGTGCTCCTCGTTGTAGGCGACCTGGATCCGCCGGCGCCGCTCCGTCTCCTCCATCGCCCCCCTGATCGCCTCGGTCAGCTTGTCGGCGTAGAGCAGCACCTTCCCGTTCACGTTGCGAGCCGCGCGCCCGATCGTCTGCACGAGCGCCGTCTGCCCGCGCAGGAACCCCTCCTTGTCCGCGTCGAGGATGCAGACGAGCGTCACCTCCGGCAGATCGAGCCCCTCCCGCAGCAGATTGACACCCACGAGCACGTCATACTCGCCAAGCCGCAGCTCCCTCACGATCTGGATCCGCTCGAGCGTGTCGATCTCCGAGTGCAGGTAGCGGGCTTTCACACCCGCCTCGAGCAGGTAGTCGGTCAGGTCCTCCGCCATCTTCTTCGTCAGCGTGGTCACGAGCACCCGCTCGCCCGCCTCCTCCCGGCGACGCACCTCGTTCAGGAGGTCGTCGATCTGGTTGCGAGTCGGACGCAGCTCCACCTCCGGATCCACGATCCCCGTCGGGCGGATGATCTGCTCCGCCACCACCGAGGAGTGGCGAAGCTCCCACGCCCCCGGCGTCGCCGACACGAACACGAGCTGCGGCACCAGCTCGAGGAACTCGTCGAAACGCAGCGGCCGGTTATCGAGCGCCGACGGAAGCCGAAACCCGAAGTCGACCAGCGTCTCCTTGCGCGAGCGGTCGCCCTCGTACATGCCACCGATCTGCGGCACCGTCTGGTGCGACTCGTCGACGAAGAGCAGGAAGTCGCCCGGGAAGAAGTCGAGCAGGCAGTGCGGGCGCGAGCCGCGCGGGCGATCCTCGAGGAAGCGCGAGTAGTTCTCGATCCCGTTGCAGTACCCCAGCTCGGCCAGGAGCTCCAGGTCGTACTCCGTGCGCTGGCGGATCCGGTGGGCCTCGAGCAGCTTCCCCTTCGCCTCGAACGCGGCCACCTGCTCCTCCAGCTCGGCGCGGATGTCCCCGAGCGCCCGCTCGATCGTCGGGCGGTCGGTCACGTACTGCGTGGCCGGGAAGACGGCGAGGTGCTCGAGCCGCTGGTGCACCTCGCCGGTCAGCGGGTCGAAATGCGTGATCTGCTCGACCTCGTCGCCGAAGAACGAGATCCGGTAGGCGGTCTCCGACGCGGCCGGCTGCACCTCGACCACGTCGCCGCGCACGCGGAAGCGGCCGCGGCCGAGGTATGAGTCGTTGCGCTGGTACTGGATGTCGACGAGCTTGCGCAGCACCGCGTCGCGGTCGACCTCCTCCCCCACCGCGAGCAGCACGGTCTTCTCCCGGTACTCGGCGGGCGAGCCGAGCCCGTAGATACACGAGACGGAGGCCACGATCAGGACGTCGCGGCGGGTCAGGAGCGCGCTCGTGGCCGCGTGACGCAGCCGGTCGATGTCGTCGTTGATCGAGGCGTCCTTCTCGATGTAGAGGTCGGCCTGCGGCACGTACGCCTCCGGCTGGTAGTAGTCGTAGTAGGAGACGAAGTACTCGACCGCGTTGCCGGGGAAGAACTCACGAAACTCGTTGCAGAGCTGCGCCGCGAGCGTCTTGTTGTGGGCGATCACGAGCGTCGGCTTCTGCACCCGCTCGACGACCCACGCCATCGTCGCGGTCTTGCCGGTGCCGGTCGCGCCGAGCAGGGTCTGGTAGCGCTCCCCCGCCGCGACGCTCGCCGCGAGCGTGTCGATCGCCTGCGGCTGGTCGCCGGTCGGCCGGTAGCCGGCGGAGACGCGGAACTCTGGCACGCGAGCCATGGTAGCCGCGCTACCCTCGGTGCCCGATGCCCGCGCCGCGCCGCCTCCCCGCCCTCTGCGCGCTCGCGCTGCTCGTGCTGCCCGCCCCGGCGCGAGCGGCCGAGCTCGTCGTCTCGCTCGTGCCCGCCGCGACGCGCGCGGACGCGGCCGGGCTCGCCGCGGCCGCCGGCGGGCGGCTCGTCGACTCGCTGCCCGGGCTTCACGCCTACCTGCTCGATGTGCCGGCGCGGGCCCGGCTGCTGCGCGCGAGCCCGCTCGTGCGCTCGGTCGAGGAGAACGGGAGCCTAGGTCTCGCCGACGGCGGCACGGATCCGTTCCTGGCGCTCCAGTGGTCGCTCGCGCGGATCGGCGCGCCCGAGGCGTGGGCGGGCGGGCTCGGCGATCCCGCCGTCGTGATCGCGGTCGTCGACACGGGGATCGACTACGCCCACGTCGACCTCGCCGGCAAGGTGATCCTCGGCCGGGACGTCGCGAACGGCGACGACGACCCGGTCGACCCGCACGGGCACGGCACCGCCGTCGCAGGCATCGCCGCCGCCAGCGCCGGGAACGGGCTCGGGATCGCCGGGGTCTGCGCCGCGTGCACGCTGATGGCTGTCAAGGTGGTGCGCGACGGCGCCACCGAGGCGACGAAGTTCGACTCGGCGCAGGGAATCGTGTGGGCGGCCGACCACGGCGCCGACGTGATCAACTTCAGCCTGAGCGGCCCGACCGACAGCCAGCTCCAGCGCGACGCGGTCGCGTACGCCCTCGCGCGCGAGGTCGTGGTGGCCGCGGCGGCCGGCAACGACGGCGACGCGGAGCTCCAGTACCCGGCCGCCTACGAGGGCGTCGTCGCGGTCGCCGCCAGCACCGAGCGCGACCGCCTCGCGACGTTCTCGAGTCGGGGCGACTGGGTCGACCTGGCCGCGCCCGGGACGAGCCTGCTGACGACGGCCGCCGGCGCCTACGCCCGGGTCACGGGGACGTCGTTCGCGGCGCCGGTCGTCGCCGGCGCCGCCGGGCTGATCCTCTCCCGCCTGCCCGGAATCGGCCCGGAGGCGGTCCGGGCTGCGCTCGTCGCCGGCACCCGCCCGCTCGCCGACGAGCGGGACCTGCGCCGGCTCGACCTGGCCTACGCGCTGCGCCGGGCGCTCGATCCCGGCGCCCCGCTCGAGCCGGATCCGCCGCTCACGCTCACTATTGCCGGCTTCTCGATCTCGCCGGGAAGCTGGTTCGTGGCGGGCTACGACCCGCCCCGGCCCGGCCGGGTGTTCGCGGCCGGGGCGCGCGTCGTCCGCGACGACACCGGCGAGATCGTCCCCTCGGGGCGGGTCAGCTGCCGCGCCCGGGTCGGCGCGCGGCGGCTCCGCGTCGCCGGGGCGTCGTTTTCGGACGGGGTCGCGCTGTGCGCCTGGCGCGTGCCCGCGGGTGCCGCCGGCAAGCGCGTCCGGGGCTCCGTCGAGGCCGCGTTCCGGGACGCCGCGGTCCGGCGCGAGTTCACGGCCCCGATCGGCGCGGACTAGTGCGCCGTCCGGAGAATGGCGTGCAGTTCCTGGCGAGCGAAAAGCAAGCCAGGGAAGGACGCAGGGAGCGCCAATATGCAGGCAGTTGGGTATCCGCGTGACGCCCCTTGTCTGCTCATGGGCGACCGCTGGCGATCGCGGTGACGGGGACGTGATCGATCTGCATGGCTTGCTCGAGCAGGCGGTGGAAGAGGAGGCCACGCTGGCGCGAGCT
>JADLFG010000016.1 GCA_020845695.1 Thermoleophilia bacterium | reverse complement strand
CGCCTCTCCTGCCGTGATCCCGCGAGCCGCCGGCAGCCCGGTGGAAGCCGGAGGATCTGGCCCCCCTCGGGCGACGCGCCGGGCCGGCCCCGCCGGCGGATTCGAGGACGGCCCGGGGCACGCACCTGACGATCCGGGCTGACGACCTGACCCGCGTCGGCCGGGTCGGCCCGATCATCCTGGAGGGGCGGATCCCCGGGCGGGCAGGAAGCGAGCAACGAGTGCGGCCGTCGTGGCGGCGAGGACCGCGGCGATCAGGAGACCGACCGAGCAGGCCGGGGCGGCTGCCGGGTGCGCCTGACACTCGCTGCCCGGCCCGGGTCAGATCGCTGACAGCGCCAGCGAGAGCGCGAGCCCGGCGACCACCAGGGGCCCGGTCAGCACGCCTTCGACGGCGTACGCCTCCGGCAGCAGCGTGTCGGCGAGCATCGCCAGGAGCGCGCCGGCCGCGAACGCCTGGATGAGCGCGCCAGCCTCCCCGCTCGCGGGGTCGAGCACCGCGTAGCCGGCCAGGGCGGCGAGCCCGGACGCGAGCACGACCGCCGCCCACATGAGCAGAACCCGGTGCCTGGCCCAGCCGGACTCGCGAAGACCGCTCGAGGACGCCATGCCCTCGGGCAGGTTCGTCAGGAGAATGCCGCCGAGCAGCGGCAGGCTGACGCCGCCCTGGAGCACGGTGAGACCGAGCACGAACGATTCGGGAATGCCGTCGAGGATCGAGCCGAGCACGATGGCCTGGGGCGAGCCCTCGCCCTGCTTGCCCGTGGGGTCCTTCCGGTTCGCACCTCCCCGGCGCTCGAGGAGCCAGTCGCCGGCCGCGAAGGCGGCGGCACCGACCAGCAGGAGCAGGGCGACCCATGCGAGCGACTGCGTCTCCAGCGCCTCCTCGATCAACTCGAACGACACCGAGCCGATCAGCAGGCCGGTCCCGAGCGCCATCACGACCGCGATCAACCTGCGGCCGGGCCGCAACTCGTAGGCGACGACCGCGCCGACCAGCAAGGCCAACGCCCCGAGCGCGCCCCACAGGAATGCCTCGCCCACCTACACCGCCCCGGCGGGGTCCGCGAGCGCCGCCGCCGCCCAGCCGAGGTGGGGGACCGTGGCGCCGGGCCCCACGACGATCTCCCCGGCGCTCGTGGCCGGCGGCCGCGATTCGACCGCTTGGACTCGTTCGCGGGAGGACCTGAGCATGCCCGTGGGCAGATCGTAGTCCCGCGGCTCCCATCGCCCCGTTGCGCCGGTCAGGACGTCCCGGGGCCGAGGCGCGCCCCTTCCGCCCGAGATCCCGCTCGCTCGGCCCGCCGGCGGCCTCGCGGCGGAGTCGTGGCACGCCCTGCGCTAGGGTTGCTCTGCAATGGAAGGGCGTTCCCTCACGCAGGCGCTCTGGACGGACATCGCGGGGCTCTTCGATGCGATCGTCGCCCACCCGTTCCTGCGGGGGCTCGCCGCCGGCGACCTGCCGGAGCAGACGTTTCACTACTACGTCGTTCAGGACGCGCTCTACCTGCAGACGTTCGCGAGGGCGCTCAGCACGCTCGGGGGCAAAGCGCCCTCCCAGGACGACACGGAGTTCTTCGCGACGCGCACCGCCCGGGTCATCTCGGTCGAGCGCAACCTGCACCACGACCTGCTGGCCCGCCTCGGCCTCAGCTCGGAGGACGTCAGCCGCGCCGAGCTGTCGCCGACCGGGCTCGCGTACACGAGCTACATCTCCGGGCGCGTGCACGGAGCTCCGTTCGCGACCGGGCTCGCCTCCGTGCTCCCGTGCTTCTGGATCTACCGGGAGGTGGCCGGCCAGCTCGCGCGCCACGGCTCGCCCCACCCGATCTACCAGCGCTGGATCTCGAGCTACGAGAGCCCCGAGTTCCAGTCGGGCGTCGATGCCGTGGTGGCCCTGATGGATCGCGCGGGCTCCCGCCTGGGCGGACCGGAGCGCGATTCCGTCCGCCTGACGTTTCGCACCGCGAGCCGCTACGAGTGGATGTTCTGGGACGCTGCCTGGCGACGAGAGGCCTGGCCGATCGAGCCGTCAGGCGCGCAGCCCGCTCACTGAGCGAAGACGACCACCGACCGCCCGAAGACCTGGCCCTTCGCCAGCCGGTCGATGGCGACGTCGATCTCGTCGAGCGTCCAGCGCTCGGTGACGAGCGCGCCGAGGTCGAGCGCTCCGCTGCGATGCCAGTCGTAGAAGGTCGGGAAGTCACGCTCCGGCCGGCACGAGCCGCCGGCCGAGCCGAGGAGCTGCTTCTCGCCGACGACGACGTCGAGGACGTCGATCTCGGCGTCGGCGACCGGCCAGCCGACGAGCACGGCCGCGCCGCCACGGTTGACCGTCCAGTTGCCCGCCCGCGCCATCAGCAGGGCCTGCCGCGTCGTCGAGCTGTGGCCGATGCAGTCGAACGCGAAGTCGACCCCCCCGCCCGTCGCCTCGCGAACCTGCTCGACAGGATCGCCGGCCCGGGCGTCGACGGTGACCGTGGCGCCGAAGCGCTGCGCGAACCGGAGCTTCTCCTGATCCAGATCGACGGCGACGATCGGGCCGGCGCCCCGCGCGGCGGCTGCCGCGACCGCGCAGAGGCCGACTCCGCCGACGCCGATCACCGCCACGGAGGCGCCCGCGGGTACGGCAGCCGAGTTCATCACCGCCCCGGCGCCCGTCATCACCGCACAGCCGATGACGCTCGCGAGCGCCGGATCGATCTCCGCCGGCGCGGCCACGACGTACTCCTCCCTGACGAGGCTGTGATCCGACCAGGTGAAGATCCCGCCCCACTCGTCCGCGATCGGCTCGCCCCGCCACGACGCCCCCGTCGCCGGCGGCAGGCCGTCCTCGGCCCGGGCGTCGCGGCGGTGCCAGGTCAAGAGGACGCGATCGCCGGGGCGCACATGGGTGACCCCCTCGCCGACGGCGAGCACCTCCGAGGCTGCCTCGTGCCCGAGCAGCACGGGGCGGCCGATCGAGACCGGCGACCGCAGCTGGTGCAGCTGGGAGTGGCAGACCCCCGTCGCGAGGTTGCGAACGAGCACCTCGCCGGCGGCCGGCTCCCCGATCTCGATCTCGTCGATGAGCAGCGGCGCGCCCGCATCGACGAGGATGGCAGCTCTGGCTTTCATCGCATGGCTCCTTCTGCTCCTGGTCAGCGCGTCGCGTCCGACCTCGGCCTGCCCGCCGGGGCGGGGTTGAGATACGACCCGGGATGAGATATGATATACGCTTCTCCGCGCCAGAAGGCAAGCTCGGACGACAAGGGAGGGGCAGATGGATCGCAGGGAACCGTGGGAGCAGATGATCTCCCAACCGCTGAGCCGCCGGCGCCTATTGAAGCTGTCCGCGGGAGTCGGCCTCGGCGCCGTGGCGGGGACCGTGCTCGCCGCCTGCGGCGGGTCCGAGACGGCGCCCACCGAGACCTCGCCGGCCGAGACCACCCCGGCCGAGACGGGGCAGGCCGAGACTACCCCGGCCGAGCTGACCTCGGTCAGCTTCGCCATGGACTGGACCCCGAACACGAACCACACGGGCTTCTTCGTCGCCGACTCGCGCGGCTACTACGCGGAAGAGGGCATCAAGATCGACATCCTGCCCTACAACAACGTCTCCCCCGACACGCTGGTCGGAGCCGGGCAGGCGAACTTCGGGATCTCGTTCGGCACGAGCATTCCCTTCTCGGTGGCTGCCGGCACGCCGATCGTCTCCGTGCTGCCGATCACGCAGAATCCGATCGGCGCCCTCGTGTACCTGAACGGCGGCGGCATCACCCGGCCGGCCGACCTCGATGGCAAGACCTACGCGGGCTTCGGCGCGCCCTACGAGGTGCCGATCATCACCGAGGTGATCAAGGCGGACGGCGGCACGGGCGAGTTCGAGACCGTCACGCTCGACACGTTCGCCTACGAGGCGGTGCTCAGCGGCCAGGCCGACTTCGCCTGGGCGTTCACGACCTGGGAGGGTGTCGATTACGAGCTGAAGGGCGAGGACTTCGGCGAGATCCACTTCGAGGAGCACGGCTTCCCCACCTGGTACGAGGTGGTGCTGATGGGCGGCTCGGAGTGGATGGCGGCGAACCCCGACCTGGCCAAGGGCTTCATCCGGGCGACGAAGCGGGGCTTCGACGACGTGATCGCCGACCCGGCGGCGACCGCCGACATCCTGGTCGCCGCCAATCCCGACAGCCTCGGCGAGTCGGCGGAGCTCGCGCGCGCGAGCTCGCAGCTGCTGGCGGAGAACCACATGCTGGATGCCGAGGGCAACTTCGGCACGCAGACGCTCGAGAACTGGACGAACTTCCCCAAGTTCCTCTACGAGCTCGGTCTGCTCGTCGATGCCGACGGTGCCGTGCTCACGGCCGAGCCGGACTACGCGAGCTACTTCACCAACGACTACACGAGCTGAGCGGCAGCCTCCGCACCGCGCGCGCGTCCATCCGCGGCCTCCCGTCGGGAGGCCTGATCAACGTTGTCGTCGTCGCTGCCGCGACCGGGGTGCTGGTCGGCCTGTGGCAGCTCTACGTCGAGCTCAGCGAGATCCGGCCGACCATCCTGCCCTCGCCCGCCCGCGTCTTCCAGCAGGGCTGGGAGTTCCGTGGCGCGCTCTGGGAGAACACGAAACCCACGCTGATCGAGACGGCCATCGGCTTCTCGGTCAGCGCTGCCGTGGCAACGGCGTTCGCGGTCCTGATCGACTTCTCGACGACGATGCGCCGTGTCCTCTACCCGATCCTGGTCTCCACGCAGACGATCCCGCTCGTCGTGCTGGCACCACTCATGATCATCTGGTTCGGCTTCGGGTTGACGCCGAAGATCATCCTCGTCGCGCTCATCACCTTCTTCCCCATCACCGTCGGCTGGGTGGACGGGTTCAGCTCGGCGGAGCGGGAGGCGACCGACCTGCTGCGCTCGATGGGGGCGAGACGCTGGCAGATCTTCATGAAGGTGCGCGCCCCGGGCGCGCTGCCGCGATTCTTCTCCGGGCTGCGGATCGCGATCGTCTACAGCGTGATCGGCGCCGTCTTCGCCGAGTACGCGGGCGCCCGTAACGGCCTCGGGATCTTCATCCTCCAGCAGTCGCGGGCGTTTCGCACGGACCTCGTGCTCGCGGCGGTGATCGTCGTGATGGGAATCAGCATCACCCTGTTCCTGCTCACATACGTCGCCGAGCGCCTGCTCATCCCCTGGTACTTCGCGACGCGGAAGGCCGCGAGGGCGTAGTGCGGCAGCTCATGTCAGCACGCGGGAGACGCCGGGAAGGCGCGGGGGCGGGCCTCGTCCCGCCCGGGTGTGGGGGCGGGCCTCGTCCCGCCCGAGACGATGCGGGTAGCGGACCGCGAGACGGGCCGCGGGCGGGCAGTGTCCCGCGCCAGGCGGGACAATCGTCGCGAGCGAGAGGCCGCGCCGGATGACCGACCCGACGGCGAAGATCGAGCTGCGCGGCATCCACAAGTCGTTCGCAGCGAGGAGCGGCACGCTCGAGGTCCTGCGCGACCTCAGCCTCGAGGTCGCCCCCGCCCAGTTCGTCAGCATCATCGGGCCGAGCGGATGCGGGAAGAGCACGATGTTCAACATCATGGCCGGGCTCGAGCCCGCGACGAGCGGCGAGGTGCTCGTGGACGGGCGGCCGGCGCACGCGAACCTCGACTTCGCGTACATGCCCCAGAAGGACCTGCTGTTTCCCTGGCGCCGCGTGCTCGGCAACACGATCCTCGGCCTCGAGATCCAGGGCGTCGGCAAGAAGGAGGCGGAGAGCCGAGCGCTGCCGCTGTTCGAGGCGTTCGGCCTCGCCGGATTCGAGAACGCCTACCCCCACGAGCTCTCGGGCGGCATGCGTCAGCGCGCCGCGCTGCTTCGCACCGTGATCCAGGGCACGAGCGTGATCCTGCTCGACGAGCCGTTCGGCGCGCTCGACTCGCTCACGCGCACCGCGATGCAGGAGTGGCTGGGCGAGGTGTGGGAACGGTTCAAGTGGACGGTCATCTTGATCACGCACGACATCCGGGAGGCGATCCTGCTCGCGGACGTGGTGTACGTGCTCACCCGCCGGCCGTCGACGGTGAGGTCGGCGGTGCGGGTGGAGCTGCCGCGGCCGCGCACGCTCGAGCTGTTCGGGACCGAGCAGTTCATCGCGCTCGAGCGGCGCCTGATCGCCGAGCTCCACGAGGAGTCCGCCGCGGCGGCGAGCGGCGGCGGCGGGACCGGCTGAGCGTGTCCCGGTACCTGATCGTCGGCAACCCCGTCGTCACCCTCGGCGACGAGCCGTACCTCGAGGACGGGGCGGTGATCGTCGAGGGTGAGCGGATCGTCGCCACGGGCCCGCGCGAGGAGCTCGAGCGGGCGGGGGAGTTCGAGCGCGTGCTCGGCTCGCCGCAGCACATCGTCATGCCGGGGTTCATCAACGCCCACTTCCACTCCCAGTCCGCCGCCGGGCCCGGGCTGTTCGACACGATCTTCGAGATCAACAACGTCCAGATGAACGCCGGCTCTGGCACGCCGACCGAGCAGGACGTCTACACCGTCACGCTCCACGCGCTCGCCATGGCGATCAAGGGCGGTCAGACCGGCGCGCTCGACATGTTCTACGGCACGCCGGGTCACGAGCTGCTCGGCGCGGACGCCGCTCTGCGCGCCTACGCCGACATCGGCTTTCGCGGCGCCGTCGCGCTGACCTGCCGCGACCAGAACCGCTACGTCCACGAGCCGGACGAGTGCTTTCTCGCCCGGCTGCCGGGCGAGCTCGCCACCGAGGTCGCAGCCTCCGGCATGGGGTACGCGTGGCCCGTCGACGACGTCCTCGCCACCTTCGAGCGGCTTGCCGAGCGCTGGCAGGGTCGCCACGGACGCCTGCGGGTGCAGGTCGGCGCGGACTGGACGCCGTCCTGCTCGGACGACCTCTACCGGCGCTGCCGGGGTCTCGCTGACGCGTACGAGACCGGCCTCACCTCGCACGTGCTCGAGACGCGCGCCGAGATGGTGTACAGCCTCGAGGCGCACGGCGAGACCGCCGTTCGGCGCCTCGAGCGCCTGGGCGTGCTCGGAGCCGACTTCTGCGCGGCGCACTTCGTCTGGGCAACTGACGACGACCTCGACGTGTTCGCCGGCTCGGGCTCCATCGCCGCGACCTGCCCGGGCTCGAACCTCCGCCTGTGCGCCGGCATCGCCCGCGTCCGCGACCTGATGGCTCGCGGCGGCCGGCAGGCGTTCGGCACCGACAACATCTCGTTCTCGGACGATGACGACTTCTTCCAGGAGCTGCGGCTCGCCTGTTTCCTGCAGCGGTCGCCGATGCGGATCGAGGTCGGCCGCCTCGACAGCGCCGAGGTACTGCGCGCGGCAGGCGAGAACGGGGCGCGCGCGATCGGCTTCGAGGGGCAGGTCGGTGCCCTGCGACCCGGCCTGCTCGCCGACGTGCTCGTGCTTCGGCGCGAGCGGGTGTTCGGCCCGGAGGGTCGCTACGCGAGAGCGCACCCGCTCGACGTGATCCTCGACCGGGCGAATGCGAGCGACCTCGAGTCCGTGCTGATCGCCGGGCGGATCGTCCTCGATGACGGCGTCCTGACCACGGTCGACGAGGGCCGGCTGGCCGAGGACCTGCGCGACGCGACGACCAGGCTCTACGCGAAGTCCCCGGCCGGACAGCGGCTGTGGGAGCTCGGCGATCTGGTCAAGCCCACCGTGATCGACTTCTACCGTCGCTGGTACGACCTGCGGGTCGAGCCCGCGTCCGTCTACAACGCGGCCCGGCCGCCGGCACCCGAGCCGTGAGCGAGCCCGCGATCCCCGCGCGGATCGGAGTCGGCCTCGTCGAGTTCCCGTTCCAGGCGGTGCGCAGCCTCTGGAAATGGGTCGATCTGTGCGAGGCGGGCGGTATCGACGGGATCTGGCACTGCGACCGGCTGGTCTCGCGCGACCCCTACCTGGAGTCGCTCACCTTCCTCGCGGCCGTCGCGGGGCGCACCGAGCGCATCAGGATCGGCGCCGACGTGATCGTCATCCCGTTCCGCGACCCGCTCGTGCTCGCCAAGCAGTGCGCGACCATCGACGTGCTCAGCGGCGGGCGGTTCCAGGCGGGATTCGGCGTCGGCCCCCTCGGGGCGCCCGAGTGGCCGGCGACAGGGCGCACCCTCGAGGGCCGAGGAGCCCGCAGCGACGAGGCGATCGAGATCATGCAGCGGCTGTGGACGGGCGAGCCGGTCACGTTCGCGGGGCGCTACTACCACTACACCGACGCGGTCATCGCCCCCACGCCCGTCCAGTCCCCCCTGCCGCTCTGGATCGGCGGGCGCAGCGACGCCGCGGTCCGCCGCCTCGCCCGGGTGGGCTCCGGGTGGTTCGCGGGTCTGGCGACGCCCTCCCAGGTCGAGCCCGTGGTCGCGGCGATCCGCCGCGTCTCGGCCGAGTACGGGCGCCCGGTGCCACCGCAGAACCTCGGCGCCGAGTTCGCCTTCCACCTCGGCGGCGCGGACGATCCTGCGGTGCAGCATGCGTTCCGGGCGGTCCGCGCGTTCACGGAGCTCGACCCGCGGGAGCTGATCGCGGTCGGCTCGGTCACGGACCTCGTCGCACGGATCGACGCCTTTCGCGCCGTCGGGCTGCACACGTTCGCGCTGCGCCCGCTCGCGGCCACCGATCGCGGCGTGCTCGACCAGACGCGGCGGCTCGTCGAGGAGGTGCTACCGCGCTTCCACGACGCCGTCGCGCCGGGCGCCGCGGCAGCGGGCGGCTAGTCCTCGAGGACGAACTCGACCGTCGTGTCCGGGGTCGCGACCGCGACCGACCCGTAGAGCGGTCAGCCCCCCTTGAACGTCTCCACGAGCTGGCCGGCCTGCTCGTGGGTCAGGCCCCGGAGGGAGAGCTTGAGGCGGGCACGGTCGAGCGTGGGCGGCGCGCCCGGGAGCTGCGCGTCGCGGTCGCGCGAGGCT
Source organism: Thermoleophilia bacterium (assembly GCA_020845695.1). The sequence continues at coordinate 72,389 of JADLFG010000016.1, read as the reverse complement.
TCCATGGTCGCCCGCACGTACGTGAGCGGCAAGCCCTCCGCCCGGGCGATGCGCTCGAGCATCAACACCGCGCAGGTCGTGACGCCGGCGAGGAAGAGCTCGGCGGCACCCGGCTCCTCGCCGGGTCCGAAGTAGGGGGCGAACGCGTACTCGTCCACGACGAAGTTGCGGTCGCGGACCCTCGCGAGCGCCCGGCCCGCGATCCCGAGCGAGGCGGTCTCGGCCTGCCAGGTCACGGACGCCATGCGGGTAGCTTAGTCGCCCGCCGCGCCCGATGCATGCTTCGCCTCACGCGTTCCAGTTGCGGTGAGTCGCGCAGCCGCTCCGCCAACGATTCCTATTCACATTAAACATGGGATAAATCTTGCAAATCCGAAGGTGCCCTGGTAGCATCGAGGCACGAACGGGTAGCCCTTCGCGAGCCAAGCGGCATCGCTTCCGGCGCCAGCCGCGCTACAGAGCCCGCGCGCCACCCGTCCGGAAACGCGCGACTGGCCTGCGGAAAGGAGGATCGTCCCCGCTGCCATCCGGATCCACGTCCCGGGCAGTCCGGGACACGTGCGGCCACCACCGGAGCGCCTCTCGTCCAGGCGCTCACCCCGGGCCGAGATCCGCTGCGCGAGCTGTGGTTACGGCGGCGTCGTTGCCCGGCTACCCGGTCGCTGCCCGATGTGCGGCAGGGACGACTGGCGGGTGATCGCCTCGGGCCCGAGCAGGCCCGCAGCCCCCGGCCGAGGCCCGCAGGTGGAACCCGTGGACGCGAGGAGGGAACGATGACGGCGCACACGAGCACTTACCTGATCGTCGGCGGGGGCCTGACCGCCGACAGCGCCTGCCGGGCGATCCGCGAGCGCGATCCCGACGGCTCGATCGTCGTGGTCGGGGAGGAGCCCCATCCCCCATACCTGCGACCACCGCTCTCGAAGGCGCTCTGGCGGGGCAAGCCCGAGAGCACGATCTGGCGCGGCACCGAGCAGCTCGGGGTCGAGCTACGACTCGGGCGGCGGGCCGCGGCGGTCGACCTCGAAGCCCGCACCGTCAGGGACGAGGCCGGCGAGCGCTACCGCTACGAGCGGCTACTGCTCGCGACCGGCGGCCGGCCGCGACAGCTCGTCTTCGGGGAAAACGAGGCGATCTCGTTCCGGACGCTCGACGACTACCGGAGGCTGCGCGCGCTCGCGGGCGCTAACGCCCGGGTCTGCGTGATCGGCGGCGGCTTCATCGGCTCCGAGCTCGCCGCGGCGCTCGCGCTCAACGACTGCCGCGTGACGATGGCCTTCCCGGAGGTCGGGATCGGCGCGCGCCTCTTCCCGGCCGAGCTGTCGGCGGCGCTGAACGACTACTACCGCGACCGGGGCGTCCGCGTGCTCGCCGGGGCGCTGGTCGGCGGGATCGAGCGTCGCGGCGAGAGCCTGGAGGTCTCGCTCGAGGACGGCCGGACGATCGGGGCGGACGCGGTCGTGGCAGGGATCGGGATCGAGCCGAACGTCGAGCTGGCGTCCGCCGCGGGCCTGCCGGTCGCTGACGGGATCGTCGTCGACGGCTACGGCCGGGCCGGCGGGCGCGACGATGTCTTTGCCGCCGGCGACGTCGCCCGCTTTCCCGCCGCTGGGCTAGGGCCGGAGGTGCGGGTCGAGCACGAGGATCACGCCAGGAGCCACGGCTACCGGGTCGGCGCGAACATGACCGGCGAGCGGCAGCGCTACGACCACCTCCCGTTCTTCTACTCCGACCTGTTCGACGCCGGCTACGAGGCCGTCGGTGAGCTCGACGCGCGTCTGGAGACGCTGGTCGACTGGAGCGGGCCGGAGGGAGAGGGCACGGTCATCTACCGCGACCGCGAACGGCGTCCGCGCGGCGTGCTGCTCTGGAATCGCTTCGGCCACGTCGATGCCGCGCGTGAGCTGATTCGCGCCGGCCAGCCGGTCGAGGACGGGGTTCGCGTGGGCTGACGGGTCGGCCGTGCCCGGCGCGGCCGGCGAACGAGGTTCGGCAGCGGCCCGAGGTCTCTCCGGGTGGAACGCGCCGGACGGCCGCGGCCGCAGCGCTGGCTCGCGATACGCTCATCCGGCTGCTCGGCCTGGGGCTCGACCTCTCCGGGCCCCACGCTCGCGCCGGTCGCGACCCCGCCCTGCGCGAGGGCCGCTTCCGGCTTCCGCCCGTGGCGGTCGCCGGGCGGACAACGGGCAACCGGTACGCGTCAGCCGCGCCCTGCCCGCTGGCCGGTCGATCCCGCGCGTCCGCGCTCACGGGCGACGGCCTCGCGCAGCGCCGGCGCGATCTCGGCGCCGTAGCGCTCGATCGTCCGGGGATCATCGGCCCAGAGGATGAAGGTGCTGACGCCGTGTTCGAGCACGAGCGGCAGCAGCTGCTCGGCGGTCGCGACGTCGGGCGGGACGTTGAGCAGCCGCCGGATCGCGCGCGGGTCGCGGCCGGCAGCCTCGGCGGCCGCATCGATCACCGAGTTGCCCCGCGCGAGGTCACCCTCCTGCAGGTAGCTGTAGCTCGGGAGCCAGCCGTCGGCCTTCTCGCCGATCAGGCGGAGCAGGCGCGGCTTGAGCGCGCCGAGCCAGATCTGGATCTCGTGCGCCGGCCGGGGCCCGGGCTTCGCCCCGTGGATCCGGTAGTGCTCGCCGTCAAGAGAGACGCCCCGCGGCTCGCCCGACGGATTCCAGATCGCACGGATGATATCGAGCGCTTCGCGCAGCGCGGCGACCGCCCCGCCCCGCGAGCGGTCGGGCCCGCCCATCGCGGCGATCGCTTCCCAGAAGGAGCCAGCGCCGAGGCCGAGCTCGAAGCGACCGCCCGAGAGGAGGTCGAGGCTGGCCGCAGCGCGAGCGAGCACCGCGGGCTGCCGCAGCGGCAAGTTGAGCACGTTGCCAGATAGTCGTACCCGCTCGGTCTTCCCCGCCACGTACGAAAGCAGCGTCCACGTATCGAGGAACGCCGGCTGGTAGGGGTGGTCCTGGAACGTGACGAGATCGAGCCCGGCCCGCTCCGTCGTCTGCGCCAGCGCCACCACCTCATGCGGGCGCTCGCTCCGCGGCGTGATGAACGTTCCGAAGTCCAGCTCGTGCCCGTAGTCGGCCACCTCTGCTCCTTTGGTTGACTACTCAATCACAACGGGTGTGGGCGGAAGCCCATTCCCGGGCGGTCCGGAGCGGCGGCTGAGCGTCCGGGCGGACCCGTGACGCTTCCCGGCGTGAAGTTGCGGGATCAAGTGTATGATGATTGTGTGAGCAATCAACCGAGCGACACGAAAGGGGAGGGTCCCGTTGAGCAGCAGCGTCGAGCAAGGGGTCGGCCTGCCGACCGGTGTGTGGCACGTCGACCCGGCGCATTCAACCGTCGAGTTCCAGGTCAAGCACATGATGATCGCGACGGTGAAGGGCCGCTTCACCGGCTTCGAGGGGAGCCTTCACATGGACGAGGGCGGGCCGAAGCTGGCCGGGACGATCGAGGTTGCGACCCTCGATACCCATGAGACGGGCCGCGACGAGCACCTCCGCTCGCCCGACTTCTTCGATGCGGCGGAGTACCCGGAGATCCGGTTTCGCTCGACGCTGATCGAGCCGGCGAGCGCGGAGCGCTTCCGCGTCGTCGGCGACCTCACGATCAAGGACGTGACCCGGCCGGTCGAGCTCGAGGCGACCCTCTCGGGTCCGGGCCGCGACCCCTGGGGCAACGAGCGGGTCGCGCTCGAGGTTCGCGGGGGGATCGATCGCAAGGACTTCGGGCTCACCTGGAACCAGGCGCTCGAGACCGGCGGCGTGCTCGTCGGCGACAGGGTCAAGCTCCTCGTCGACATCGAGGCCATCAAGGCCGAAGCGGTGTAGCCCGCGCGGTCGAGATCTCGCCGCGCGCGCTCATTGGCATGACCACCACCGTCCTGTCGCGGTGAGGAGGTGGGGAGCGCGGGCGTGGGAGCGGCTGGCGCCGATCACCTCGCCGCGCTCGCGCTCGCGCTCGCGCTCGCGCATGACGCTGAGCTCTGCTCGGCTGACGCGGACTTCTCCCGCGTCCCGGGGCTGCGCTGGTCGAGCCCGCTCGCCGCGTAGGCCCGCAAGTCGCTTCCTGGGAGGGGGCCAGGTCTTCCGCGTTCCACCCCCGGTCCTTCAGGGGGCGGAAACGGCGATGCCACCGCCGAGCTCGACCGCGAGCTCGGGGAGGTGCGGGTCGACTCCTGCGCCGCGGGCGCAGGCAGCCTGCGGCGCAACCTGGAGGACCCGACCCGAGGCATCCCCGGTAAGCGCTCCGTAAGCGCCTCCCCGCACGCTTCTCGACGTCCATCGCAACGCGAGAGGAGAACGGGACTGAGGGCGCGCGTCAGGGCAGGTCGTGTGTTCGCCCGAGCACACGAACGACGGAAGAACGATCGAATGCCACACCATCGGGTGCTGCGTGGGCTCTCCCCGAGGAGAAGCCTCGCCCTTCTGACCGCGCTCGCGGCGATCGCGCTCGTGATCTCGCAGCTCGCGGCCGCGGCCGAGTCGCACGTCGACGCCCTCTGCGAGAGCGGCGTCATCGCCAGTGAGACGAGCGAGAACGCGGATGTCGAGTACGACGGGGTGCGCGCCGATATCTCGTCGAGCGCACGCCTCCGCACGCTGCGGGCGGAGAGCGCGATCACCGGAGATCCCGCACTTCGCTACTGCGACGTCACCGCACGGTTCTCGACCAGCGTGCTGATCGAGCCCGGCACGTCGGGGCTCTCACCCGGGGACCCCGTGAGGCTCGCGTTCACGGTCGGCCTCGCCGGCGAGCTCGCCTCGGCCTACGACGGCTCCCGGCCCGAGACCGAGCCGGCGACGTTCACGGCGACCGCACGGGTGGCCGCAAGCGTGAAGCTCACCGCTCCGGAGCGGCCGGTGTGCGTCCCGGACGAGGACGGCGAGTACTGCACTCCCGCGATGCTCGCGGTCTTCGACGCCGAGGCCCAGGATCACCTGGACGGCTCGGAGCCCACGCCGGCTCACCCGAACGGGTTTATCGACTCGCTGGAGAAGTGGTCGTGGCTGTTGCGCGGGAACCGCGGTGACGAGCTCGGCGACGAGTCGACGACGGCGCTCTCGTGCGACTGGCCGGGCCCGTGCGTGATCGGGGAGCCCGTCCCCCCGGGGCCCGACTACCGGGGCACACGGACGATCATCGTCGACGCGCTCGTCGGCGACCGGCTCGCACTCTCGGGCGTCCTGCGCGTGAATCCCTCGGCGTCGCGCGGGCAGGCGATCTCGCGCTTCGCGTCAGACGGGGCGACCGGGCTTCGCGCCGACATCGAGCCGGCGGCCGGCTTCGAGGGTCTCGAGCTCACCTACGAGCTCTCGGCGCCCGAGCCTCCCCCTCCCCCGCCGCCGCCGCCTCCGCCGCCCCCGGGCCCCGCGGTGTCGATCGGCGACGCCACGGTCGTCGAGGGCCACGCGGGCACCCACGGCGTGTTCCTCCCGGTGCGCCTCTCGGAGCCGACCGCCGGCCCCGTCTCGGTGCCGTACACGACGCGGAACCGGACGGCGGCGAGCGGCGAGGACTACGAGGCGACCTTCGGGACGGTCCACTTCGCCGCGGGCGAGACCGAGCGAACGATCGGCGTCGAGGTGATCGGCGATCGCGTCCCGGAGCCTGACGAGCTGTTCGAGGTCACGCTGGGCGAGCCCGTCGGGGCAGCGCTCGGCGACGGCGTCGGCCAGGCAACGATCGAGAACGACGAGAACGACTGCGTGCTCGAGCTCCACTTCGACTTCGTCGAGGCGCAGGGCTGCTTCGTGCCGGACGGCGACGGCTACAGGTCGGAAGGAGCGATCCGGGTGAACGGGCTCGACCTCTCGACCACGGACGGCTCCCCCATTCGCATCGACCCGGGTAGGCGCCGCATCTACTCCGGCCCGCTCAATGCTGTCGAGGTGCGAGCAGGCGACTTCCTGGCGGCGTCGCAGCCCATCGACTGGCGCGTGCCACAGGCGGGCGCAGCCACCGAGGTCCAGGTCGCCCTGCTGCCGAATGGTGTCCCGCAACGCCCACTCCGGGGCCTGCCGGTCGTCACCTCGGTGCCGCTCCGGTTCACCCGGGAGGCGAAGGCGAAGCTCGTGGTCCCCGTCGGGATCCCGCTCGTCAAGATCGTGCTCGGCGACACCGCCCTCACCGGCGAGGCGACGCTCGTCACCGACAACGAGCTCGGTCTCCACGAGGACTCGATGAAGGTGATCGCCGAGCACCTGCCGTTGCCGCCACTGGTCGTCAAGCACCTCGCCATCGGCTGGGACTCGACGCGAAACCGCTGGGAGGGCGATGCCACCGTCGTCATCCCGACGCCGGAGTCGCTCGAGGTGGCGGCGGGGTTCGCGTTCGAGAACGGTGCCTTCGCCGGCGCAAGGGCCGGGGTGGACAACCTCAACGTCCACGTCGGCAGCGGCGTGTACGTGCAGGCGATCCGCTTCGCGGTCGCGTTCGATCCGCTCCAGCTCGGTGGCGGGATTGGCGTGTCAGCCGGCCCGGTGGTCGCCGGAAAGACCGCTCTGCGTCTCGACGGCGACTTCGAGGTCACCTTCGCCGACCCCCTCGCGGTCAAGGCGACGGGCACGCTGAAGCTCATCGACTGGAAGCTCGCGGCCGCCTACTTCCGGTACTTCTCGAGCGGGTCGGTCGAGTTCGGGGGCGCGGTCGCGATCGGGCTGCCCGACCCCTCCGAGCCGAAGAAGCAGCCGGTAATGCTCGCCGCGGAGCTCGACGGGTGGGTCGACAGCACCGTCGGGTTCGCCGCGCACGGCAGCGCCGACGTGATCGTGCTCGGGCTCCCCCTCGTGGGCGCCGAGGCGATCATCTCCAACATCGGGGCGGCCGCCTGCGGGCGGATGGCATGGCTCCACGCTGGCTTCGGGTATCGCTGGGATACGAACCAGCTCGCGATCATGGGTCCGGGGACGTGCAACCTCGGCCCCTACGAGCCGGTGCGACCGGTCGCTGCGCTCGCGGCCATGGCAAGCACCACCGCCACGCAGTTCGAGCTCCCCGCTTCCGCCAACGGCATCGTGCTGAGGCTGCACGGCGCGACGGCGGCCCCGAAGGTGCGGCTCAGCGGTCCCGGCGGCCGCGCGGTGACCACTCCGGCAGGACCCGGGGAGCCGCTCGCCAACGAGGAGTTCGTGGTCCTGCGGGACGAGCGGTCGAAGACGACGCTCGTTGCGATCCGCAGGCCCGCCGGGACGTGGTCGCTCTCGACGCTCGAAGGCTCTTCGGAGCTGACGCTGATCGAGCGGGCGGGTGTCCTGCCGCCGGTCGCGGTGACCGCGGCAGTCCGGGGCGACCGCCACCAGCCTCGCCTCACCTGGCGGGTGCGGCCGCGCGCGGGCCAGAGCCTGACACTCGTGGAGGAGGCCGCAGGCGTGGCGCGCGTGATCACGAGGACGACGGCAGCAGCCGGCTCGGTGCAGTTCGTGCCGGCCGACGGCCCCGCGGGGCGACGCGAGATCGTCGCGATCGTCGAGCAGGACGGCATCCCGGGCTCCCGGCAGGTCGTGGCGACCTACGAGGCTCCGGATCCGGACGACGACGTCCCCGGTGACAAGCTCGCCCGCAAGCGGATCGGCGCGCTCGCCCGCGCCGTCGTCCAGGCCCGGATCGCACCGGCGGTCCGGCACGAGCTTCTGTTCCCGCTCCGAGAGGCGAGGCGGACGCTTCGTGGCCCGGCGCCGGATCCGGGGCGCGCTTGCACCCGGATCGGTGACTTCGTCGCGATCGTTGAGCAGCGGTCGGGCGGCTCCGCACCGGAGATCCCCGGGGAGCGTGCGGCGTCCTGGCTCGAATCTGCCGCGGAGATCCGGCGGCTGCTCGCCTGCGCCTGAAGTGCACCGGTGTGGGAGGCCCGCCTGCTCGGGCCTCCCACACCGCTCAGCCGTCGGCCCCCATGCGCGCGGCGGCGTCGGCCCGCAGGTCGGTCGTCCGGCCGGCCGCTGCCAGCGCCGCCCGCTCGCCGCTGCCCGAGCCTCCGGGCCGCTGCGGTAGGGAAAGACGAGAAACCCCGCTCTTGCGAGGCTCTTCTCAACGGGAGCGACGGGACTCGAACCCGCGACCTCCGGCGTGACAGGCCGGCGTTCTAACCAGCTGAACTACGCCCCCCTGGGCCGCAGCATTGTAGCCTGCCCAGGAGCATGGCAGGCGACAAGCGCGAGCGGATCTCCTGGCTGCCGGTCCCGGACGAGCGGGGGCTGCCCCCCGAGCTGCGCGAGCTGTTCGCGAAGGCGCGCGAGCGGATCGGGTTCGTGCCGAACGTCTTTCGCGTCTTCGCGCTACGACCGGCGCACCTCGTCCGCTGGCGGGCCTACTACGACGAGCTCCTGCGCGGCGAGTCCGGCCTGGCGCCGGCGCAGCGCGAGATGATCGCCGTCGTCGTCTCGGCCCAGAACCGCTGCTACTACTGACTGACCTCCCACGCGGCCGCGTTGCGGCAGCTCACGGAGGATCCGGTGCTCGCCGACCAGCTCGCCGCCGACCACCGCCACGCGACCCGGCTCACGGCGAAGGAGCGGGCGATGCTCGACTTCGCGGTCAAGGTGACCGCCCGCACCTCGGAGTGCGCCGAGGCCGACCTCGAGGCGCTGCGCGAGGCCGGCTGGACGGACGAGGAGATCATGGACATCGGCGAGGTCGCGGCGATGTTCAACTTCACGAACCGGCTCGCGAACGCGTTCGGCTGGATGCCGAACGAGGAGTACCACAGCCTCGGCCGCTAGGGCCGCCCCCGGGCGGCGGGGTCACTTGGAGTCGGCGGGGCCGGCCTGTACACTCGCGCGGTGCGAACCGACGGTGCCACGGAGGCGCGCGGGCAGGCAGCCGAAGCGCCCGGGCTGAAGGCCAACTCGATCCGCTTCGTCGACGGGCTCTCGATCGGGCTCGCGTCGACCGCGCCCGCCTACTCGCTCGCCGCCGTGATCGGGTCGGTCGCCGTGATCGTCGGCCTCCAGGCCCCGGCGGCGATGCTGACGTCGTTCATCCCGATGTTCCTGATCGCCGCCGCGTTCTTCTACATGAACCGGGCCGACCCGGACGCGGGGACGACGTTCTCCTGGGTCACGAGGACGCTCGGGCCCTACGCGGGCTGGATCGGCGGCTGGGCGGTCTGCACGACGGGCATCCTCGTGATCGGGTCGCTCGCGGACGTCGGCGCTCGCTACTTCTACGAGCTGATCGGCGCCGAGGGGGCTGCCGGGTCGCGCATCGCGGTCACCGCGCTCGCCTGCGCGGTGATCGTGGTCATGACGGCGATCTGCGTGATCGGCACCGAGTTGTCGGCGCGGCTCCAGAACGTGCTCACGCTCGGGCAGGTCGCGGCGCTGCTCATCTTCGCCACCGTCGCGCTCGTCAAGGTCTACACGGGCAACGCGCCCGAGGGGGCCGTGAAACCCGAAGCGTCCTGGTTCTCGCCCTTCGCCGTCGCCGACTTCTCATCGCTCGTCTCGGCGCTCCTGCTCGGCGTCTTCATCTACTGGGGCTGGGAGAGCGCCGTGAACCTCGCCGAGGAGACGGCCGACTCGACGCGCGCTCCCGGCCTCGCCGCGATCGTGAGCACCGTCGTCCTGCTCGTCACCTACCTCGGTGTCTCGACCGCGGTCGTCGCGTTCGCGGGGCTCGACGTGCTCGCCGAGTTCGACGACGACGAGGCGGTCTTCAGCGCCCTCGGGACCGAGGTGCTCGGCTCGCCGTGGGAGAAGATCGTCGTGCTGGCGATCGTGATCTCGGCGATCTCCTCGACCCAGACCACGATCATCCCGGCGTCGCGAACCACGTTCTCGATGGGCCGGGCGAGCGCGCTCCCGCACCTGTTCGCGAGCATCCACCCGAGGTTCCGAACGCCCCACCTGTCGACGATCATCGTGGCCGCGCTCGCGATCCTCTGGTACGTGCCCGCGAACTTCGCGTCCGAGAACTTCTTCTTCGACACGCTCTCGGCGCTGTCGCTCCTGATCGCCTTCTACTACGCGCTCTCGGGCCTCGCCTGTGCCGTGTACTACCGCCGCGAGCTGCTGCGGTCGGTGACGAGCTTCCTCTTCATCGGGGTAGCGCCGGTCGTCGGCGCCGGCCTGCTGCTCTGGCTGTTCGTGCGCTCGGTGATCGACCTGACCGACCCGGCGAACTCCTACACGGGCACGTCCTGGCTCGGCGTCGGGCCGCCGCTCGTGATCGGCATCGGCTTCCTGCTCCTCGGTATCGTCTTCGAGGTCAGCTGGCGCCTGCGCGGAAACCAGCGCTACTTCGGGCGGAAGGCCTTCGAGGCGGTCGATCCGGAGGTTGCGGCGGGCCGGGTACGCGTCGCCGCGGAGGAGATCTGACCGTGGCCGGCGAGATCGTGATCGGGTACGACAGCTCGGATTGCGCGCGGGAGGCGCTCCGGGTGGCGCTCGAGCTCGCGCGCGGGCTCGGCGTCGCGATCGTCGTCGTCTACGCCGACCAGCCGCCCGACCGGCTCCGGGGCGAGGAATGGCACGAGCACCGGCGGGCCCTGCACGAGATCGGGTTGGAGGTGACCCGGAGGGCCCTCGACGAGGCGGAGGCGGCGGGCGTCGAGGCGGAGGCCGCGATCGTCCCCGAGCGTCCCGTCGACGCGCTCCTCGCCACCGCGACCGAGCGCGGCGCCCGCCTCATCGTCGTCGGCACCTACGGGGAGGGCCCGATCGCCGGGGCGATCCTCGGCTCGGTCCCGTACAAGCTGCTCCACCGCGCGCGCGTCCCGGTGCTCGTCGTGCCCACAGCGGCCTCGTAGGACCCGCCGAGCGCCCCGGGCCGCGCCCCTAAAGCAACTCCCGCCACGTGCCGATACCGGAGGCCCATGACGTGGTTCTCCATCCTCGCGGTGCTCGTCGGCGTCGTCGCTGTCTTCCTCGCGATCCTGTCCGAGGGCTCCCACGCGCGCCTGCGCGCGCGTGGCCGCTAGCCGGGCACTCCCGAGGCGCCGCCTGACCGGCCGGGTATCCTCCCCGGCGCGGCGCCACGCGCCGGAGCGATGAAGGGACTGGCACCTCTCCTACTCGCCTGCGTGGCCGCGGTGACGGCCGCCGGGCCGGCGCGCGCGCTCGCGCGGCCGTGCGGTCTGCCCGCCGGGCAGCAGCTCTGGATCGAGTTCGCGGACGGGTCGGTCCCGTTTCGCCAGGCGCTCTTCGGCAGGCCCGGGCTCGTCGTCGCGACGAACGGGATCCAGCGCTCGGCCGAGCTGCGCAGCCTCGGCGCCCACACCGTCTACTGGCACATGTCGCTCAAGGGTCTCGCCGGCGGGCCGCCCGCCCCGGCCGAGCCCGAGCACGCGGTCCGTGAGGCAAACGCCCTCTTCGACCGCGCGGTCGCGGCGACCGGCTGCGCGACGCCGGTGATCGCCCTCAACGAGCTCGCCGGGGCGACCCGCGCCACGCCCTGGCCGCCCGAGGTCTTCCGCTACCGGGCGAACGTCCTCGCCGTGGTCTCGACGCTCGCCGAGCGCGGCGCCCACCCGGTCCTGCTCGTGCCCGGCAAGCCGTCCGGCCGGGGCGCCCCGTTCGTCGCCGGCGACGCCGCCGTCTGGTGGCGCGAGCTCGCGCTCCACGCGTCGATCGTCCGCCAGATGCACTTCAACGCCCCCAGCATCCACCGGCGCGGAGCCGTGCTCGGCTCGCGCGCCCGCCGGATCGCGATGCGCACGGCGATCGCGCCGTTCCTGGCGCTCGACATCCCCGCCGAGCGGCTCGGGCTCCTGCTCGGCTTCCAGTCCGGCCCCGGCAAGGGCGGGCGCGAGGGGCTCCAGCCGCGCGAGGCCTGGCTCGAGATCGTGAAGCAGGAGGCCCTCTCCGCTCGCCAGGTCGCGGGCGAGCTCGGCCTCGCGAGCGTCTGGTCCTGGGGCTGGGGCACGTTCACCGAGAACGGGGCCGACCCGGACAAGGCGGCCGCAGCCTGCGTCTACCTGTGGACGCGCGACCCGTCGCTCTGCGACGGGCCCGGCGTCGCCGGGCCGGCGTTCCCGGCCTCGCTCTCGGCGGGCCAGATCGCGCTCCCCGAGGGAGTCCACTGCTCGACGAGCGCCGGCCGGATCGCGGCGGCCGACGTCGCTGCCCTGGCCGGTGCGACCGGCGACCGGCGCGTCGCCCTGACCGCGCTCCTGACCCGGCTCGTGCTCGAGCGCGACGGCGGCCCGGTCGGCAGCGCCGATCTCGACCGGGCCGAGCGCTGGCTCGTCGACTCGGGCTACGGCGGCGATGCCGCGGCCTTCGAGCGCGACCTCGCCTCCCGCGGGCTCGACCGCCCGCTCGCGCGGGCGATCATCGCCGATCAGTTCCGCCGCCAGGCGCTGGCGGCGGGGCTCGCAGTCGCCCGCTCGAGCCGCGGCCTCGAGACCACCCTGCGCAGCCGCCTGCGCGAGGTCCGCCGGACGACGATCTGCCTTCGCGACGAGCTACCCGGACGCACGCCGCACACGTGGGGCGCGAGCGTCTCGCCCCTCAGGCTGCGGACGGCGACCGTCTCGATCGCCGCCGCGCCACGGACCGCGAGGGCCGCCCGGACGCTCACCCTCTCCGGCCGGGTGACGAGCCTGCGCGCCCGCGAGCGCGTGACCGTGTACGCGCGGCTCCGCGGCACGGCACGCTACCGCCCCGTCGGCTCCGCCGGAGTCAGCGGCGACGGCCGCTGGACGCTGCGGGTCTCGCACCGCTCGCAAACCGTCTACCGGGCCGTCTCGCGCAGCGCGGCCAGCAGGGCCCTGCTCGTCGGGCAGAGGCCGCGCTAACCGGGACGCCCGGCGGCGACCCGGCCCGCGAAATGAGCTAGATTTGACCAGACGGTCAAACTGACCGATCGGTCAAAATGAGAACCGTGGAGAACCAGACCCGCGCCCTGCTCTCGGGTAACGAGGCGATCGCCCGCGGCGCCGTCGAGGCTGGCGTCGGGATCGGCGTCGGTTACCCGGGCACGCCGAGCACGGAGATCCTCGAGACGCTCGCCCCCTACGAGGGCGTCGACGTCTCCTGGTCGCCGAACGAGAAAGTCGCGCTCGACGTCGCGCTCGGCGCCTCGATCGGCGGCCTGCGCGCACTCGTGACCATGAAGCACGTGGGCCTCAACGTCGCCGCCGACACGTTCCTGACCGCCGCCTACACCGGTGTCAACGGCGGCCTCGTGATCGTCTCCGCCGACGACCCCGGGATGCATTCCTCCCAGAACGAGCAGGACAACCGCTTCTACGCCCGCTTCGCCGCCGTTCCCGTGCTCGAGCCGGCCGACAGCCGCGAGGCAAGGGAGTACACGAGGCTCGGGTTCTCGCTCTCGGAGGAGTTCGACACGCCGGTGCTGCTGCGCTCGACGACGCGGATCTCCCACTGCCGCGGCGTCGTCGAGCTCGAGCCGCCCGAGGAGCCGCCCGCGCGCCCGTTCGCGCGCGACCCGCGCAAGTACGTGATGCTCCCGGGTAACGCGCGCCAGCGCCACCCGCTCGTGCTCGAGCGGCTCGAGCGCCTCGCCGCCTTCGCCGAGGAGAGCTCGCTGACGCGCTGGGAGGAGGGCGACTCCGCGGTCGGGATCGTCACCTCGGGCGTCACCTACCAGTACGTGCGCGAGGCGCTGCCCGGGGCGAGCGTGCTCAAGCTCGGGCTGACCTACCCGCTGCCGCTCGGGACGATCCGGCGCTTCGCCGCGAGCGTCGAGCGCCTCCTCGTCGTCGAGGAGCTCGAGCCGTTCCTCGAGGAGATGCTGCTCGCGGCGGGGATCCCCGTCGCCGGCAAGGAGTACTTCCCGCGCCTCGGCGAGCTCTCCCCCGAGCTCGTCCGCGCCGGCCTCGTCGCCGCCGGCGTGCTCGAGCCCGCACCGGGCCCGGTCGCCCCGCGCGCGGAGCTGCCCCTGCAGCCGAGCCCGCGCCCGCCCGTGCTCTGCCCCGGCTGCTCGCACGCGACCCCGTTCATGGCGCTGCGCCAGCTCGGCGCGGTCGTCGCCGGCGACATCGGCTGCTACACGCTCGCCGCGCTCGAGCCGCTGTCCGCGATGGACACCTGCGTGGCGATGGGCTCGAGCATCGGCATGGCGGTCGGCCTCGCCCGCTCGGGCGGCGCGGACGGGCCGGTCGTCGCCTCGATCGGCGACTCGACGTTCCTCCACGGCGGCATCCCCGCCCTGATCGACGCGGTCACGTCGGCGACCGACGTGACCGTGGTCATCCTCAACAACGGCACGACCGCGATGACGGGCGGGCAGGCCCACCCGGGGACCGGCTCGTCGATCGGCGGCGCGCAGGCCGGCGCCGTCGATTTCGAGGCGCTCTGCCGCTCGCTCGGGGTCGAGCACGTCGTGGTCGTCGACCCCTACGACGTCGCCGCGACCCACGTCGCGCTCGAGCGAGCGATCAAGCACCCCGGCCCCGCGGTCGTGATCACGAACCGCCCCTGCGTGGAGGCGCCCCTGAAGGTGCGTGACCATCCGTTCGAGGTCGACGCGGACACGTGCATCGCCTGCCAGCTCTGCATGAACATCGGCTGCCCGTCGCTGACCTGGACGGACGAGTTTCACGACGGCCGGCGCAAGGTACAGATCGACGAGGGCACGTGCACGGGCTGTACCGTCTGCGCCCAGATGTGCCCGTCCGGGGCGATCGTCCCCGTCGCCGCCTGGGGAGCCGTCCGTGCCTAGCGGCACCCGCGGCGTCCTGCTCGTCGGCGTCGGCGGCCAGGGCGTCGTCCTCGGCAGCTCCGTCGTCGCGGCGGCGCTGCTCGACGCGGGCCACGACGTGAAGACGAGCGAGGTACACGGGATGGCCCAGCGCGGCGGCATGGTCTCGAGCCACCTGCGCTTCGGCGAGCGGGTCGCGAGCCCGCTCGTCCCGCTCGGCAGCGCCGACGTCCTGCTCGCGTTCGAGTGGTCAGAGGCGCTGCGCTGGCTCGCCTACCTGAAGCCGGGCGGGACGCTCGTCTCGAGCGTCGACTCGATCGTGCCACCGCTCGCCTGCTCCGACCGGCGCGCCTGGAACTCCCGCTACCCGGGAGGCGACGTCGCCGCCCTGCGCGACTTCGTGGGCGGCCTCAGGCTCGTCGAGGCGAGGCGGGTGGCCGGCGAGCACGGCAACCCGAAGGCGGCCTCCGCCGTCCTCTTCGGCGTCCTCTCGCTGCTGCTCGAGGACTCGGTCTCGCTCGAGTCGTGGGAGCGCGCGCTCCGCGCGAACGTGCCGCGCAAGGCGCTCGACGTCAACCTCGCCTGCTTCCACGCCGGCCGGGAGCTGACGTTCGAGCACGACCGCCCGACCCGCAGCGCCCCGGCGCCGCGCGAGCCGCGGACGCCGCCCCTGATCGAGCTGAACCAGGCGTGGTGCAAGGGCTGCGACATCTGCGTGCGCTTCTGCCCCGAGTTCTGCCTCGCGCTCGACGAGCGCGAGAAGGTGATCGCGGTCGCGCCCGAGCGCTGCACCGGCTGTCGCGTCTGCGAGTTCCTCTGCCCCGACTTCGCGATCGCGATCACCCCGCGCGAGGCGGTGCTCGCCGGTGGCTGAGCCCCAGCTCGTCCAGGGCAACGCGGCCTGCGCGCTCGGGGCGATCGCCGCCGGTTGTCGCTTCTACGCCGGCTACCCGATCACGCCCTCCTCGGAGATCGCCGAGACGATGGCGCGGCGGCTGCCGGCGCTCGGCGGCGCCTACATCCAGATGGAGGACGAGATCGCCTCGCTCGGCGCCTGCATCGGCGCGTCGGCGACCGGGGCGAAGGCAATGACCGCAACGAGCGGGCCCGGCTTCTCGCTGATGCAGGAGCACATCGGCTTCGCTGCGATGGCCGAGCTGCCCGTCGTCGTCGTCAACGTGATGCGCGGCGGGCCGAGCACCGGCCTGCCCACCTCGCCCGCCCAGGGCGACGTGATGCAGGCGCGCTGGGGCACCCACGGCGACCACCCGATCATCGTGCTCGCGCCCGCGTCCGTGCGCGAGATCCACGACCTCACCG
This sequence comes from Thermoleophilia bacterium, assembly GCA_020845695.1. The sequence goes on along the minus strand of JADLFG010000016.1, from coordinate 56,462 downwards.
CGCGGGCGTTCAACCTCGCCGAGCGGTTTCGCACCCCCGTGATCCTCACCTACGACGAGGTGCTGGGGCACGTGCGCGAGCGGGTCGAGCTGCCGGAGCGGGTCGAGATCGTCGAGCGCACCCGCCCCGACTGCCCGCCGGAGGAGTACCGCCCGTACGCGAACGTCCCCGATGGCGTCCCGCCGCTCGCCGCCTTCGGCGACGGGTACCGTTTCCACGTCACCGGCCTCGCCCACGACGAGACGGGCTACCCGACCAACGACACCCGCAAGGCGGGCGCGCTGATCGAGCGGATGCACGCGAAGCTCGAGCGCCACCTCGACGAGATCGTCCGGGTCGAGCGCTACCTGCTCGACGACGCGGACGTCTGCGTGTTCGCCTACGGGATCGTCGCCGCCGCCGCCCGCGACGCGATCCGGGAGGCGCGCGCCCGCGGCGTCCGCGCCGGGCTGCTGCGGCCCGTGACGATGTGGCCGTTCCCCGACGCGGCCGTGCGCGAGACGGCTGAGGCGGTCGGAACGATCGTCGTCGCGGAGCTGAACCGCGGCCAGCTCGTCGGCGAGGTCGAGCGGGCCGCCGCCGGCGCCGCCCGGATCGAGACGGTGCTGAGAGCGGACGGCGAGCCGATCCTGCCGGGCGAGCTGCTCGAGGGGCTGCTCGCGGCCGCGCCGGCGGACGGGAGGGCGGCATGATCGACGTCCGCGACTACCTGCGCGACGAGACGATGCCGCACGTGCTCTGCCCCGGCTGCGCGCACGGGATCGTGCTGCGGGCGTTCCTCGAGGCGGTCGGGCGGCTCGGCCTCGCCAAGGACGAGCTCGCGGTCGTGGCCGGGATCGGCTGCTCGAGCCGGCTCGTCGGCTACATCGACTTCTGCACGCTCCATTCGACGCACGGGCGCGCGCCCGCGTTCGCGACCGGGATCAAGCTGGCGCGGCCCGACCTGAACGTCGTCGTCCTGACCGGCGACGGCGACGGGCTCGCGATCGGCGGCAACCACCTGATCCACGCCGCACGGCGCAACATCGACCTGACGTTCCTGCTCTTCAACAACGCGATCTACGGGATGACCGGCGGCCAGCTCGCGCCGACGACGCCCGAGGGCGCGGTCGCCTCGACCGCCCCGTTCGGGAACGTCGAGCCCGCCTTCGACGCCTGCGCGCTGATGGCCGCCGCGGGCGCGACCTTCGTTGCCCGCGCCGTCGCCTACGAGGCGCCGAAGCTGGTCGACGTGATCACGGAGGCGCTCGCCCACAAGGGCTGCTCGTTCATCGACGTCGTCAGCGACTGCCCCGTCTACTACGGGCGCTACAACAGCCTCGGCGAGGGGCCCGAGATGCTCGCCGGAATGAAGCGCGCCGACGCTGCCATCGACGGGTTGCTCGCCGGCAAGCGCTTCGTCCCGCACATCGCCCAGCCCGGCCGGCCGCTCGCGGTGCCGACGGGAATCCTCCACCGCGCGGAGCGGCCGGAGTACACGGCCCTCACCCGCCCCACCCCGGGCAATGGGCGCTGACGGCAACGGGGGCGGGCGCCTCGAGGTTCGCCTCGCCGGCCAGGGCGGGCAGGGGATCGTGCTCGCCGGCGTGATCCTCGCCGAGGCGGCGATCCGCGCCGGCAAGAACGCGACCCAGTCGCAGGCCTACGGGCCCGAGTCCCGGGGCGGCTCCGCGCGCGCGGACGTCGTGATCGCCGACGGAGAGATCGGCTTCCCGCAGGCGCAGGAGCTCGACGTCCTGCTCGCGCTCACCCAGGAGGCGTGCGAGAAGTACGCCCGCGACCTGCGCCCCACCGGCTTGCTCGTGATCGACGAGCGCTCGGTGCCCGAGCCGCCCGCAGGCGTCTGGCGGGTGTGCGCGCTCCCGATCGGCGAGACGGCGGAGCGGGCCGGCAGCCTGATGACCGCAAACGTCGTCGCCCTCGGTGCCGTCGCGGCGCTGACCGGGATCGTCGACGCGGAGACGATGGAGCGGGCGGTCGCCGCCCGGGTGCCGCGCCAGCGGGAGCTCAACCTGCGCGCGCTCGAAGCGGGCCGGCGGCTCGTCGCGAGCGAGTCCTGACGCCGCGGCCGCCCGCGTAGACTGCGGCGCGTGACCGACGGCGGACGCCGGGTGAGGATCGAGCTGCCCGCGGGGCTGCGCGAGCGGCTCGACGCCGTCCTGCGCGGGAACGCGTTCGCGGCGCTGCTCGGCGCCCGGCTCGTCGACTGGGAGCCCGGGAGCGCGCGCGCCAGGCTGGCCCCGGGCGGCGGTACCGCGAACGTCCACGGGGCGGTCCACGGCGGCGCCCTGTTCGCGCTGGGAGATCTCGCCTTCGAGGCCGCCTGCAACGGCTACGGGCGCCGGTGCGTCGCGCTCGACCTGACCGCCCACTTCGCGGCGCCCGCGCGCCCGGGGGAGACGCTCGTCGCAACGGCGAGCGAGGTGACGCGCTCGCGACGGGTTGCCTCCTACCGCGTCGAGGTCGCGGGCGAGGACGGCGGCAGCCGCTGCATCCTGCTCGCGACCGCCTACCGGACGAGCGAGTGGCACCTCGGCGAGGAGGCCTGGCCGAAAGAGTGGCGGGAGCGCTACTGATGGCGGGGATCGGATCCGAGACTATCAAGTGCTGGATCCGAAACACGGTTCCTGGCTCGGGACACGCCCATTCCGCCTAAACTATGGATCCGAAATCAGCCAGGTTGCATCCGACAACGAGAGAGAGGCCGTGAGATGAGCTCGACGACGGCACCGGCAGGTGTCGAGGTACTGGCGGCGGCGGACGGGGAGGTCCTCTCGCCCGGGGCGCTCGCCTTCGTGGCGCGGCTCCAGCGGGAGCTCGGGCCGCGGCGGGCGGAGCTGCTCGAGCTGAGACGCGAGCGCCACGCCGACCGCCCCTCCTTCCTCGCGGAGACCCGGGCCGTCAGGGAGGGCGACTGGCGGGTCGCGCCGGCGCCTGCCGACCTGCGCGACCGCCGCTGCGAGATCACGGGCCCGGTCGAGCGCAAGATGATGATCAACGCGCTCAACTCGGGCGCGCGCGTCTTCATGGCCGATTTCGAGGACGCGAGCTCCCCGACCTGGGCGAACTGCGTCGAGGGCCAGCGCAACGTCCGCGACGCGGTGCGCCGCACGATCGCGCTCGAGACCCCGGAGAAGAGCTACCGGCTGAACGAGGAGACGGCGACTTTGATGGTGCGCCCGCGCGGCTGGCACCTGTCCGAGCGACACGTGCTCGTCGACGGCGAGCCGGTCTCGGCGAGCCTGTTCGACTTCGGCCTCTGCTTCTACCACAACGCGCGCGAGCAGCTCGAGCGCGGCAGCGGGCCGTACTTCTACCTGCCGAAGCTCGAGTCGCACCTCGAGGCGCGCCTCTGGAACGACGCCTTCCTGCTCGCCCAGGAGGGGCTCGGCGTCCCGCGCGGCTCGATCCGGGCCACGGTGCTCGTCGAGACGATCCTGGCCGCGTTCGAGATGGAGGAGATCCTCCACGAGCTGCGCGAGCACTCGGCCGGGCTGAACGCGGGCCGCTGGGACTACATCTTCAGCGTGATCAAGCGCTTCCCCGACGACGTGCTGCCAGACCGGGCGCAGGTGACGATGACGGTGCCGTTCATGCGCGCCTACACGGAGCTCCTGGTCGCGAGCTGCCACCGCCGGGGCGCCCACGCGATCGGCGGGATGGCCGCCTTCATTCCCTCGCGCCGCGACCCCGAGGTGAACGAGCGCGCGCTCGCGCGCGTGCGCGAGGACAAGGAGCGCGAGTCGGGCGCCGGCTTCGACGGCACGTGGGTCGCGCACCCCGACCTCGTGCCGGTCGCGACCGGCGCTTTCGACGCCGTGCTGGGCGAGCGGGCAAACCAGCTCGAGCGACTGCGCGAGGACGTGTCCGTGACGGCCGACGAGTTGCTCGACTTCCGCGTCCCCGGCGGCGAGATCACGCCGGCGGGTCTGCGCACGAACGTCTCTGTCGGCGTGCGCTACCTGGCCGCCTGGCTCGCCGGCACGGGCGCCGCGGCGATCGACAACCTGATGGAGGACGTGGCGACCGCCGAGATCTCCCGCACGCAGGTGTGGCAGTGGGTGCGGGCCGGCCGCTTCTCGGCGAACGACGTTAGCCGGGAGGTGGACGCGCTACGGGCGGAGTACCCGGAGGCGTGCGCGATCTTCGAGCGGGTGGCGCTCGAGCCGGAGCTGACGGAGTTCCTGACGCTGGTCGCGTACGATTACCTCGACTGAGCCGATGAGCCACGCCGTCCGCCAACCACCCGCGCTCGACCCGCTCGACGTGCTCGACGTCGACGCGCTGCTCGACGACGAGGAGCGCGCGATCCGCGACACGGTCAGGCAGTTCGTGCGCGAGCAGGTGCTGCCCGAGGTCGGCGACTGGTTCGAGCGCGGCGTGCTGCCGGTCGAGGTGATGCGGGAGCTCGGCAAGCTCGGGCTGTTCGGGATGCACCTCGAGGGGTACGGCTGCGCGGGCGCGAGCGCTGTCGCCTACGGGGTCACCTGCCTCGAGCTCGAGGCGGGCGACACCGGTATCCGCTCGGCCTGCTCGGTGCAGGGGTCGCTCGCGATGTTCGCGATCTGGAAGTGGGGCTCGGAGGAGCAGAAGCAGCGCTGGCTGCCGCCGATGGCGGCGGGCGACTCGATCGGCTGCTTCGGCCTGACCGAGCCGGACGCCGGCTCCGACCCGGGCGCGATGCGTACGCACGCCCGCCGCGACGGCAGCGACTGGATCCTGAACGGCACCAAGATGTGGATCACGAACGGGACGATCGCGGATGTCGCGATCGTCTGGGCCCGCACCGACGAGGGCGAGATCCGCGGCTTCGTCGTCGAGAAGGGCACCCCCGGCTTCAGCGCCCCCGAGATCCACCGCAAGCTGTCCCTGCGCGCGTCCGTAACCTCGGAGCTCGTGCTCCAGGACGTCCGCGTGCCGGAGGAGAACATGCTCCCGGGCGCCTCGACGCTGCGCGGGCCGCTCTCCTGCCTGAACGAGGCCCGCTACGGGATCGTCTGGGGCGTCGTCGGCGCCGGCCGCGCCTGCTTCGAGGCCGCGCTCGAGTACGCGAAGGAGCGGATCGTGTTCGGCAAGCCGATCTCCGGCTACCAGCTCACCCAGCAGAAGCTCGCGGAGATGGCGCTCGAGCTCGGGCGCGCCCACCTGGTCTCGCTCCACATCGGCCGGATGAAGGACGCGGGCACCCTGCGCCCCGAGCACGTCTCGCTCGGCAAGATGGGCAACGTCCGCGGCGCCCTCGAGATCGCCCGCAGCGCCCGCACGATCCTCGGCGCGAACGGGATCACGCTCGAGTACCCGGTCATCCGCCACGCGAACAACCTCGAGTCGGTCCTCACCTACGAGGGCACCCACGAGGTCCACACGCTGGTGCTCGGCAGCGCCCTCACCGGCGAGAACGCGTTCCGGTAGGAACGGGCGGGCGGGTCAGGATCCGCCCCTACGAGCTCGCCTGCGCTGTGCGCGGCCACCGGCAGCGATTGCGGCAACCGCGCGTGGCAAATTGTCAGATTGACAATGAAGTTCATGTGAGCTACCGTGAGCGAGAGGTGAGGCATGGCTGAGTCGGCACGGGAGCTGATCGGCCGTCGGGTGCGGGAGGAGCGAGAACGCGCCGGCTTCACGCATCAGGGCCGCTTCGCGGAGTCCGTCGGGATCGACGCTCCGACGTTGTCCCGAATCGAGACGGGCAAGCGCCGGATCGACAGCGTCGTTCTGCAGCGGATCGCCGACCGGCTTGACGTACCGCTCGACACGCTCGTCCGTGACCAGGAACCGCGGCTTGCGCTCGCACGGCAGGGCGACGCGGGCGACGAAGCGATGCGGCCCATGATCGAGTGGGCGTCGCAGCTCCTCGAGGACATGGAAGTGATGGCGCGCTACGTTGGCCGCAAGCCGGTCCTTTGACGAGCTGCCCCGCGAGCGCGGCGCCCGCTTCGCGCTAGAGGTACGCGCGACCCTCGGCCTCACGGACGAGCCGGTCCTGGGCCTCTGGGACGTTGTTCGCAAGCGCGACGCGCATCTCGCCTTCCCGCGCTTCGGGCCGGAAGGGGGAGACGGCCTCTATCTCTGGAACGGCGAGACGGGCCTGATCGCTGCGAACGCGTCGACACGCTCGCGGCTGCGGCTGCGTTTCACGGTCGCTCACGAGCTCGGCCATCACGAGCTGCACCGTCCCGAGCAGGGCACCTACCGCCACGCCGACATGGACATCTTCGATCAGGCAAAGCGCGGCGACCCGCTCGAGCAGGAAGCAAATGCGTTCGCCGGCCACCTGCTCGCTCCAGATCCGGCTCTCCGACGCGCGCTCGACGAGTGGCAGATCAGCAACGGGCAGCAGGTCGGTGCGCGGGTGGTCGCGCGGCTGATGCAGCGCTTCGGGATCAGCTTCGAGACCGCCGTGTGCCGGCTCCACAACATGAAGGTGCTCAACGCCGGGATGCGTGACGAGCTGCTTGACGCGAAGGCGAACCTCGGAGTCGGCCGGCTGTGCCGCGAGATCCATTTCAACGAGACGACGAGCTTCCCGCTGCCCGAGTCGCCGCTCCCGGCGAGCTTCGAGGCGGATGTGCTCCAGGCGTACGCTGTCCACGCCCTCGACGACCAGCGCCTCGCCGAGCTTCTGCGACTCGGGAGCGCCGAGGACGCCCGCCAGCGGGCGCTCGAGGCCGGTGCCGAGCCAGAGCCGCAGGAGGTGAGCCACGAGGAGCTCGAGGCGCTCCTTGACGGGTGAGCGAGAAGCGGCGCCCGCTCCCGCGCGGGGCGGACGGCGTGTGTCTCGACGCGATGATCCTGCTCGGCTACGCGCAGGCAGGCGTCCTCGACGTACTCGGGAGCTTCTTCAGCGGCGGACGCGCGGTCGCGATCACGTCGGCCTGGCTGCTCGAGAACGAGATCGCCGCACACGTCGCCGAGCATCCCGAGAACCAACTGATCGTCGACGCCGCGTGGATCCACACTGCCGCTGTCGCCGATGACGACATCGTCTACACGGACATGCTCCTCCGAGCGTGGAGAAGTGGGCCCCGTCGCGACCGAGGCGAAGCCGAGCTCGTCGCACTCTGCTCGCGGCGCGGCTGGACAGGCTGCAGCGACGACCGTAACGCGCACGGCGGCGCCGCGCTCGCCAGGGCGCAAGGCCGGCCGTTCGCCCCGGCGATGGTGCATGGAGTGAGCTTGCTCGCGGGCGCAGCCGCCGAGAACCTGTTTGCGACCGACGAGGCGTGGCGGGTACACCAGCTGGTCGAGTCGAGATACACCGACCCGCCGCTGCTACCAGTCGACAACAGCTACGAGGAGTCGTTCGTGGCGGCGGTGAACGCGATCCGGGGCCGGAGGAGCAAGCTCGGCTCGCCGGACTGGCCCCACCTGCTCACCCACGGTCTCGACAAGATCGTACGGGCGGCGGTACGAAGGCACGCTCCGTAACCAACGAACCTGCGCAGCACGGACCCGCCGAGCGACCCCCATGCCATGAGCGGGTCTCTCGATGGGCCGTGGCGGCGGTACGATAGCCCGGCTCGAGCCTGATTCCGGTCGAGTGCCTGCTCGGGAGAGGGGACGCGGAGCGTGCCAGACGACCTCGGCGCCGGGGTGATCGACGCTGCGCTCGACGACGAGGTGCCGCTCGCCGCGATCGCCCGCCGCACACCGGGCCTCGCCGTCGGCTGCACGATCCCGACCGGCAACCGCTACGTGGTCGCCTTCAGCCGCCTCGACACCGGCCTTCGCGACAGGGTCGATGACGCTCTCGGGCGGCTCGCGGCCTCCGGAGAGCTCGGGCGGATGTTCGAGCGCTGGACGGGCCGGCCGCTCCCGGCGGACGTCGCCGGCGCCTGACGACGATGCATGCGCGACGGTCAGGCGCGGCGGGACGGCAGATCGCGATTTTCAACGAACGCTCGGCCGAGCGGGTCGAGCCGGCCCGAACGCGCGCTCGAGAAGGCGGGCACCGAGGCCGGCCGTGATCCCGTCGTCGGCGGGCACCGCGGCGCCGGTCACGGCACACGCTGCGTCGGAGGCGAGGAAGTGAAACACCCCGGCGACGTCCTCGGGCGGACGCACGGCCCCGCTGACCGTGAGCTCCGCGATCCACGCGGCGTCACCGGTTGCGCCGCCCTCCATCTCGCTGGCGATGATTCCCGGCAGGACGGCGTTGACGCGGATCCCCTTCACCCCGAGCTCCAGCGCGGCCGTACGGACGACCGAGTCGACCGCTGCTTTCGAGGCGGAGTACGCGGTCAAGCCGGGCGCCGTCAGTCGCCCGGCCGGCGAGGAGGTGACGACGATGGATCCGCCCGGCCCCATGTGCTGCGTGCCGTAGCGAAGCCCGCGCACGACGCCCCCCAGGTTGACGTCGAGGACGCGCCGAACGGCGTCGAGGTCGAGCGCGGCGACGGTCCCTGTCTGCTCGTCGAGCCCCGCGTTCAGGACGAGGATGTCGATCCCGCCGAGGAGCCGAGCGGCCGCGGCCATGCCGTCGCAGACCGATGCGTCATCCCGGACGTCCATGGGAACGAACGAGGCGCCGATGGACGCCGCGATCCCCCCGCCGGTAGCACGCCGGCCGGTGATGACGACGCTCGCGGACGCGCGGACGAAGTGCCGCGCCACCCCGAGACCGATCCCTGCCGTGCCGCCGGTGATCACCGCCCGCCGGCCCGCGATCGAGAACATGTCAGGTGGCAGCGTCAACCTGGTACTGCTCCTTCACGATGTCGAGGTACGTGCAGGACTCCACCGATCGGACGCCGGGAAGTCCCCGCAGCGCGTCGAGCGTCGCGAGGAGATGGTGGTCGTCACGGCACCAGAGCTCGCAGACGAGGTCGTACCGCCCGCTCGTCGCTGTAACGAGCGTCGTCTCGGGCATCGCGACCAGGCGTTGCGAGAGTGGGATCACCTCGCCGCGGGCGGAGATGAAGGCGGCGCCGAATGCAGCCAGGTCGAGCGCCTCGGCACTGGCGTAGGCCTGGACAACGACCACGCCCTCCTCGAGCAGCCGCTGCACCCGCGCCCGCACGGCCGCCTGCGAGAGACCAACCAGCGCTGCCAGGGCCGCGTAGCTGGCCCGGCCGTCCTCGATCAGGCCCGCGAGGAGGGCGCGGTCGACAGCGTCGAGCGGGCGCTCGGCCAGCACCGGGTTCGCGCGCACGGGGCCATCTCGGCGACCGAGAACGTCGTGGACGATGCCCGTCCAGACCTGCTTGAAGTACTCGATGGCCGGAACGCTCTCGACCGCAGCCACCCCGGGCGTGGTGCGTATGCGGTCGAGTGTCAGCACGAGCTGGTGGCTGTCTCGGCAGCGGAGCTCGACGAGGAGGCTCCAGCGTCCGGAGACGCAGCCGATGAAGACGGCCTCTCGAAGCTCACCGATCCGCCGGGCCACATCCTGACTTGGTCCGTCGAGACGGACGAGCGCGAACGCGAAGACCGCATCTCCGAGCGTGCCCGGGTCGACTCGGGCGGTAACGGTCACGACCCGCTCGTCGATGAGGCGCTTGACACGAGCGCGCACGGCCGCCGGAGAGAGGCGGACCCGCGACGCGAGCGTGACGTAGCTCGCCCGGCCATCGACGATCAACTCGCTGATGAGCTGATGGTCGACGCTGTCGAGCTTTGCGTTGCCCACGGCCTCGTTCTCGGGGGAAGACTAGAGCACCGACCTTGCGGCTCAGGGGACGACGATCACCTTGATCTGGTCCGCAGGCCGCCTCAACGCCTCGAACGCGGCCGGGAGCTCGTCGAGCGAGACCGTGTGGGTCAGAAGCGGGCTCGGGTCGATGCGCCCCTGCTCCAGTAGCTCCGCCAGGTAGCGAGCATCCTCGACGGTCGTCGTGCTCGGCATGACGACCGTCGGCTCCTTGACGCACGCGGCCAGGTGATCGAACGTGTCCGGCTCCATACACACGCCTGCGGCTACAACGGTGCCGCGGCGGCGGACGAGCCCGATCGCCCGGTTGAGCTGGCCGGGCCGGCCCACGGCCTCGAACACGACGTCAGGCGGGCCGCCGCACGCCTCGATGACCTCGGCAGGCAGCACGCCGGCCGGCTCCAGATCGAACGCGGCGGTGGCACCGACCTGCATCCCCACCGCCCGGCGCTGCGCGTTCGGCTCGACGAGTACCACGCGAGGTGCCCCGAAGAGCCGGCAGAGAAGCACGATGCTGAGCCCGATGGGGCCACCGCCCAGTACGGCCGCCCGCGCTCCGAGCTCCATCCCGGCCAGGCGGAGGCAGGCCAGCGCCGTGCCCAGGGGATCGAGGAGAGCTCCGATCCCGTAGGACAGGCGAGCAGGCAGTCGCACGAGATCGTTCGTACCGGCCCGCATGTACTCCGCATACCCGCCGGGTAGCTCGCCGGGAGCGAGCGCGCCGATGTACGTGACGGTCGCACAGAGGTGCGAGCGCCCGGCCGCGCACTCGTGACAGCGGCCGCACGTCACCCTCGGCAGGCTGAACACCCGTTCACCGACGCGCCACTCCCCGAGCGCGCCCTCCCCGATCTCGACGATGTCGCCCGTCACCTCGTGACCGAGGACGGCGCCGGGAGCGAGGACGCCGTCCGCCTCGGTCGCATGCAGGTCGGACCCGCAGATCCCGCACGCCCGAACGCGAAGGACGGCCTCGCCCGGCCCGGCGGCGGGGCGATCCACCTCCTCGACGACCAGCGGGAGACCGCGGGCCTCGAACACGGCGGCGCGCACGTCAGTCGCTCCGAGCCGGGGCGCCGGGAAGGTGATCCCCGAGGCGGCTCCAACCCTCCACGTATCTGTCCGCCGCGACTCCGGAGCGCAGCGCTTCGGCGATCGTCTCGGCGCCCGGCACGGCAGGAGCGATGAGCTCGACCTGCACGCCGTCGGGATCGAGCAGCCAGGCGATCGAGGTGCCGTGCTCCTCGTAGAAGCGCGGCGCCGACAGGGGGGCCATCCCCGCGTCGACCGCGATCGCGTAGCGCCGCTCGATGTCGTCCACGGCGAAGCAGAGGTGGTCGTACGATGGCCCGCCGGCATCGCGCCACACTCGCCGGTCGCGCTCGTCCCACTCGGCGGCATCAGGCCCACCGACCATTTCCACCAGGGCGCCGTGGCCGTCGGCGTCCCAGGCGAGGTCGGCCATCAGCAGGAACCCGGAGTCGTTCCGCGTGAACTCGAGCACGGAGCGGAACCCGAGCCCTCGCCGGTAGAAGGCCTCGCGCCGGCGGAGATCCCCCGTCATCGCGTTCACGTGGTGGAAGCGAACGGGAGGCGTGCTGCCGCCGGGTCGGCTGGCCGGCCCGCACGACTCGAAGCGAACGGCAAGGCCGTCCGGATCGAGGACGGACGCGGCGAGACGGCCACCGTCTCTCCCGGGCTCGTCGATGCGAGTCCCTCCGGCGAGCGCGACGGACTCGAGCAGCGAGGCAAGATCGCCCGTCTCCAGCACGAGCGCGGCGAGGCCCCGCCGGGTATCCGGCCGCCCGGCGCCGGTGAGCCGAAGCTCGATCCCGGCGCCTACGTCCAGGGCCATCGAACTCGGCGACCTGCTCGGACGCGCGCCGAGCCCGCTGACGTAGGCCCGCGTCGACGCGGGCACGTCCGCGCAGGCGAGACCGACGGCCCGCAGCCGGGCGGCCCGCACCGATCGTCCGGGGTCCGGTAACGAGTGATTAGTGATCATTACAGGATATCAATCCATCTTTCTTGCGTCAAAGGCGTCTCAAGGTATGGATTCTGTATCTCCGGCCTCGGCAGGCCCGGGATCCTCGGCGGTCGAGCGCCGCTGGAGAAGGGCGATCGGTCGACAGACGACAGCGCAGAGGATCGAGACAGATACAATTGATTAGATGGTGAGATCTTGACTTCGCACAACTTCTAGCGTATAAGGCTCTGGCCTCCTATGAAATCCGCATGACGCACCGGTCGACGAACTTGCCCGCTCGCCGGGGGGCGCTCGCGAGCCTCACCCTTGCCATCGCGCTCGTTCTCTCGGCTTGCGGGGGCAGCTCCGCCGCCGAGGAGCAGGGCCCGGACGCCGGCGGCAGCTCCGTCGCGCAGGAGACGGACGCGAGCAGCAGCGGGCCGCAGCCCGGCGGGGAGCTGGTGCTCGGCTTCGCCGATAGCCCGGTCAGCCTCGACCCCAACGCCGCCTTCAACAACAAGACGGGCTACCAGGTCATCGTCAGCGTGCTCGAGCCGCTCGTGCTCCCGACGGACGACCTCGGCGGCGTCGAGAACCGGCTCGCCGCCTCGGTGGAGCCGAACGCGGACTTCACGGAGTGGACGATCACCCTCAGGCCCGGGCTGACCTTCAGCGACGGGACGGCGCTCGACGCGGCGGACGTCGTGTTCACGCTCGAGCAGATCAAGCAGGACCCGGGCTTCGCGTATCTCGTCGGCCCCCTCGACCAGGTCGCTGCCGTCGACGACCTCACCGTGAGGGCGACCTGCTCCGCCCCTTACGCCGCCTTCCCCGCCGAGGCCCTCGCGAGCCTGAACGCCGGGATCGTGCCCGAGAGCTGGGGCGGGAAGAGCAAGGAGGACTTCTTCAGCCACCCGGTCGGAGCCGGGCCCTTCGTACTCGATTCGTACGAGCCCGGGTCCGAGATCGTCCTGCGGAGAAACGACGCGTACTGGGAAGAGGGGAAACCGTATCTCGACCGGATCGTGATCGAGATCGTGCCGGACGACAACGCGAGGGTGCTCGGCTTCGAGGCCGGTGAGTTCGACGCCATCAACCGCGTCCCGTTCGACCAGCGCGACCGGCTGGGCGACGCCGCCGTCGTCACGAAGCCCGGTGCCGTCACCGACGGGCTCTACTTCAACTCGGCGAACGAGCTGCTCGCGGACCCGAAGATCCGGGAAGCGATCCGCTACGCGATCGACCGCGAGGCGATCGCGTCGAGCGTCTTCGGCGGGCTCGCGTCCGTTGCCACCGGAGTCATCCCGGTGGTACTTCCGAACGCCGTTCCCGGCGAGATACCCCTCGAGTACGACCTCGCGCGGGCGAAGCAGCTCGTCGCGTCATCGCAGCACCCGCAGGGAGGTACGCTCGAGGTGATGGTCGTCGCCGGCGACCAGCGGCGAAACCTGGAGGCGCAGGTCATCCAGGAGCAGCTGGCGGAGATCGGGCTCTCGGTCGAGATCCGCGCGTTCTCGTTCGCGGAGTTCTTCGACCGGATGACCTCGGGAGAGCACCAGGCTTCGCTCTACGGTTACGAGGCCGTGATCGCCCCGGCGCTCGACATCGTCGGGTACTACGCGGGCACCGCCGGCTTCTTCGGCGGCTGGGAGACCGACGAGGCCACCGCCATCTACGACCAGCTCTCGCAGACGGCAGACGACGCGGAGCAGCAGGAGCTGATCGCCCAGTTCGAGACCGCGGTGGCGACGGACGGCGCGGCCGTCCCGACCGTCGACGTCGCGCAGCTCAACGCCCGGCGCGAGCACGTCCAGAACCTGCGGATTCTCCCCACCGACCTCTGGCGCCTCGACGACGTCTGGCGCGGCGAATAGCTTGCCGCCTTCGCCCCGGCCGGAGGTGCTTCCGCCAGACGGCCAGGCCTAGGCGAAGTGACAGGCGACGCGGTGCCCGTCCCGGTCGAGCAGCTCCGGGTCGTCGGTGCGGCAGATGTCCTGCGCGAGCGGGCATCGCGGGTGGAAGCGACACCCGCTCGGGATCGCCACCGGGCTCGGCGGCTCACCGGCCAGCGGCTGCTCACTACGGGCCTGGCCCATCCTCGGCACCGCTCGCAGGAGGGCCCTCGTGTACGGATGGCGGGGATGCTCGAAGACGTCCTCGATCGCCGCCTCCTCGACGATGCGGCCGAGGTACATGACCGCGATGTGCTCGCACACCTGACGTAGGACGGCGAGATCGTGGGAGATCAGAAGAATGGTGAGACCGAGGCCTTCGCGGAGCCGCGCGAGGAGGTTGATCACGCCCGCCTGCACGGACACGTCGAGTGCCGCCACGGGCTCGTCGGCCACGAGCAGCTCGGGCTCGACCGCAAGCGCCCGGGCGATGCCCACGCGCTGCCGCTGCCCTCCCGACAGAGCCCGCGGGTAGGCGTCGAGCACCCCGCGGGAGAGCTCGACGGACTCGACGAGCGCGCAGCAGCGCTGCTCGACGGCCGCGGGCGGCACGACGGCGTGGGCGCGCAGCAGCTCGGCCAGCGTCTGCCGGACCGTCCGCGCCGGATTGAGCGACGACGCCGGGTCCTGGAAGACCATCTGCATGCGGCGACGAGTCTGGCGGTCGCGGTCGACCCCGAGCTCCACGCCGGCGAGCCGGATCGACCCCGTCGCCGGCCGCTCAAGGCCGACGATCGTCCGGGCGAGCGTGGTCTTGCCGCACCCCGACTCGCCGGCGAGACCGAGCGTGACGCCCCGGTCGATTCGAAGCGTCACGCCGTCGACCGCGCGCAGCGCCCTGGCGCTGCGCCCGAGCCCGGGAACGACGCTCCCGGAGCCGAGCCGGAAGCTGACCTCGAGACCGGCTACCTCGAGGAGAGGCGTCATCCCGGCGCTCCCGGGCCGGTTGCCGCCCGCATGTCATCCGCACGCCGGCACGCCGTGCTATGCCCGTCGCCGGCGGGGAGCAGGTCGTGGGCAGCGGTGGCGCAGTCCTCCCGCGCCAGCACGCACCGCGGATGGAAGCGGCAGCCGGGCGGGAAGGCGTCCGGATCGGGGGGCGTGCCCCCGATTCCCGCGAGCGAGCGAGCCCGGCGGTCGAGCTGCGGCTGTGCCCGCCCGAGACCGTCCGTGTACGGATGCCTCGGGGCGAGGAGCACCGCGCTGACCGGTCCGATCTCGACGATGCGGCCCGCGTACATCACGGCCACGCGGTCGCACACCTCCCCGATCACGGCCAGGTCGTGGGTGACGAAGACGACGGCGAGATCTCGCTCGCGCCGGAGGCGGTCGATCAGGCGCAGCACCTGATCCTGGACGGTGACGTCGAGGGCGGTCGTCGGCTCGTCGCACAGGAGTACCCGCGGCTCCGTCGCGAGGGCCATCGCGATCATCACGCGCTGGCGGAGCCCGCCGGAGAGCTGGTGTGGGTAGACGCCCAGCTGCCGCTCGGGGTCGGGCACCCCGACCTCGCGGAGGAGAGCGACAGCGCGGCGGCGGGAGGAAGCGCGTCCGCCTCCCCGGCCCCGTAGCGCCTCGGCGAGGAGCGAGCCGACGCGGAGAAGCGGATTGAGCGCCGTCATCGGTTCCTGGAACACCATCGCCATACCGGTGCCGCAAACCTCCTCCGGCCGGTACGGGCGGAGGTCTCCGTCGGCGGGACGGTAGAGCAGCTCACCGCCGGCGATCTGCCCCTGTCTCGGCAGGAGGCCGACGAGTGCTCGGAGCGTCAGGCTCTTGCCCGAGCCGGACTCGCCGACGAGGCCGAGCGCCTCCCCGGGGGCCACGGTGAAGGAGACGTCGTCGACCGGGGTGACGACGCGATCGGGCCGCCGGATCGCGACGCGCAGCGCACGCACCTCGAGCACGGGCTCGCTCACCGGCGCAGGTGGTCGTCGAGGCCGTCGCCCACGAGCGAGAAGCCGAGCCCCACGATGACGATTGCTCCCCCGGGCGCGACTGACAGCCACCACTGGTCACGAAGGTATGGCTGCCCGTCGGCAATCATCGCCCCCCACTCCGCGGTCGGCGGCTGGACGCCGAGTCCGAGGTAGGAGAGCGCTGCGAACGTCGTCATCGCGACGACGACGTCGGAGGCCATGTAGACGAGCGGCTGTGAGACGACGTTGGGTAGCACGTGTCGCCAGAGCACCCTCAGACGGCCGAGCCCGCCGAGGTGCGCCGCAAGCACATAGTCCAGCGAGCGAACTCGCAGCACCTCGGCGCGGCCGAGCCGCGCGTAGGCGACCCAGCCGATGGCGAGAAACGCGACCAGGACGGACCGAACGCCGGCGCCGAGCGCGAAGGCGAGCGCGATCAGAAGCACGTAGACGGGAAACGCCTGGACGAGGTCGGCGACGCGCATGGCCACCGTGTCCCACCAGCCGCCGGCGTAGCCGGCGGTGCTTCCGATCGCCAGCCCGAGGAGCATCGGCAAGGTGACCGCGAGCAGGGCGACTGCCAGATCGACCCGGGCGCCGTACAGGATCCGGGAGAGCTGGTCCCGGCCGAGAGCGTCGGTCCCGAGGAGGTGCTCGGCGCTCGGCGCCTCGAGCCGCTTCGCCACGCTCTGGGCGCTCGGGTCGTAGGGGGCGAGCCATGGGGCGAGGGCGCCGATCATCGCCGCCACGAGGACGACGCCGAGTCCGAACCAGAGCTTGCGCGGAACCGGGCCGCGACGCCGGCCGGCCGTCACGGCGGCGGCCGGCTCTACCACAGGCTGCTCGGCGGCGGCTCCGGCCGGCACGTCAGTGGAGCTCCACTCGGGGATCGACGAGCGCATGGACGATGTCGGCGAGCAGGTGGACGAGGACGACCAGCACGGCGAACACGAGCGTGACGCCCTGGACGACCGGGAAGTCCCGCGTGGCCACGGCCTCGGTCATCGCCTGGCCGAGCCCGGGCAGAGCGAACGTGGTCTCGACCACGACGGCGCCGAACAGCATGTACGCCACCTGTACGGCAAGGATCGTGATCACCGGAACGAGCGCATTTCGCAGCGCGTGCCGGAGGACGATGCGCACGCGGGAGACGCCCAGAGAGCGCGCGAACGCGATGTAGTCGGCATCGAAGACGGCGATCAGCTCGGAGCGGAGACTGCGGACGAGCAGCGGCGAGAGCGCGAGCCCGAGCGTGATCCCGGGCAGCACGATCGCGCGAACGTGCTCGGGAAGGCTGTCGCCGAAGCCGGCGACCGGAAACGCCCCCGTCGGCAGCGCGACGAAGACGATCAGCATGATGCCCACCCAGAAGGACGGCATCGCCAGCGCGGCCAGCCCGAACCCCCGCGCCAGATGGTCGGCGACGCGGTCACGGCGAAGGGCCGCGAGCAGAGCGAGGGGCACGGCGAAGAGCAGCGCGAACAGGGAGCCGGCCGCCATCAGCCAGAGCGTCACCGGCAGCCGGTCGGCGATCAGCCCCCGGACGGGACGGTCGGAGCGGATCGACGTTCCCAGGTCGCCCTGCGCGACATCGGCGAGATAGTGGCCGTACTGGACCGGCAGCGAGTCGTCGAGCCCGAGCTCGGCGCGCAGAGCCTCGATGTCGGCCTGGCTCGCCCGCAGACCGAGGATGACGCGCGCGGGGTCGCCGGGCGTTATCGCCAGCAGGAGATGGACGAGGAAGACGATGCCGAGGAGGAGGGGAGCCAGATGCGCGAGGCGGCGGGCTATGAACGCGAAGCGCACCACGTGTCTCTCCCTGCATCACCGGCGACGTCGTGGACGGCCTGGATGGCGCGGGCGCCCAACTCTAACCCACGGCGCCGCGGTCTGCTAATCCGTGATCATCTCCACCGTTGTGATTACGAATCAGTGGCACTTTATCATTGCTTCAAGTGTATTGCTGGTCTATGATGGCGATCACCGTCCTTCGGCTCTTCTCACCGATGCCCTCTCAGACCGATCCCCTGGAACACCGCGGACCGCCCGCCCCGACCCGGCACGCCTCGGGCGAGGAAGAGCCGGGGCAGCTCATCGCCCTGTTCCGGGCCATGGTCGCGGCGCGTGCGTTCGACGAGCGCGCGTTCCACCTCCAGCGCACCGGCCGCCTTCCCGCCTACTACCAGTGCAGCGGCATGGAGGCGGCGGCGGGAGTCGCGTTCGCGCTTCGCGAGCAGGACTGGATCTTCTCCGCCTACCGGGAGCAGCCGATCCGTCTCGCCCGCGGCGTCCCCGTCGTCTGCGAGCTGGCGCTGTGGAAGGGCGCCGTCGATCGGGTCTGGGATCCGGTCGAGCACCGCATCACCCCGCTCAACGCGACGATCGGGACCCACATCACGCACGCGGCCGGCTACGCGCACGCGGCGCGGCTCCGCGGCCGGGACGAGGTTGCGGTGGCGGTCTTCGGCGACGGCGCCACCTCCGTGAGCGACTTCCACGCCGGGCTGAACTTCGCCGGCGTCTGGCGGGCGCCGGTCGTGTTCGTCTGCCTGAACAACCTCTACGCGCAGTCGACGCCCGTCACCAGGCAGACGGCGGCGGCGACCCTCGCGCAGAAGGCCGATGCGTACGGCCTCCCGGGCGTCCGGGTCGACGGGATGGACGCTCTCGCTGTCCGCGACGCCGTCCGCGCGGCGGTCGAGCGGGCGGCGGGCGGCGGGGGACCGACGCTGGTCGAGACGCTCATGTACCGCTACGCTCCCCACTCGACCTACGACGGCCGTCCCGCCTACCGCACCCGCGAGGAGGAGGAGGAGTGGAAGGGCCGCGACCCGATCGACCGGATGCGGCGCCTGCTCGAGGAGCGCGGTCTCCTCGAGGCGGGGCTCGAGGAGGCTACGCGCCAGGAGGTGGCGGCGAGCGTCGACGAGGCGATCGAGGCGCTCGAGGCCGGCGAGCTCCCGCCGCGCTCGGTGCCGTTTCGCCACGTCTATGCGGCGATGCCGAGCCACCTCGCCGACCAGCTCCGCGAGGCGGAGCCTGACGGAAGCGACGCCACGGCCCCGGCCGAGGCGGAGCAGGCGAGCGAGCGGAGGCCTGCTCCCGGGGCCGGGACGGCGTCGATGACGCTCGTCGAGGCGGTGAACGCGGCCCTGCGTCACGCGCTCGAGCACGACGACCGGGTCGTCCTGCTGGGGGAGGACGTCGGTCTCGAGGGCGGGGTGTTCCGAGTCACCGAGGGGCTGTACGAGCGGTTCGGCGGCGAGCGGGTGATCGACACGCCGCTGTCCGAGACGGGGATCCTCGGGACGGCGGTCGGGATGGCGATGGCGGGACTGAGACCCGTGCCGGAGCTCGAGTTCGCCGGCTTCATGAACACGGCGTTCGACCAGATCGTGTTCCACGCGGCCCGCTATCGCTGGCGCACGCGCGGCGTCATCACGACGCCGATGGTCATTCGCATGCCGACCGGCGGCGGCCACGAGGGCTACGAGGGACACTCCGACTCCCCCGAGGCGCTCTTCGTCCACACGCCGGGCCTCGTCGTCGTCTACCCGTCGAATCCCTTCGATGCGAAAGGTCTGCTGGCAGCGGCCCTCGAGGCCGACGATCCGATCGTCTTCTTCGAGCCGATCGCCCAGTACTTCGTGAAGCACGACGGGGTTCCCGTCGATCACTACACGATCCCGCTCGGCCGCGCGCGAACGGTCCGGGACGGTCACGACGCGACGATCGTCGCCTACGGGAACGCGGTCAACACCGGGCTGGCCGCCGTCGACCTCCTGGCCGCCGGGGGCGTGTCGGTGGAGCTGATCGATCTGCGCACCCTCAAGCCCTGGGACGAGGAGGCGGTGCTCGAGAGCGTTGCGAAGACGGGGCGCCTGGTCGTCTGCCACGAGGCGCCGACGATCGGAGGTGTCGGGGCCGAGATCGCTGCCGTCGTGGCGGAGAAGGGAAGCTATCTCCTGGAGACCCCGCCGGTTCGAGTCGGTCATCCGGACATGCCCTGGGGACAGGCGCTCCTCGAACGCTACTCCCTGCTCGAACCGGAGCGGATCGCCGTCGCGGTTCGCCGGACGCTCGACGGCTGATGGCGCGAACGTTCTGCCTGCCCGATCTCGGCTCCGGGCTGCAGGAGTGCGAGATCCTGGCGTGGAACGTCCAGGTCGGCGACGAGGTCACCCCTGACCAGACCCTGTGCGAGATCGAGACAGAGAAATCGGTGGTCGAGATCCCCGTCCCCTTCGCCGGCGTCGTCCGCGAGCTCGCCGGCCCGCCCGGCACGGTCGTGGCGGTCGGAGCACCGCTCGTCGTCATCGCCGACTCCTCCGGCTCGCCGGCGCCGGCCGAGCCCCGGAGCGCCGCCTCGAAGCCCGCGGACGCCCCGGTACGCGATCGGGAACCGCGGCCGGCGGCGAGACCGCTCGCGACGCCGCTCGTGCGGCGGCTCGCCCGCGAGCGCGGCCTCGACCTCAGCGTGATTGCGGGCAGCGGCCCCGGCGGCCGAGTGCGGCGAAGCGACGTGGAGGCAGCCCTGGCGCGACAGCCGGCCCGGGGCGCCGGCGGCTCCGGCGGACGGACGCGAGCCAGCACGCGCACCCCCCTCTCGCGCACCCGGCGGACGATCGCGAGCCATCTGACCTCCCAGTGGCAGGCCGTCCCGCACGTCACCGCCCACGCCGACGCCGACGCCACCCGCCTCCTCGCCGCGCGCCGGGCGCTCGCGGAGCGCCTCGAGCGGAACGTCCCCCTCGACGGGCTGCTGGGGGCAGCCGCCGTCGCTGCGCTGCGCGGCTTCCCCGAGCTGAACGCGACGGTCGAGGGCGAGGATCTCGTCGTGCACCGGTTCGTCGACCTCGGGATGGCCGTGGCGGGACCGGAGGGCCTCGTCGTCCCGGTCGTTCGCGACGCGGACAGCCTCTCGGTCCCCGGGCTTTCCGACGCGATCGCCGGCCTGACGTCACGCGTCCGCGAGCGAACGATCCGGCCGGAGGAGCAGGGCGGCCAGACGTTCACGATCTCCAACATCGGCGCCGTGGGGGCGGGCCACGCGACGCAGATCATCCCGGCCGGCACGACGGCCATCGTCTCCTTCGGGCGCGCGCGGGAGCAGCCGGTCGTGTCGGCGACGGGAATCGTGGCGGCGCCGGTGATGGCGGTGTCGCTGACCTTCGACCACCGGGCAGTCGACGGTGCTCCGGCGATGGCGTTCCTGCACGCGCTGATCGCGGCCATCGAGGAGCCCGCCTTGCTGCTCGCGTAGCGCGGGAGGGGACTATGACCGAACCGCTCGAGGGGAGAGTCGCCGTCGTGACCGGGGCGGGGCGGGCGCGGGGCATCGGGCGCGCGGCCGCCGTGGAGCTGGCGAGGCAGGGGGCGGACGTGGTCGTGACCGACCTCGGCCGCCCCAGCCCCGGCACCGACATGTTCGGCCGGCCGACGGTGGCGACCGACCCGGAGGGGATCGCGGAGACGGTGCGCCTCGTCGAGGAGCTCGGCCGCCGCGCCCTCGGCCTCGCCCTCGATGTGACGCGGCGCGGCGAGGTGGAGGCCTGCGTGGAGCAGGCCCAGGCGGCGTTCGGCCGGATCGACATCCTGTTCGCGAACGCGGGCACCCCGGTCGGCGCGCGCGACTTCCTCGAGCTGAGCGACGAGGACTGGCAGCGGTCCTGGCAGGTGAACGTGATGGGGATCGTCCACTGCGTGCATGCGGTCGTCCCGCACCTGCGGGCGCGCGGGGGCGGGTCGATCGTCACCTCCGCGTCCCTCGCCGGGGTGCTCGCGACGGCGGGCCTGGCCGCCTACAACACGACGAAGTTCGCCGTGGTCGGCCTCACGAAGTCGCTGGCCATGGATCTCGGGCGGTACGGCATCCGCGTGAACGCCGTCTGCCCGGGCGACATCGACACCCAGATGGAGGAGATCGGCCTCCAGGTGTACGCGCACCAGTCCGGGGTGACGCCCGCCGAGGTGGCGGCGAGTCTCGAGCGCTCGATCGCTCTCGGCCGGCGCGGCACCCCCGAGGACGTGGCCCGCGTGGTGGCGTTCCTCGCCTCCGACGCGGCGGCGTTCGTGAACGGGGCCGCGATCGTCATCGACGGCGGGATGGGCGGAGGGATCTGACGAGTCCGCAGCCCGCCGGCGGGGTGGCTCCCGAGATCGCAGACGGGTTCGTGACGACGGTGCGCGGGCCGCTCCACGCCGGCGCGATCGGTCTCACGTCGATGCACGAGCACGTGCTCTGCGACCTCGGCGTGTACCGCGACGTCTACCGTGACGACCCGGCGGACGCGCTGCCGTGGGCCCTGCCGTTCGAGCTCGGGACCCGGGGACTCGTCGAGCAGCACGGCCCCTACCGCTCCCAGGACAACTGCCGCCTCGACGACGAGGACGTGATGGCCGGCGAGCTCGAGCGGTTCGCCCGGGGCGGGGGCGCGACGGTGCTCGAGCTGAGCTGCTCGGGCATCCGCGGCGACCCGCTCGGGCTCCGGCGCCTCTCGGAGCGCACCGGGGTGAACATCGTCGCCTCCACCGGTCTCTACATCGAGGAGTCCTGGCCCGAGGAGCTGCGCGCGGCCGATGTCGACCGGCTCACCGAGCACATGATCGGCGAGGTCGAGCGGGGCATCGGGGACACCGACGTGCGGGCCGGCCACATCGGCGAGATCGGGCTCACGACCCTCTCGGCGAAGCAGGAGCGCGTCCTGGCGGCGGCGGCCCAGGCCGCGGTCGCCACGGGGCTGTCGGTCACCGTGCACCCTGGCTTCGAGCCGGGTACGGACGGCCGGCGGGCGGTCGCCCTCCTGGAGCGCCACGGTCTCGATCCAGCCCGGGTGGTCGTGGCCCACGGCGACGCCTTCCTCGTCGAGCACGGCCTGCGCGACCTCGTGCTCGACCCCGGCCGCCGCAGCCTGCGGCTCGGCTATCACGAGGAGCTGCTGTCCCGGGGCGCGAACATCTCGATCGACTGCTTCGGCCACCGCTGGAACCTCCTCGACCGGGACTGGCTGATCGAGTCGGATGCCGACCGCCTCGCCGGGGTCGTCGCGCTCGTCCGCCGCGGCTACGCGGCGCAGCTCGTGCTCGGCACCGACGTGTGCTTTCGGATGCTCACCCGGGCCGGCGGCGGGCTCGGCTACGCCTGGCTCACCGAGTTCGTGCTCCCGACCCTGCGTCGAGTCGGGATCTCAGACGGCGACATCCGGCGCATGACGATCGAGAGCCCGGCGCGGCTCCTCGTCCGCCGCGGGTAGCTCAGAGGAGCTCGATCGCGACCGGCGACGGCCCCGGGCCGTTGATGGCGACGATGTCCTGCGGGCACGCCGAGACGCACACGACGCAGTCGAGCTCCGCCCGGAAGACGACGAAGTCGCCGGCCTTCGTCCGGGCCGGAAGCCAGTCGATCGTCCCTGCCTCGTCGACCACCGGCGTATTCATGAACAGGTTGATCGGCTGCGGGATCTCGACTCGCTCGTGCCCGAGCGCCGCCATCGCCGTCTGGAGGTTCTCCTGGCAGGACGCGTGCCACCCCTCCACCCCGAGCCCGGCAAACCGCGCCGGATCGCACGCCGCGCAGAGCATGTCGTGAATCCCCGGAGTGCGGTCCTCCTCGAACAAGAGGATCGGGCGGCGGCGGTTCGTGACGAACTGCTCGCCGACTCTCGGGAACAGCCGGTTGACGCCGACGCGCGTGTGCTCGGCCGAGTGGTACTCCGAGACGTCGTTCGCGCAGAACGCGAACGTGTCGGCGACCTGCCCGCCGTCGAGGTCGACGACGCGAAAGCGCCGGCCCGCGCGAACGTAGACCGCACGGCCCTCTCGCGCCGGCACGACGAACCGCTCCATCACGCCCCCGGTGGTTGCAGCAACCGTTCTTCGAGCCGCGCCGAGGACCGGGCGGACGGCCACACGGCGCACGTTTCGGAGGCTACCACGACCTGCCTCCGGCAGACCGGCCGGAGCACGCGATGCGGGCTCCGGGATCGGCTTGCCCGCCTCAGGCGCCGCCGCCAGCCATGCTCCGCCACCAAGAGCTCGCCCGAGGCGCACCCTCGCCGGTCGCGGTCAACCTGGTCGTTTCGTACGATGCGTGCGCGACCGTCTAGACAAGAGGCACGAGCCGGGCGGACATGGCTGACGTCGTCATCGAGAATCCGATCCTGAACTCTCCGTTTCGGGAGCCGTCGCGGCACTGGCGGTTCGGCGACACGGGGATCACGAACGAGGTCGTCGAGGGGCGCCGGTCGAGCTCGTACTTCATGCCGATCCCGGCGTCGAAGGTGCGCGGGAAGCAGCTCGAGCTCGAGACGCAGTGGACGCGCGACCGGATCGAGGAGAACCGGCTCATCAACCAGGTGCGGGAGCGCGTGGCCGCCTGGCGCTCGCTGCACTATCCGGGGGTGACACCGACGACGCGGCGGCTGCTCGACTACTGGACCGACCCGGGCCGGGAGCACCCGCTGTTCTTCTGCCAGGTGGAGGCGCTCGAGACGGCGATCTACCTGACCGAGTGCGCGACCCGGCAAGGGGACGCCTGGATCGGGAACGAGCTGCGCCGGCTCGCCGACGACCAGAACCCCGGCCTCTACCGGCTGGCCCTGAAGATGGCGACGGGCACGGGGAAGACGGTCGTCGCGGCGATGCTGATCGCCTGGCACACCCTGAACAAGCAGGCGAGCCCGCAGGACGCCCGCTTCTCGGACGCGTTCCTGGTCGTCACGCCGGGGATCACGATCCGCGACCGGCTGCGAGTCCTGCTGCCGGAGGATCCGGGCAACTACTACCGCGAGCGTGACATCGTCGCGGCGGCCGACCTCGAGCGCCTGCGCCAGGCGCGGATCGTGATCACGAACTTCCACGCCTTCCAGCTTCGCGAGAGGAATGTCGCCTCGAAGACGACGAAGGAGCTCCTGACGCGAGGCGGCGAGAGCCCGTTCGTCGAGACGCCCGACCAGATGGTGCGCCGCGTGTGCCGGGGCCTCGGGACGAAGCGGCAGCTCGTCGTCCTGAACGACGAGGCGCACCACTGCTACACCCACCGGGTCGGTGGAGACGAGGAGGCGCTGAAGGGCGAGGAGCGCAGGGAGGCCGAGCGCCGCGACCGCGAGGCGCGCGTCTGGGCGACGGGCCTGCAGGCGGTCGCCCGCAAGCTCGGCGTCAAGGTCGCCTACGACCTGTCGGCGACGCCGTTCTTCCTGCGCGGCTCCGGCTGGCCGGAGGGGACGCTCTTCGGCTGGGTGGTCAGCGACTTCTCGCTGATCGACGCGATCGAGGCGGGCATCGTGAAGATCCCGCGCGTCCCGGTGGCCGACGATGCCGTCGGCAAGGCGGGGCCGACGTTTCGCAACCTGTGGGAGCGGATCCGCGGCGAGCTCCCGAAGAAGAGCGCGCGGGAGGCGGCGCTCAAGGGCCCGCCGCGCCTTCCGGCCGAGCTGCAGGCGGCGCTGCACGCGCTCTACGGCAACTACGAGCAGGCCTACCGCGCCTGGGAGGCGAGCGAGCGGGCCGGGCCGCGCGGGACGACGCCCCCGGTGTTCATCGCCGTCTGCAACAACACGAGCGTCTCGAAGCTCGTCTACGACTACGTCGCCGGCTGGGAGAAGGAGCTCGAGGACGGCGGGCGCGTCGTCGTGCCCGGCGAGCTGGGGTTGCTCTCGAACGAGGAGGACGGCGGCTTCAGGCACCGCCCGCGCACGATCCTGATCGACTCGGCGCAGCTCGAGTCCGGCGAGGCGATGAGCGCCGACTTCAAGGCGATTGCCGCGCACGAGATCGAGGAGTTCGAGCGCGACTACCGCACGCGCTACCCCGGCAGGGACACGGACGCCCTCACCGACGAGGACCTGCTGCGCGAGGTGATGAACACGGTCGGCAAGCCCGGCAAGCTCGGCGAGCACGTCCGCTGCGTCGTCTCGGTCTCGATGCTGACCGAGGGCTGGGACGCGAACACGGTCACCCACATCCTCGGCGTGCGCGCCTTCGGCACGCAGCTCCTCTGCGAGCAGGTCGTCGGCCGCGGCCTGCGGCGCACGAGCTACGTGCCGAGCGACGACGGGCTCCTCGAGCCCGAGTACGCCGAGGTGTACGGCGTGCCGTTCAGCTTCATCCCGACCTCCGGCTCGGCGACCACGCCGCGGACACCGCCGGCGATGACCCGCGTGCGGGCGCTGCCGGAGCGGGTCGCTTGCGAGATTCGCTTCCCGCGCATCGTCGGCTACCGCTACGAGGTCGAGGGGGAGCGGCTCGGCTGGCGCTTCGGCAAGGAGCACCAGCTCGTCCTCTCGACCGAGCACGTGCCGACCGAGACGGAGGTCGCCGGGATCGTCGGCGAGCACGAGCTCCACACCCTCGACGACCTGAAGGCAAGGCGCGAGCAGGAGGTCGCCTACGCGCTCGCGCGCGAGCTCGCCGGCCGCCACTTCGCCGACCGGCCCTGGCTCTTCCCGCAGCTCGTCGAGGCGACGCGCGCCTGGATCGTCTCCTCGCTCGTCCTGCGCGACCACGTCTTCCCGCAGCTCCTGCTCCTCCACCAGCACGCGAGCGCCGCCGTCGAGCGGATCGTGCGCGGGATCGTCTCGGCCGAGCGCGGCGCGTCCAGGCTGCTCGCGATCCCGGCTCCCTACGACCCGGAGGGCTCGACCGCGAGCGTCGACTTCGACACCGCGAAACCGGTGATGGTGACCGACCCGTCGAAGTGCCACGTCGAGTACGTGCCCGCCGACTCGGGCTGGGAGCACGTCTTCGCAAGCCGGCTCGAGGGGATGCCCGAGGTGCGCGCCTACGTCAAGAACCAGGGGCTCGGGTTCACGATTCCTTACACAATCGACGCAGAGGAGCGCAGATACGTGCCCGACTTCGTCGTCAGAATCGAAGACGGCCACGGCGAGGACCTGCTCAACCTCGTGGTCGAGGTCACCGGGCAGGTCCGACCCGACAAGGTCGAGCGGGTCGCGACCGCGCGCACGCAGTGGGTGCCCGGCGTGAACGCGCTTCGCCGGTTCGGCCGCTGGGACTTCATCGAGATCGACGACCCCTGGAATGCAGAAACCGCGATCCGCACCCACCTCGCCGGCCCCGTCGAGGTCGCGGCGTGAGGAAGAGGAATGTAGGGGCCGGACCTGTCCGGCCCGAAACGTCCGTCGAGGCGCTCCGCCACAAGGACACGCGCGCGAACATCCCCACCAACGAGCTGCGCGGGCTGCTCGCCGACGACGAGCGCTCGCCGAAGACGATGCTGTACCCGCGTGACCCGAGCCTCGACCCCCAGCTCGTCTGGAAAGGCAAGGACGAGCAGGACGCGACCGACCTCGAGGTGCCGGTCGTCCCGATCTACATCCAGGAGAAGATCCACCCGCAGGCGATCGTCGAGAACCTGCGCCGGACCGCGGCCGCCGGCGAGCCCGAGCCCGAGCTTCGCCTCTTCGACGACTTCAACGGGATCGAGTTCGCCGAGCTCGTCGACTTCTACCAGCACGAGCAGAGCTGGACGAACCGCCTCGTCCTCGGCGACTCCCTCCTCGTCATGACCAGCCTCGCCGAGAAGGAGGGGCTACGCGGGAAGGTCCAGACGATCTACGTCGACCCGCCCTACGGGATCAAGTTCGGCTCGAACTGGCAGGTGTCGACGCGACGGCGAGACGTCAAGGACGGGAAGGCGCAAGACGCCACGCGGCAGCCCGAGCAGATCAGGGCGTTCCGCGACACCTGGGAGCTCGGAATTCACTCGTACCTGGCGTACCTGCGCGACCGGCTCGCCGTCGCGCGAGAGCTACTGAATGAAAGCGGCTCCGTGTTTGTCCAGATCGGCGACGAGAACGTCCATCTCGTCCGCAGCCTGCTCGACGAGGTCTTCGGACGCGACAACTTCGTCGCCGAGATCGCGTTCAAGAAGACCTCCGGCGCGGGCAGCCCATCGGGAGGCACCCAGACACTGGCCCACGTCCATGACTACATCCTGTGGTACGCGAAAGCCCGAGAGTCAGTCAAGTACCGCAGGCTCTACCGAACTCGCCACGTTGGCGGCGACGGTGGAGAGCAGTACACCTGGATCGAAGCGGCCGACGGCACGCGCCGCAAAGCAACACCTGCCGAGCTCGCTCACGCCTCTGGTCGCTTCTTGCGACCGGCTCCGCTGACCTCACAGACTGTGCGAGAGGCACAGACGACGGTCTTCACCGTCGACCTGAACGGCAAGCCCTACGAGCCGGGGGTCGGTGGCTGGAAGACGAACGACACAGGCATGGCGCGCCTCAAGGCCGCGGACCGTTTGATCGGGATCGGGAAGACGCTTTGCTACGTGCGGTACTTCGACGACTTCCCCGCGTACCC
This sequence comes from Thermoleophilia bacterium, assembly GCA_020845695.1. The sequence continues at coordinate 28,649 of JADLFG010000016.1, read as the reverse complement.
GTTCAACAGCATCTGGGAAGACGCGGTCATCTCGGGCTTTGGAGAATCGCGCGTGTACGTCGTGCAAACGAATCTCAAGGTCGTCGAGCGCTGCCTCCTGATGACCTCCGACCCGGGCGACCTCGTGCTCGACCCGACGTGCGGGAGCGGCACGACGGCGGTCGCCGCCGAGAAGTGGGGCCGCCGCTGGATCACGATCGACACCTCCCGGGTAGCGCTCGCGCTCGCCCGCACGCGCCTCATGGCCTACCGCTATCCGTGGTTCCAGCTCCGGGACGAGCGCGACGTCAAGCACGGCTTCGTCTGCCGCACCGTCCCGCGGGTGACGCTCAAGTCGATCGCGCAGAACCCCGACATTCGCGAGGGGATGAGCCGCGAGGAGGTCGAGGCGGCGATCGCCCGCCACGCCGACCAGGAGACGCTCCACGACCAGCCGCAGGAGGACAGAAAGAAGGTGCGCGTGACCGGACCGTTCACGGTCGAGAGTCTCTCGCCGCATCGCACGCTCGACCCCGCGGCGACGGAGGAGGTGGCGGCGTCGGGTGCGGAGTTCGTGCCGACGATCCTCGAGAACCTCCGCAAGGCGGGCGTCCAGAACACGGTTCGCCAGGAGCACCTGCGCTTCGACTGGCTCGACAGCCACGCCGGCGTCTGGGTGCACGCGCGCGGCGCGTTCACCGATGCGGACGGCGCCGAGCGCACGGTCGCCGTCAGCGTCGGCCCCGAGTACGGGACGGTCGACGCCGACCAGGTGCGCGAGGCCGCGAAGGAGGCGTCGAAGGGCGCGGGCGCCGACCTCCTGCTCGTCTGCGGCTTCGCCTTCGACGCCTCGGCGGGCGAGACCGCGAAGGAGTTCCAGCCCGCGGACGGCTCCGGCTGGGCGGTCGCCGCCGAGGAGCGAAAGCTCGGCAAGCTCCGCCTGCTGCTCGTGCGGATGAACCCCGACCTCGCCATGGGCGCCGACCTGCTCAAGAAGACGGGCGCCGGCAACCTGTTCATGGTCTTCGGCGAGCCCGACGTCGACATCCGCCGCACCGAGGACGGCCTCGTCCAGGTCGAGATCCGCGGCGTCGACGTCTACGACCCGACCACCGGCCAGGTGCGCTCGAGCACGACCGACGACATCGCCTGCTGGTTCGTCGACACGAGCTACAACGAGGAGAGCTTCTTCGTCCGCGAGGCGTACTTCACCGGCGCCGGCGACCCGTACGAGTCACTCCGCAAGGCCCTGCGAGCCGACATCGACGAAGCCGCCTGGGCGACCCTCTACACGACCGAGAGCCGCCCCTTCCCGCCGCCGGAGACCGGCAAGATCGCCGTCAAGGTGATCAACCACTACGGCGACGAGGTGATGAAGGTCTATGCGGTCTGACTCGCGACGCCCGGGGCCCCTGTTGGCACTCTTCAAGGCGAGATGGCGCGCACGCCGCTAGCACGGATCAACCCCGCACTCCTCGCTTGGGGGCGGACCTCGATCGGGTTGTCGCTGGAGGACGCGGCCCGCCGGGTCGGCGTGCCGGAGGCCCGTCTGCGCTCGTGGGAGAGCGGCGAGAGCGCGCCCACGGTCGCACAGCTCCGCAAGGCCGCCCATGTCTATCGGCGTCCGCTCGCGGTCTTCTACCTTCCGGAGCCTCCTCGGGGCTTCGACGCGATGAAGGACTTCCGCCGGCTACCCGACTCCGTCGCGGAGGCGTGGTCGCCCGAGCTTCACGTCGAGTTCAGGCGCGCGACGAGGCAGCGCGAGATCGCGCTCGAGCTCCTCGAAAACGCTGGCACCGAGCTCCGGAGGGTCGAGCTTCCGGCGTACGCGGACGACCCCGAGACGTTTGCGGGCGCGGTGCGCGAGCTCCTCGGAGTCTCCCTCGAGGAGCAGATGACGTGGCGTGACCGCTACCGGGCGCTCGCCGGCTGGATCGAGGCCGTCGAGGAGGCCGGCGCCCTCGTGCTGCAGACGAGCGAGGTCGAGCTCGATGAGATGCGCGGGTTTTCGCTGGCGCTCGAGCCGCTGCCGGTCGTCGTAGTCAACGCGCAGGACTCGCCGCGCGGCCGTACGTTCACCCTGTTGCATGAGCTCACCCACGCCCTCCTGCGAAACGGGGGGCTGTGCGACCTCGGGGAGCGCGAGAGTCAGTCCGAAGAGGGCCGAACGGAGGTCTTCTGCAATCGAGTCGCCGCCGCCGTGCTGATGCCGCGAGCCGCCCTGGAGGCGGAGACCGCCGTCCTGCGGCATCGCCCCGGGGCCGAGTGGGAAGACGACGAGCTCAGGAGTCTCGCGGACAAGTATGGCGCTAGCCGGGAGGCCGTCCTGCGGCGTCTTGTGACGATCGGGAAGGCGACGATGGCGCACTACCTCCGCAAGCGGGAGGAATTCCTCCGGATCTACGCCGAGCAGATGGGGCCTCGGACCGGGTTCGCTCCCTATCACCGCGTCAAGGTGCGCGACCTCGGTCGCTCCTACGTTCGGCTCGTGCTCGAGGCCTACCACCGGGAGGAGATCGGTGCGTCCGATCTCGCCGACAGCCTCGGCGTCAAGCTGAAGCACGTGGCGAAGATCGAGGCCGAGGTGCTCGGCGCTCGTCGATAGGGCGACTGCCTTGACCTACAGCATCGACACGAGCGCCATCCTCGACGGCTGGGTTCGTCACTACCCGATCGACGTCTTCCCGCGCCTCTGGGCGAATCTGGACTCGCTGATTCGGGAGAATCGCCTCTGGGCGTCTGGCGAGGTCATCCGCGAGCTCGCGGCCAAGGACGATGACGTGTTCGGGTGGGCGAAGCAGCGTCTGCAACTGATCGTCGAGCTCGACGAGGATGTCCAGGCGGCGACGAGCGAGATCCTGGCTGTGTTCCAGACGATGGTCGACACGATGAAGGGCCGCAGCCGAGCGGATCCGTTCGTCATCGCGGTCGCGAGGGTGCGAGGCTGCACGGTCGTGACCGGCGAGAAGAACACGGGCACGCGCGACCGGCCGCGGATCCCGTTGGTCTGTCAGCACTTCGGCGTCCCGTGCATCGACCTGCTCGGGCTGATTCGCGCCGAGCGGTGGCGCTTCTGATGCTGGGAGCGCAGGCCGATAGCCGGCCGCCGAGCTAGATTCGGACGCGATGGTCTCCTCCGCCGCCGGCTCGACCGGTGATTCCCAGGCGCCCCCGACCCGCGAGTTGCGGAATCGTTGCCGCGCCGCGCTCGGCGAGGAGTGTATCCGCCGCTGGGAACGGATCTCCACGCGAATGTCGGGCCTGGAGCGTGGCGTCGTCATACCGATCCACGATGGCCTTGTCGCTTGGGACGAGCTGTGGCTTCGCGAACGGCGAGAGTCGTTGCTCGCGGCGTTCGTTGGCCTTCGCGAGGTCGATGTGGAGGCTCGCCGGGCGCGCGGATCGAGCCTCCGTCGACGGGCCGGCGAGATGGCTGAGCAGGCGGAGCGCTGGCTCGACCTGATCGAGTTCCTCGTGTCATTCGATTCGGAGGTGGCTGCAGCCTACGCCGACTATGCGGGGGCGCTGATCCTCACGGCAAACACCTACGTCCGTAGCATCTCGTATGAGAACGACGAGGTCGCCGTTGAACTCGGCCGGGACCTCGAGGCATCCCTGCCTCGTATTTCCGGGGAGAGCGTGAGGCGCGTTGTCGAGAAGAAACGCCGGGACTTCTCGCAGGCCGAGGCGATTAGCGTCGGCTTCGGTCTCCAGGTGCAGACATCCGTGCACTCCTGGCAGGCCGCTCTTCAGAACGTGAGGGAGCCTGGGCTGCGGCTCCTGCTCGCCTCCAGGCAGCTGGCGCGGCTTGTGGATGTCTTCTCCATGCCGCCCGAAGCCGCGAGCATCGCCTTGACCAACGCGGTTGGGCTCTGCACCTCGCCCTGCCCGCTTCTCTCCCACCGCGTAGCTGGTCTCGTTCTCGGCCTCGTTAGGGCGGCCCGCACCGCAAGCCCGGAGGAAACCGCCGAGCTCTACCGGAGGTTCTATGCCGTTCAGCCTGGCCTGATACTTGAGGCCGAGGACTCGATCTCGGACAGCGTGCGCGCCGCCTACGGCGCCGAAGCGGACGCGCGTCATCTCAAGCACTTGGTGGGGGCCTACCGAGCGCTTGCTGAAGGCATGCTGCGGCCCTTCGGTGAGCTCGCCCTCTCCCTCGATGCCCTCGTGAGAGGAGAGGCACCGCGATCGGCTGCCCGACCACGGCTGCTCGGCGTAGTCGAGAGCGAACTCGCGGCACTGGGAACCGAGCTCGGGACATTGCTCAGTCTTGGCGTCCTGCGCAACCTGCGAAATGCCGATGCCCACCTCGAGCTATTTGTGTCCCACGTTGGCGAGCTCAGCGTCATCGAGCGAGACGGGACAGCGACAGCTATCGATCCCAGCGAGTTCGACCGCAGACACCGGCTCCTGCGAGCGGCTCTCTACGGCGCCGACATCGGGTTCGGGCTGGCAAGGTGGACAGAGGCGGACATCGACCTCGCGCCGGCCGATGACGCGCGCATGCCCACTGAGTCGCTGCTCCGCTCCCAGGTCGAACTGGCCACGATAGAGCTCACCCGCGGCCGCATCGAGCGGTTCACGATTGCCTCTTGTGGCTCCGTGTCGATCGTCTTCGGCGGGCCGGCGACGAAGACGGAACTCCGCCGCTACCTGGCGGATCTCGCAGCGGTCCCGTCATTACGGGGTCGGGCTGTTCGTGTCGTAGCTGAGGATGGGAGACTCCTGATTGGCGGGCGCGTGCCTGCCGATGAGACAGACCGGGGTGAAGCTTTCAGGGGACGAACTCAGAAGACGCAAGGGCAACGCCGACGAGGGCGGAAGTGATGTCGCTGCTTGGCTCGCGCGCAGGCGTTGGCCCCGCGCCCGAGCGTTGACGACAGAGCGCCCTCGGCGGACGTCCTGTTCAACGCTAACAGCGTCCCAATGCGGAAATGCGGCGCGAAGGACCTTGACCGGCTCGGAGACGGCGCGCCGCTTCGGCGCCTTCTTCACCTTCACTTCGAGCTCGAGGTCGACGGCGTAGGCGAGGTCGACGAGCGTGTCCTAGGTCGGGTTCTGCTCGCCGCCGCCGAGCAGCCGGCTCACCGCGGACGGCTTGGGGTCGATCCGACGCCCGATCTTCGCTTTCCACAGGTGCTTCTCTCCGGGCCGCCTCGATCACGTCGAGGATGCCTGCCATCGCGTTAAGCTTCGCGAGCTCGAGCGCGTACATCCGCGCGAACTAGAGATCCTCGAGTTCCCGGGCAAGATCGGCGTCGAAGGCTCACCCGCCCGCTTGAGCGTCGCCATCGTCTCTACCCCTTGCCGGCCGCCACGACGGCATGACATAGATGTGACGCCTTGGATCCGGCTCCACGTGCCCTCCCGTAAGACCGCACGCATCGAGGCGCGACTCCCAACCGTGCTGGGCAGATGAGACTCGAGGAAGCCGAGGTCAGAACGATCCTGCGTTCCACGGTCGGCTCGACCCTGCACGGGCTCGCGCTCGAGGGCCAGGACGATCGGGACGAGATGGGTGTTCTCGTCGAGCCGGCCGCAACCGCGATCGGCCTCGACCGGTTCGAACAGGTTGTCCACCGGACGAAGCCCGAAGGTGTCCGCTCGGGCCCCGGCGACCTCGACCTCGTCATCTACGGCCTGCGCAAGTACGTTCGCCTCGCGCTCAAGGGGAACCCGACGGTCCTCCTGCTCCTGTTCGCGCCGTCCCCTACCGTCGCCACCCCGCTCGGACAGGAGCTCCAAGGACTCGCGCCCCGGATTGTCTCCCGGCAGGCGGGCCGCGCGTTCCTTGGCTACCTCACCGCGCAGAAGGAACGGCTGCTCGGCGAGCGCGGCCAGAAACGCAGCCGACGACCCGAGTTCGAGCGGGCACACGGGTACGACACCAAGTACGCGATGCACATGCTCCGCCTCGGCGTCCAAGGCGTCGAGCTCCTCCGCACCGGCCGGCTCACCCTCCCCGTCCCCGAGCCGGAACGGTCCGAGATCATGGCCGTCCGCCGCGGCGAACGAACCCTCCAACACGCTCTCGCCTGGGTCGCCGATCTCGAGCGCGAGCTCGTCGAGCTCGTCGACACCTCCCCGCTTCGCCCGGAGCCAGACCGGCGCCACGTCGACCAGTGGCTCGTCCGCTCCCAGGTTTCCTTCTGGCGGCAGAACGGGGAGTTCTGGAGGGGCGTCCTCGGCTTCTGCCCCCGCTGCGCCTCCGCCGATCTCGTCTGGGACTTCCGCCTGTTGCCCCAGCGAGACGCCGAGGCCTTCGCTTCCGACAAGACGTGGGTCGTCTGCCGCGCCTGCGGCTGGGAGAAGCCCGACGCCAAGGTCACCGAAGCCGAACTCGACCGCGGCGAACGCCTCTACCGCCGCTGGGCCGACGTCCCTGCTATCGAGGAGAGGCTCCGCGAGATCCTCCCCGCCGACGACCCGCTGCACCCTGAGCGCTACCAAGGACCCTACGGCATGCTCTGGTCGCAGGCGGCCATGGCGGCGATCCGAAGTTCGGAGATCGAGCCTTGAGCACCAGCCCTGACCCCTGGGCGTGGGAGAGCGCCGAGCAGTTCTGGCGGCTCTGCCGCACCCCGCCCCGCAGCTTTCGGTTCTGCTGGTTCCCTGGCGACCTGCGGCCGCTCGACCCGGAGACCGGAGATGCCCAGACCTACCGGCAGTGGCTCGACGAGCTCGAGCGCGACCACCCCGAGCCCGGCCGTGTGCTCAGGCTCGTCGACACAGCCCGCACCCCCGACGAGATAGAAGCTGCCCGCATCGCCGTCGAGGACTACGCCCTCGCCCACATCGGGGACAATTACGCGTACGTGGCGGGGCGCAATCTCTCGTACCGCCTGTTTCCGTTTCCCAGAGCCAGCGGCGGTTTCCGTGAAGGGGACCGGGTCCGCCTCAAGCGGAGCGTCTACGAAGTCCCGAGCGGCTCGACCGGCGTCGTGGTAGCCGCCCCCGACGACATCTGGGGCGGCGCGTACATCGTCGTCATGGACGACCAGAGCGTCGTGGCGTGGGCCGGGGGGATCGTCGTCGTCGAAGCGGACGAGATGGAGCTCCTCAGCCCCAGGCGCGAGCCGTGAGGCCAGGGCCGCCGGTGCCCGGGCGGACTCGCCCACCCCCTTGCCGTGGGCTGATCCCAGTGCGATCGGCATCTGCATCGCTGCCGCGGACAACTTCGACGAGATCGGCCGCGTCTTCATGCGCGACAGCCAGGTCGTCGCCGAGTGCGGCCACGAAGTCGAGAACATCCTCGATGCGACGAAGTCCCGGATCTCTCGGATCCATCACGTCGACGTCTCCCCCATGGGCCGTGCTGGACTCGAACCAGCGACCTTGGGATTAAAAGTCCCCTGCTCTACCGGCTGAGCTAACGGCCCCCGGTCGAGTATAGGAACAGCGGCGCTCCGTCCCCCGGACGGGGGAGGGAGGTTCACCCGCGCGGGTGAGGCGGCGTCACCGGTTTCGCGGCATTCTCCGCGTGGGGGTTGTCGAGACGGTGGGGCCGCAGCCACGTCTCGACCCCGGGGCGGCCCGAGCGATCGGGCCGCCCCGCTTTCGTACAATCGCGCCGAGATGGACGCGGCATGGAACGTCCCGGCCCGCTTCAACTTCGCCCGCGACGTGGTCGAGCCGCTCGCGGGCGAGCCGGAACGGCTCGCGATTCGCTTCGTCGACGCGGCCGGCTCGGTCCGGGACGTTCCGTTCGGCGAGGTTGCGGCCGCGACCGCCCGCTGGGCGGGTCTCCTGCGCGAGCTCGGGATCGGGCGCGGCGACCGGGTGCTCGCGCTCGTCGGCAAGACGCTCGACTGGCATCCGCTCCTGCTCGCCGTCATGAAGGCCGGCGCGGTCGCGATCCCGTGCGCCGAGATGCTGCGCGCCAAGGACCTCGCGTTCCGGGCGAGCCACTCGGGCGCCCGCCTGCTCATCGCCGGGCGCGCCGCCGAGACGGAGATCGAGCTGATGCGGGCCCAGCTCGACGCGCCGCCCGCGGTGCTCTGGCTCGACGAGGGGGCGGCACGGCTCGCCCGCCAGCCCGACTCGGCGCCGACCGAGGACACCGCCGCGGGCGACCCCGCCTTCATCCTCTACACCTCCGGGACGACGAAGAACCCCAAGGGCGTCGTCCACACGCACGGCTACTGCCACGCGAAGCGCCGCCAGGCCGAGAGTTGGCTCGCCGCGAGCGCCGACGACCTCGTCTGGTGCACCGCAGGCACGGGCTGGGCGAAGTCGATCTGGAACGTGCTGCTCGGCCCGTGGAGCGCCGGCGCCCCGATCGTGCTCCACGAGGGCGGCTTCGACCCGGCCGAGCGGCTCGGGCTCGTCCGGGAGCTCGGCGTCACCGTCCTCTGCCAGGCCCCGACCGAGTACCGGCTCGCCGCGAAGCTGGACGGGCTCGAGCGCTTCGACCTCTCCGGCCTGCGCCACGCCGTCTCCGCCGGCGAGCCGCTCAACCCCGAGGTGATCCGCGTCTTCCGCGACACGTTCGGCCTCACGATCCGCGACGGCTACGGGCAGACCGAGAACACGCTGCTCGCCGGCAACCTCCCGGGGATGGAGATCAGGCCGGGCTCGATGGGGCTCCCCACCCCCGGCCACCGGCTCGCCGTGATCGACGAGGACGGCCGCGAGCTGCCGGCCGGCGAGGAGGGCAACATCGCTCTCGCCGGGCGCCCGCCGACCCTCTTTGCCGGCTACTGGGAGCAGCCGGAAGAGACCGAGCGGGTCTTCCGCGGCGACTGGTACGTGACCGGCGACCGCGCCAGCCGCGACGAGGACGGCTACCTCTGGTTCGCGGGCCGCGCCGACGACGTGATCCTCTCCGCCGCCTACCGGATCGGCCCGTTCGAGGTCGAGAGCGCCCTGCTCGAGCACCCGGCGGTCGCCGAGAGCGCGGTCGTCGGCAAGCCGGACCCCGACCGCGGCCAGATCGTGAAAGCGTTCGTCGTGCTCCGCCCCGGCGAGGACGCGACCGGCGAGCTCGCCCGCGGCCTCCAGGACCACGTCAAGCGGGTCACCGCCCCCTACAAGTACCCGCGCGAGATCGAGTTCGTCGCCGAGCTGCCAAAGACGCGCAGCGGCAAGATCCGCCGCGTCGAGCTGCGCCAGCTCGAGGAGCGCCGCGCGCGCGGCGAGGGCTGACACCCGTGGCCTTCCACGTCTGGTGGCAGCGCCACGACGGGATCGGCGGCCACGTCTGGCTCCGCGGCGACCAGATGGCGGCGCTACGCGACGAGATGATCGCCCAGCGGATGGTCTGCGGCCGCGAGGGCGGCGCCGGGATCCCGCTGCACAAGCTCGAGACACCCGAGGACTGGTACGTGTCCGAGCTCGAGCTCGAGGAGGCGCTCGACGCCGCTTCGGCGGAGCCGCGCGCGCTCGAGGACGCGAGACTCTGGCGCGACTGGCTCGCCTTCCTCGAAGGCGCGGCCCGCAACGGCGGCCTGCGCGTGAAGCCGTAGCACCGGCCCGCTCTCACCGCCCTCTCATCGTCCCTGCAACCATTCGACCTGCGCCATGCGGGTCCTGATCGTCGAGGACGACACGAAGCTGGCCGGGCTGCTGCGCCGGGCCCTGGTCGAGGACGGCCACCTCGCCGACGTCGCCGCCCGCGGCGACGAGGCGCTCTGGCGCGGGCGCGCGAGCGCCTACGACGCGATCGTGCTCGACGTGATGCTCCCCGGCACGGACGGATTCGAGGTCTGCCACCAGCTCCGGGCGGCCGGAATCTGGACGCCCGTGCTGATGCTGACCGCCCGCGACGCCGTCGCCGACCGCGTCGCCGGCCTCGACGCCGGCGCCGACGACTACCTGACCAAGCCGTTCTCGCTCGAGGAGCTCGGCGCGCGGCTGCGGGCGCTCGCGCGCCGGGGTCAGCCCGAGCGGCCGGCGGTGCTCGAGGTCGGCGACCTGCGCCTCGACCCGGCCACCCGCCAGGTCTGGCGCGGCGGGAGGGAGCTCGACCTGTCGGCGAAGGAGCTCGCGCTGCTCGAGACGTTCATGCGCCGCCCCGGCCGGGTACTCTCGCGCTTCGAGCTGCTCGAGCACGCCTGGGACGAGGACTACGAGCGCCGCTCGAACGTCGTCGACGTCTACGTCCGCTACCTGCGCGAGAAGATCGACCGCCCGTTCGGGCGCGACTCGATCGAGACCGTGCGCGGCGCCGGCTACCGGCTGCGCCGGGACGGCGGCACGTGAGCCGGCTGCCGCTCAGGGTGCGCCTGACGCTCGCGTTCGCGGTCGTGATGGCGCTCGTCCTCGCCGCGCTCGGCGGCTTCCTCTACGCGCGGCTCGCCGACTCGCTCGACCGCACGCTCGACCAGGGGCTGCGCGCGCGCGCCGATGACGTCGCCGCGCTGGCCGGGCAGCCGGGGACCGGGCTCGGCGGCGACGCGGGGCGCCTCGTCGAGGCCGAGGAGAGCTTCGCCCAGATCCTGGCGGCGGACGGACGACTCCTCGACGCGACGCCGCAGGCAGCCGGCTCGCCGCTGCTCTCGGGTACCGAGCTCGACCGGGCCCGCGGCGGCGCCCTGCTCGTCGGTCGCCGGCAGCCACCCGGCTTCGAGGAGCCCGTGCGCCTGCTCGCCCGCCCCGCCGGGGACGTCGTCGTCGTCGTCGGCGCCGCCCTCGACGACCGCGACGACGCGCTCGCGAGCCTGCGCACGCAGCTCGCGACCGGCGGACCGATCGCGCTCTTCCTCGCGGCGCTCGCCGGCTACGGGCTCTCGGCCGCGGCGCTGCGGCCGGTCGAGGCGATGCGCCGCCGCGCCGAGACGATCTCCGCGGGCGAGACCGGCACGCGCCTGCCGGTGCCGGCCGCGAACGACGAGATCGCCCGGCTCGGCGCCACCCTCAACGACCTGCTCGCCCGGCTCGAGGCGACGCTCGCCCGCGAGCAGCGCTTCGTCGCCGACGCGAGCCACGAGCTGCGCACCCCGCTCGCGCTCCTCAAGGCCGAGCTCGAGCTCGCCCTGCGCCGGCCCCGCCCCGCAGCCGAGCTCGAGCGGACCCTGCGCTCGGCGGCCGAGGAGGTGGACGGCCTCGCCCGGCTCGCCGACGACCTGCTCGTGCTCGCCCGCTCCGCCCGCGACGAGCCGTGGCTCGCGCCCGCCCGCGAGAACGCCCGCGAGCTGCTCCGGCGCGTCGCCGCTCGCTTCGAGCAGCGGACGGCGGCGGCGGGCCGGGAGTTGCGCGTCGACTGCCCGCCCGGGCTCTCGGTCGTCGCCGACCGGGCCCGGCTCGAGCAGGCGCTCGCGAACCTGCTCGAGAACGCGCTTCGACACGGCGAAGGCGCGGTCGAGCTGACCGGAAGCGAGCGAGCCGGCACGGTCGAGCTCCACGTGACCGACGAGGGCAGCGGCTTCCCGCCCCCCTTCCTGGCGCGGGCGTTCGAGCGCTTCAGCCGCGCCGACGAGGCCCGCTCCAGCGGCGGCAGCGGGCTCGGGCTCGCGATCGCCGACGCGATCGCCCGCGGGCATGGCGGGTGCGCGGCGGCCACGAACCGGCCCGGCGGCGGCGCCGACGTCTGGCTCTCCCTGCCGGCCGGCGGCTCTCATCGCGCTCTCACGAGCGGCACGTAGCGTCCGTTCCGGCAAGACCGGCGAAAGGAGCGACCGATGCGAGCATCCCTGCTGACCACCGTCGCCGCGCTCGCGGCAACCCTCGCCGTCGCGAGCGGCGCGGCGGCGGCCACACCCGTCTTCGACCCGGCCAGCTTCGTGCGCGGGGTCGACAACCCCTACCTCCCGCTCGTGCCCGGCACCGTCTACCACTACGAAGGCGTGTCGGAGGGGATCATCGAGCACGACCGGGTCGCGGTGACGCGGAAGACAAAGACGATCCTGGGGGTCGAGTGCGTCGTCGTCCTCGACACCGTCACGGCCCGCGGCAGGCCCGTCGAGCGCACAAGAGACTGGTACGCGCAGGACGCGGACGGCAACGTCTGGTACCTCGGCGAGGCCTCCTTCGACTACGTCGGCGGCCGCTGGGTCGAGAGCGACGGCTCCTGGCAGGCGGGCGTCGACGGCGCCGAGGCCGGGATCGTGATGCTCGCGCAGCCGGCCGCGGGCACGGTCTACCACCAGGAGTACTACCCGGGCCACGCCGAGGACACGGCGCAGGTGCTCCGCACGCTCGAGGAGCGGACGGTGCCCTACGGCACGTTCGCGGACGTGCTGCTGACGCGCGAGTGGACGCCGCTCACGCCCGGCGTCTTCGAGCGCAAGCTCTACGCGCCCGGGATCGGCCTGATCGAGGCCCGGGCAACGAAGGGCGAGGTCGCGTGGACGAAGCTCGTCGGCGTCGTCCACCGCTGAGAGGAGGAACGATGACCAGGAAACGCAGGATCACGCTCGGCACGGGGCTCATCGCCTTGGGCGGGCTCGCCGCCGGAGGAGCCGCGCTCGCCGGCGCCGGGGGAGGCTCGGAGACCAGTGCCGCGGCCGACCGCGCCCGTGCGGCCGCCCTCGCCCACCTGGGCGGGGGCGAGGCCGGATCGGTCGAGCGCGACTCAGAAGACGGCGCGGTGTGGGAGGTCGAGGTGCGAAAGGCGGACGGCGGCACGGTCGACGTGCGGCTCGCCGCGGACTTCTCGGTCGTGACCGTCGAGGCGGATTCGGACGCGGGCGGAGAGACCGGCGACGACGGCTGACGAGGCCGCGCGTCACCCCGCCCGCTCGGCGCCACGCAGGCTCCTCGCCGCCCACACGAGCAGGGCGGCGAGGAGCGCCAGCACGAGGCCGAACGCGAGCGCGGCGTGCACCGGGTCGCCGGCGAGCAGCCCCCGGCCCGCGGCGAGCACGTACGTGACCGGGTTCACCGTCGCGACCGCGTGGATCCAGCCCGCGAGCAGGTCGAGCGGTACGTAGACGGGGGCGAGGAAGAGCAGGATGAAGACCGGCACCTGCATCAGCGGGCCCGCCTGGATCGTGCGCAGCCGCATCGCGACCCCGCCAGCCCAGAGGAGCGCGGCCACGTTCAGCAGCACGGCCAGCGCGAACAGCCCGAACAGGTCGACGAGGCCGCCGCCGACCTCCATGCCCGCGACGAGCGCGACCGCCGTCACGATCGAGCCCGTGAACGCCCAGCGGCAGAGCGCCGCGAGCCCGTACCCGGCCAGCACGGCGCTGCGGCGCGGAGCGGCCAGGAGCAGGCGGCGGGCGAAGCCGCCCTCGAAGTCGCGCGCGATCGAGAAGCCCGTGAAGACGCCCCCGAACGCGGCCGACTGGAGCAGCACGAACACGTACTGGAACGAGGTGTAGCCGGCCGGGTAGTCGAAGCCGGGCAGCCGCGACACCGCCGGCAGGCCGCCGGCGAACGCCACGAAGAAGAGCAGCGGGAAGAACAGCCCGGGCAGGATGAGCGACGGGCTCGTGAAGTACGTGTGCAGGTTGCGCCACGCGACTGCGAGGGCGACGGAGCGGTCGCGCGCGCTCACGTCCGCGTCAGCCTCACGCGCAGGGCGAGCACGGCGCCTCCCAGGCCGAGCGCGGCGATCGCGACCGCGACCGCGAACCCGAGCGCGAGCGCCTGCCCGTCCCAGCCGGCGATGATCAGGCTGCGCAGCCCCTCGATCAGGTACGAGATCGGGTTGTAGGTGGCGACGGTGCGAAACCAGTCGACGTCCATCAGGTTCCGCGGGATGTTCATCGAGGAGAGGAACAGGAACGCGAAGAAGATCGGGAAGGACGCCTGGATCGCCTCGCCCGAGCCGGTTCGCAGCGCGAGCATCGCGCCGAGCGCGCCGAAGCCGATCGCGACCAGGATGGCGAGCAGGACGAGTACCGCGGCACCGCCCGCCCCCGCCTCGAGCCTCACGCCGGCCGCGAGCCCGACGCCGAGGTAGACGAGCGACTGGACGAGCCCCATCGTGACCGCGCCCGCCAGGTGGCCGGCGAGCAGCGCGCCGCCGCGGATCGGGGTGAGGGCGAGCCGGCTCAGGAAGCCCGTCTGGATGTCCCGGGCGAGATCGGTGCCCGCGTTCGTCGTCGTGAACAGGGCTCCCTGCATGAACGCGAAGCCGAGCGCGAAGTCGAGGTAGGAGTCCGCCGGGAAGCCGGGCAACCTGGTCGCGCGGTCGAGGCCGGCCGCGTTGACCGAGAGCAGGATCAGCGGGAAGGCGAGCGCCGGGAAGACGTGCGCGGGCTGGCGGAACGTGCGCACGATCGAGCGCGCGGCGAGGCTCGCGACCTGCTCGACGGGGAGCGCGCTCACGTCGCGGCCGCGGTCGGTTCCTCCTCGGTCGCCCCCTCGAGCGTGCGCCCCGTCTTCGCGAGAAAGACGTCGTCGAGGGAGGGAGCGTGGAGCTGGAGGTCGGCGACGCGCAGGCCGGCTGCGTCGAGCGCCCGGACCGCGCCCGCGAGGCCCTCGGCGCCGCGATCGAGCCTGACGGCGACCGCGCGCGGCGAGCCGGCGCAGGGCTCGCCGAAGCCGGCCAGCGCCGCCGCGACCGCGGCACGATCGGCGTCGCTGGCAGGGATCGCCTCGAGCCGCGGGCGTCCGATCTCGGCCTTCAGCGCCGCCGGCGTGCCGGTGGCGACGATGCGCCCGTGGTCGATGATCCCGACCCGGTCGGCGAGGACGTCCGCCTCCTCGAGGTACTGCGTGGTCAGGAAGACGGTCACGCCCTCATCGTGCGCGAGCCGGCCGACCTCCGCCCAGAGCGCGCTTCGGCTCTGCGGGTCGAGCCCGGTCGTCGGCTCGTCCAGGAACAGGATCCGGGGACGATGGACGAGCGCGAGCGCCAGGTCGAGCCGGCGCTTCATCCCGCCCGAGTAGCCGCCGACCTTGCGACCGCCCGCCTCGGCGAGGCCGACCCGCTCGAGCAGCTCGTCGGCGCGGTGGCGGCGCTCGGCGCGGTCGAGGCCATGGAGCGCGCACTGGAGGTGCAGGTGCTCGCGGCCGGTCAGGACCGGGTCGAGCGCCGCCTCCTGGAGCGCCGCCCCGATCGCGGCCCGGACGGCGGGGCCCTCCGCGACGACGTCGTGCCCGGCGACCCGGGCACGCCCGGCGGTCGGGGGCAGGAGTGTGGTCAGGATCAGGACGGTCGTCGACTTGCCGGCACCGTTCGGCCCGAGGAAGCCGTAGATCTCGCCGGGCTCGACGCGCAGGTCGACGCCGTCGACGGCGCGGATGCCACCCTTGAACTCGCGCACGAGACCGTCAATCTCGATGCTCCGCTCACCGGTCACGGGAAGGTAGGTTACGTCGCGGGTTCACGGCGAAGGGAGATTCATGGAGTTTCACACGACGGCGTCCGGGGCGAAGCTCGTCACGCTGATCCCGGGCGACGGCATCGGGCCGGAGGTGGTCGACTCCGCGCGGCAGATCGTCGAGGCGGCGGGCGCGCGGGTCGAGTGGGAGGAGCGCCAGGCGGGCGCGAGCGTGTTCGAGCAGGGGCTCGCGACCGGCGTCCCCGACGACACGATCGAGTCGATCCGCAAGACGCGGGTCGCGCTCAAGGGGCCGCTCGAGACCCCGGTCGGCTTCGGCGAGAAGAGCGCGAACGTGACGCTGCGCAAGCTGTTCGAGACGTACGGGAACATCCGCCCTGCCCGCGAGCTGCCCGGGATCGCGACCCCGTACTCCGGACGCGGCATCGACCTCGTCGTCGTCCGCGAGAACGTCGAGGACCTCTACGCGGGGATCGAGCACATGCAGACGCCGGGCGTCGCCCAGTGCCTGAAGCTGATCTCGCGCAAGGGCTGCGAGAAGATCGTGCGGCTCGCGTTCGAGCTCGCCCGCGCGGAGGGCAGGACGCTCGTGCACTGCGCGACCAAGTCGAACATCATGAAGCTGACCGAGGGTCTGCTCAAGCGCACGTTCGAGGAGATCGCGCCGGAGTACCCGGAGCTCGAGGCCCAGCACATCATCATCGACAACTGCGCCCACCAGCTCGTGAAGCGGCCCGAGCAGTTCGACGTGATCGTGACGACGAACATGAACGGGGACATCATCTCGGACGAGTCCTCGGCGCTCGTCGGCGGGCTCGGCTTCGCGCCCTCGGCGAACATCGGCTCCGAGGTCGCGATCTTCGAGGCGGTGCACGGCTCGGCGCCGAAGTACGCGGGCAAGAACGTGATCAACCCGACGGCGCTGATCCTGTCCGCGGTGATGATGCTCCGCCACCTGGGTGAGTTCGAGCCGGCGGCGGCGGTCGAGGGCGCCCTGCTCGCGACGCTCGAGCAGGGCAAGACGACCCGCGACATCGCGGGTGACGACGGCTCCGCGCTCTCGACCACGGCCTTCACGGAGGCCGTGATCGCGAACCTCGGCGAGACTCCCGCCGGCTGGCAGGCGCGCGACTACAAGCCGCTGCGGCTCCCGAGCGTCTCCGCAGCCCCCGACTTCGTCTCGGAGCCGTCGCGACGCGTCGTCGGGGTGGACGTGTTCGTCGAGTCGGGGCTCGGCTCGCAGGAGCTCGGCCACAGCCTCGAGCGGGCGGCCGAGGGGACCCGCCTGCGGCTGAAGGCGATCTCGAACCGCGGCACGCGGGTGTACCCGCCGACGGGGGCGATGACCGACTGCATCGACCAGTGGTTCTGCCGCTTCACGCTGACCACGAACGGCGCCGAGCTCGCCGACGACGAGATCGCCGAGCTGGTGCGCCGGATCGGCTCGGCGCACCGCTGGATGCACCTCGAGAAGCTCCAGGAGTTCCACGGCGAGGAGGGCTTCACGAAGGCGCAGGGCGAGGACTGAGGAGGGACGGCCCGGGCGGTGGCGGGGGCGGCGGACGGCGGCGGGTTCGCGGCGCGGGTCGCGCGCGTCGAGCGCTACGCGAACGCGCCCTACGTCCGCTTCCTGCGCCGCCTCGGGCTCGACCTCGACATCGTCCGCGCCGAGGGCGCGAGCGTCTGGGACGCGAGCGGCCGGCGGCTCGTCGACTGCATCGCGGGCTACGGCAACCTCAACGTCGGGCACAACCACCCGCGGGTGGTCGAGGCCGTCACCGGGGAGCTTCGCTCGGGCCGACCGTTCGCGTGGCCGTTCCTCGGCGACGCGGCGAGCCGTCTCGCCGAGCGGCTCGCGTATGTCACGCCCGGCGAGCTCGAATGCAGCCTCGTCGTCTCGAGCGGCTCGGAGGCCGTCGACAGCGCGCTCAAGCTCGTCCGGCTGGCGACGGGGAAGCCGGGCGTTGTCGCCGCGCGCGGCGCCTGGCACGGGTTCACGCTCGGTGCCCTCGGCGTCTCCGAGCCGGGGATGCGCGACGGCTTCGGCCCGCTGCTCGGGGACGTCACGCACGTCCCGTTCGGCGACGCGGCCGCCGTCGAGGCCGCGATCGGGGACGCCACCGGCGCCGTGATCGTGGAGCCGATCCAGGCCGAGAGCGGGGCGATCGTGCCGCCGGACGGCTACCTGCGGGAGCTCGTCGAGGTCTGCCGCCACCGCGAGGTCGTGCTCGTCTTCGACGAGATCAAGACGGGGATCGGCAAGACCGGCCGGCTGTTCGCGTGCGAGCACGAGGACGCAGCCCCGGACCTGCTCCTCGTCGGGAAGTCGCTCGGCGGCGGCGCGATGCCGATCGGGGCGGTCGTGGCCAGGCGGCGGCTCTGGGGCAGGCTCGGACTCAGCGTCCCGATGTCGGCCTCGTCGGCCGCCGGCAACGCACCCGCCTGCGCGGCCGCGCTCGCGACGCTCGACGTCGTCGAGACCGAGAGGCTCTGCGAGCGGGCCGAACGGGCGGGGACGCGGGTCATGGCCGCGCTCGGCGAGCTGGGACGCCGGTACCCGTCGGTCGTCACGGGCGCGAGCGGCCGCGGGCTCCTGCTCGCGCTCCACACCCCGAGCCCGCTGGCGGCCGCCGCGATCGTGACCGCGTGCGCGCGGCGTGACGTGCTCGTCATGACCGCGTTCTGCGACCGCACGAGGATCCTGATCGAGCCGCCGCTCTCGCTCTCCGACGAGGAGCTCGAGCTGGTGCTCGCCGGCGTTGCGGGCGCCGTGGCCGAGACGGCGGCGCGGCCGGGCGAAGGCACGACCGGCCACGTCTAGAATGACCGCCCCGGGGCGGTGGCTGACCGCCCCCTGGCGGCCGACTGGAGGGGCGATGACACCACTGACCGAGGTCGAGGGGATCGGGCCCGCGTACGCCGAGAAGCTCCGGGCGGCGGGCGTCGCGACGACGGAGGGGCTGCTCGAGCGTGGCGCAGACCGCGGCGGGCGTCAGGGCCTCGCGGAGGCGACGGGGATCAGCGACGCCCTGATCCTGCGCTGGGTCAACCAGGCCGACCTGTTCCGGATCGACGGGGTCGGCGAGCAGTACGCCGAGCTGCTCGAGGCGGCCGGCGTCGACTCGGTGCCCGAGCTGGCGCAGCGCAACGCGGCGAGCCTCCAGGCGAAGCTCGCCGAGGCGAACGCGGCACGCAACCTCGTGCGGCAGGTGCCGGTCGAGAGCCAGGTCGCCCGCTGGATCGAGGAGGCGAAGAGCCTTCCGCGGGCCGTGACGCACTAGTGCACCACTAGCCGCCGCCGCGGCACGCCACCTGCCGCACCGGGCCGGTGACCCGCGCCGCCCATGCCGGAAAACCCCGCACCCCGCGCCGGAACCCCCGCGCCGGAACACCACGTAGGGGCGAGACCCGTCCCGCCCCCGGCACACGGGAGGCCCCCGCCGGGGGACTCCACGCCCCCGCGCCGGGAAACCACGTAGGGGCGAGACTTGTCTCGCCCGCCCCCGCCGAGCAGTCCTCTCGAGACCCGCCCTACAGCCTGGGAACGACGGCGCGCGGGTAGCGCGCGCGAACCTCGTCGACGAAGGCGGCGAGCCGGTCGGCGAGCGCGGGATCCTCGATCTCGAGAACGTTCTCCGCGTTCGACTCGCCGGACCGCGAGAGGTTGAAGCTGCCGAGGAAGACCGTGTTGTCGGCGACCGTGACCTTCGCGTGCATGAAGTCGTGGACGGAGTCCGGGCGCCACGGCGTCGACGGCTTGGCGGCGAAGTCGGCGTTACCGAGCGCGGCCGCGAGCAGGGGGATCTTCCAGACGGCGTTCCCGTTCTCGCGCCACTGCTCGGCGACCTGGGCGACCTGGGGTGCGTCGACGGCGCCGGCAACGTCGACGCGCCCGTCCGAGGCGATCTGCGCGAGCGTGCCGAGGATCGGCCCGGACGTAATCACGGGCGAGCAGATCCGGACACGGCGCCGCGCCCGGCCGAGCTTGCGGGCGATCCGGTGGGTCAGCGACGTGCCGCGACCGAGGGTGAACCACGCGCGAACCGTCGCCCCGTTCACAGCAACCGGGTGCGGGTCGACGTCGCCGGAGCCCTCGACGGTGCCGCCCCGCCAGAGCTGCTCGAAGTCCCGTTCGTAAGCAGCGGCGATCCCGGCCGAGTCGACCCGCGCGAGCACGTTCTCCTGACGCGTCCAGGCGTCCTCGGTCCAGTTCGCCGATCCGGTCAGGACGCTCTCCCCATCCCGGACGGCGTACTTGTGGTGCATCAGGTCGGGTACGCCCGGGATCGGCTTTGCCGCGACGGGGAGCGTCTCAAGCAGGTCCGGCACGTGACGTGGGGGCGGTGGCACCGGGATCGGCCCCGGATGGTCGACGTTGAAGGCGACCCTGACCGCGACGCCCCGGCTCGCGGCCGCGGTGAGCGCCCGGGTGACGGGCGCCGCCTCCGGGCCGTCGAGCTGGACGTCGTACAGGGCGAGCCCGAGCGTCCGCCGCGCCCCGTCGAGGAACGCCGCCACCTGCTCGGCAAGCTGGAGGGCGGTCTGGCCGCCGTCGGTGAGCGTCGTGACGGCGATCGCCACCCCGCGGCAACTATAGAGCCCGGACGACGGGAGCAAGCGAGGCGGTAGGCTGCCCGCTCCGGGAATCCGCACGGGAGGTGGCTGGAGCATGGGCGCGAAGCCGGAGTTCGCGGCTGCGATGGCGGAGGCGTACGCGGTCGAGGGCCCGTACGTCGACTTCGGGCGCGGCGTGCTCGGCGACGAGACGGCGCTCGAGGCGATCGTCCGGGCGCCACTCTCGATGATGAACCGCCACGGCTTGATCGCCGGCGCGACCGGCACCGGCAAGACCGTCACGCTGCAGGTGATCGCCGAGCAGCTCTCCGCCCAGGGCGTGAGCGTGTTCACGGCAGACGTGAAGGGCGACCTCTCCGGACTGTCGACGCCCGGGGCAACCGAGGGGCCGGCGCCGAAGCGGATGGGCCGGCTCGGTCTCCCCTACGAGCCGGCGGCGTTCCCGGTCGAGTTCCTTTCGCTCGGCGGAATCGGGCCGGGTGTGCCGGTGCGGGCGACGGTCTCCGACTTCGGTCCGCAACTGCTCGCGAAGATCCTCGATGCGAACGACACGCAGGGCGACAGCCTCGCCCTCGTCTTCCGCTTCGCCGACGAGCACGGGTTGCCGCTGCTCGACCTCTCCGACCTGCGGGCGCTGCTCATCTACCTCGGCTCGGAGGAAGGACGCGAGGCGCTCCGGGGGATCGGCGGCGTCGCGCCGCAGACGGTCGGCGTCCTGCTGCGCTCGCTGGTTGCGCTCGAGGACGGCGGCGGCAACGAGCTGTTCGGCGAGCCGCAGTTCGACGTCGCCGACCTCCTGCGGGTTGCGCCGGACGGGCGCGGCGTCATCTCCTGCCTCGAGCTGCCGGCCGTGCAGGATCGCCCGCGGCTGTTCTCGACCGCGCTGATGTGGCTGCTGGCGGAGCTGTTCGAGGAGCTGCCGGAAGTGGGCGATCTCGACAAGCCGAAGCTCGTCTTCTTCTTCGACGAGGCACACCTCCTCTTCAGCGGCGCCACGAAGGCGTTCCTCGAGTCGATCGTGCAGACCGTCCGGATGATCCGCTCGAAGGGCGTCGGCGTCTTCTTCTGCACCCAGGTGCCGAAGGACGTGCACGAGGACGTCCTCGCCCAGCTCGGCAACCGGATCCAGCACGCGCTGCGCGCGTTCACTCCCGACGACGCCAGGGCGCTGCGGGCGGCGATCGCGACCTACCCGAAGTCGGACTTCTACGACCTCGAGGAGCTGCTGCCGTCGCTCGGAATCGGCGAGGCGGCGGTGACGATCCTGTCCGAGTCGGGCGTACCGACCCCGGTCGTCCACACGAAGATGCGGGCGCCCGCGTCGCGGCTGGGCCCGGCAGACGACGTCGCGGCCGCCGCGAAGGCCTCGCCGCTGTGGGCGAAGTACGGCACGCGCGAGGAGCGCGAGTCTGCGCGCGAGCAGCTCGCGGCTCGCCTCGAGCGGCGGGAGCGGCCAGCGCAGCGCGAGGACGCGAAGCCGGCCGGGCGCAGCCGCCGCGCACGGAAGGACGGCAACGTCGTCACGGACTTCCTCGGCTCCAGCACCGGGAAGTCAATCCAGCGCGAGCTTCTCCGCGGCCTCTTCGGCCTGCTCAAGCGCAAGCGCTGACGCCGGCGCCTCCCGATCCCCGGCCCACCCGGACGTGTCCGGGGGCCTGGCCCCGGGGCATGTCGCTCCGAGACGTTGCCCACCCCGGACGTGTCCGGGGGCCTGGCCCCGGGACATGTCGCTCCGGGACGTGGCCGCGCTCGCTGCCCCCTACAGGCGGGCTGAGGCAGCCGTCAGCCAGTCGACCGCGGTCCGGCCGGGGACGAGCGGCGCGAGGAAGGTGCCGAAGGCGACACGGACGATCCGGCCCGGGATCATGATCCCGGTCCCGCGGAACGTCCCCTTCCACGTCTGCCCGGGCGCGAGCCGCTTCGGAAGCTTCGGTGCGTAGGTGGCGGCGCTCAGCTGCGCGTAGGCCTCGGTGGCCGCCGCGCTCTCGAACAGGGCGAGCCCGAAATGCTTGCGGATCCTGATCGCCTTGCCGGTCAGGTTCGTGACCGAAGCCCGAACGGCCCACGAGCGCGCGCCGACCGCGAGGGACGTCACCTCGAAGGCGAGCGCCGCCTTCCCGCCCGAGATCAGCCTCTCCTTCCAGCCGAGCATGATCCTCCGCGCGCGGAGCGGGAGCGGCTGCCAGTCGGGGGAGGTCTCGTCGGCCGGGCTCGTCGTCAGATTCGTCTGGTCGCTCCCGTCCGCATCCATCACGTAGATCTCGCTGTTGCCGTCCCGGTCAGTCTCGAAGACGATCCGCGTTCCGTCCGGCGACCACCTGGGGCGCAGGTCGTCGCCGGCGCTCGTGGTCAGCCGCGTTTGGCCGGTGCCGTCCGCGCCCATCACGTAGATCTCGAAGTTGCCGTCCCGGTCGGAGGCGAAGGCGAGCTTGCGGCCGTCGGGCGACCAGGACGCGCCCCAGTCGCTCGCGTCGTTCGTCGTCAGCTGGACGAGCCCGCTCCCGTCGGGCCGCACGGAGTAGAGCTCGCGCGTCAGCTCGAGCTCGGGCTGGTCGTCACCGAGCGGCGCCGAGTCGAAGACGATACGCCGTCCGTCCGGCGACCAGTCGGGGTGGGACTCGACCGGGCTGCCGTCGCTCGTGACCTGCGCCGCCCCGGTGCCGTCCGCGTCGACGACCCAGAGCTCGGTCGGCCCCACGCCGCAACACGGGTGGTCGGCGACGTACGCGAGCCTCGTGCCGCCGGGCGACCAGGTCGGTATCATCGCCGGCTGCACGCCCGTGCGCGTGATCTCGACTCGATCGGAACCGTCCTCGTCCATCGCGAAGACCGCCCAGGCATCGGGCCCGACCATCGCGAAGGCGATCCGCGACCCGTCAGCCGACCATGACGGCTCGCTCGCGAGCCCGCTCGCCGTCAGGACGACACGGTCGCCGCCGTCCGCGTCCATGACCGCGACATCGCCGACGCCGCCGGCGCCCGTGGCGAACGCGATCTTCCCGTTCGCGCCCGGAAACGCGGTGAAGGCCGGCGGCGCCGCGACCGTGCTCGCGGTCAGAGCCAGGGCGATCGCCAGAAGAACGCGCCGCATGCTGTCATGGTCGCTCCCCGGGGCGGGCCGGGCATCGTGGCCCACCCTGATCCGGCGTCAGCAGTTCCCCGAAGCCGGCGGGCCGCCGAAGCGGACATGTCCGGGGGCCTGGCCCCGGGACATGTCCTACGGGGCCGCCCAGTCGTCGATCAGGCGGCGGGCGATCGAGAGCGGCGGCGGCAGCAGGGGGAGGCCGTCGCGCGGGTACCAGCCGGCGTCGACGAGCTCCTCCGGGTCGACGCGCAGCTCGCCTGCCACCCAGCGGGCGGTGAAGCCGACCATCAGGGAGTGCGGGAACGGCCACGGCTGGCTGCCGAAGTACGCAATGTCCGCGACCTCGATCCCGACCTCCTCCTCGAGCTCCCGCGCGACCGCCCGCTCGAGCGACTCGCCCGGGTCGACGAAGCCGGCGAGCACCGAGTAGACGGGGTCGGGGAAGCGCCGCCCGCGCGCGAGCAGGATCTCGTCGCCGCGCGTGACCCGGACGATCACCGCCGGCGCGACGCGCGGGAACGCGAGCAGGCCGCAGACGAGGCAGCGCTTCGCGCGCTCGCCCGCCGCCGGTACGGTCGCCGTGCCGCACGCGCCGCAGAAGCGGTGCGTGCGCTCCCAGTCGACGATCTGGAACGCGAGCCCGGCGACGCCGGCGAGCTCCTCGTCGAGACCGAGCATCAGCGGCCGCAGCGCCATCAGTCCGGTCCCGGGAGGCGCGGCCGCCTCGTCCGCGAGGGCGACGGCGTAGCAGTGGCGGCCGCCGAGCGAGCCGAGGTGGTGAATCGCCTCCACCGCCAGCTCCCGAACGACCGCGGCCCCGGGGAGCTCGAAGCCGCCGCCCCCCTCGACAACGAGCACTTCCCGGCCCCGCACGGCGAAGAGGAGCGCCTCGGGCGGCGGCTCGGCCGGCGGCGGCAGGCGCACGAGGCCGCTCACGTCCGGCGCTCCGGTGTTCGAGCACCGAGGAAGCGGGACGCGCGGCGGCCCACCGAGACCCCTTCGATTCCGGGTGTGGGGAGGCACTCCGGCACCTCCCGAGGATATCGCCGCATCCGAGCGGCCGGGTCGGATCACCCCGGCCGGTGACCCCGAGGGAACACGGCCGGGGGATGGCGACGCGGCGCCCCGCTGCCGATCTTCGGGGAGACACCGTGAGACGCCTGGTTCTGATCGCCGCCCTCCTGGCCGCGCTCGGCACGTCGCCGGCCGCGGTCGCGAGCGGTGACTGCACTCCCGGCGCCGACTGGCCGGCTGCGAGCGGCGCGGATGCCGCCCAGGTGGTCACGCTCGTGAACGCGCACCGCGCGGAGCTCGGGCTCGGACCGCTCACGACCCTCGGCTCGCTGGGCGCGGCCGCAAGCTGGAAGGCCCGCCATATGGCCATGTACACGTACATGGCTCACGAAGACCCGGCGCCGCCGATCGACCGTTCCGTCGGAGAGCGACTGGCCGCGTGCGGCTACTCCGGCGGCGCCTGGGGGGAAAACATCGCCTACGGCTACCCGAGCGCCGAGGCGGTCGTCGCCGCCTGGCTCGCCTCGCCCGGGCATCGCGCGAACATCGAGAATCCGAGCTACACGGCGATCGGCGTCGGCGCGGCCAGCTCGACCGGCGGGGCCGTCTACTGGGCACAGGAGTTCGGCGTCTCGGGCGCGCCCACCCTCCCCTCGGTGCCTCCACCCGTCCCGGAGCCGGAGCCCGACCCCGAGCCGCAGCCCCAGCCCGACCCGGCCCCCGAGCCCGCGCCCGACCCGTCCCCCGAGCCCGCGCCCGAGCCGGCCCCGGAGCCGGATGCGACGAGCGTGCCGACAGCGCTGCGGGTGCAGCGGGGGCGCGTCAGCGCCGGTGCGCTCGAGAGCCTGGGGGCGGACGACGGGAGCCTGCTCGCGCTGCGCTCGCGCGGCGGGCAGACCGCGTGGTCTGCGACCGCGGCGGCACCGGTGGGGGAGCACGCGCTGCTCCGCCTCCTCTACCGAGGCTCGAGCTCGGCCCGGTGCACCCAGGAGATCGCGCTCTGGAGCTCCGGTGAGCACGCCTGGATCACCGTCGACACGCGACGCGTGGGCGGGCGCGAGATCGCGGTCGAGGTCGAGATCGCCGCGGCCCGCTTCGCCGGCGACGACGTCCGCACCCGGGTGACGTGCGCTCGCCCGACGGGCCGCGCGTTCACGACGCGGGCCGACCTGCTGCAGCTCGCCTGGTCCTAGCCTGGCCCCGGCGGCCTGCCCGCCGCGGTTGCGGGCAGGCCGCTGTCATGATCCGTCGTCGAAGGCGGGAGCGTGACGGATCAGGCCGGAGCAGAGGGCGTGCCCCGAACGGCCGCGAGCGGCGGCGAGCGGGAGCTGCCGGTCTGGAGCCTGTCGCCCGAGCGAGCGCTCACCGCGCTCGGAGGCGCACGGTCAGGGCTCTCGCAGACGGAGGCCTCGGTCCGACTCGCGCAGGGCGGCCGGAACGAGCTCGAGGAGGCGCGCGGGCCCGGCCTCCTGCGGATCCTGCTGCGCCAGTTCGCGAGCCCGCTGATCTACATCCTCCTGTTCGCTGCGGTTGTGGCGCTGGCGTTCGGGGAGCTCGTCGACGCGGCCGTGATCGGAGCCGTCCTCGTCCTCAACGCGACGATCGGGTTCAGCCAGGAGCTCCGCGCGAGACGATCGATGGCGGCACTCCGCCAGCTGGCGCGGAACCTGGCCCGGGTCGTGCGCGGCGGGCGCGAGCAGCAGCTCGACGCGCGCGACCTCGTCGCGGGCGACATCGTGCTCGTGGAGGCGGGGATGAAGGTACCGGCCGACTGCCGCGTTCTGCACGCGGTCGCGCTCGAGGTCGACGAGTCGCTCTTGACCGGCGAGTCGGTCACGGTCGGCAAGCGCAGCGAGCCGGTCGCGCCCGACGCGCCGGTGACAGATCGCGCGGCGATGCTGTTCATGGGCACGATCGTCGTGCGGGGGCGCGGGCGGGCGATCGTGGCGGCGACGGGCGCCAGGACGGAGCTCGGTTCGATCGCCGGTGCCGTCCGCGAGCTCGGCGAGGTGGAGACGCCGCTCCAGCGCCGGATGGCCCGGTTCGCCCGGCTGATCGGGGTGGCCGTGCTCGCGAGCTGCGCCGCCGGCTTCGCGGCCGGCCTCGCCACGGGGCAGCCGCTCAAGGACCTCGTGCTCGCGATCCTGGCGCTCGCCGTGTCGGCGATCCCGGAGGGGCTCCCGATCGTGCTCACGATCGCGCTCGCGATCAGCATGCGCCGGATGGCGCAACGGCGAGCGATCGTCCGCCGCCTACCCGCGGTCGAGACGCTCGGGAGCTGCACGGTGGTCGGCTCGGACAAGACCGGCACGCTCACGCAGAACCGCATGACGGTGCGGGCGATCGTGGCCGGCGGCGAGCGCCACGACGTCACGGGCTCCGGGCTCGACCCGCGCGGCGGGTTCGTACCGGGTCCCGCCGAGGCCGGAACACCACTTGCGCTCGCTCTGCTCGCCGGCGCGCTCTGCAACGACGCGCGAGCGGTCCCCGCGAACGGGCTGCTCGACGTGGCGGGCGACCCGACCGAGGTGGCGCTGCTCGTCGCGGCCGCCAAGGCGGGCCTCTTCAAGGACGAGCTCGAGGATCGTTTCGAGCGGCTCGCGGAGATCCCGTTCGACTCCGACCGGCGCTACATGGCCACGCTCAATCGCGGCCCGGACGGCGCGTTCCAGTTCGTCAAGGGCGCTCCCGAGGAGGTGCTCGGGATGTGCGACCGGCTCGTGACCGGTGGTCCGCTCGAGCCACGGCTCGTGCTGGACGAGGCCGAGCGGATGGCCGGGGCTGGGATGCGGGTGCTCGCGTCCGCGTACCGGCCGCTCGGCGACGGCGCCATGACCGTCGCCGGCCCGCCCGTCGATCCTGAAGGCCTCACGCTCCTCGGCCTCTACGGGCTGATCGACCCGCCGCGGGACGAGGCCATCGCCGCGGTCCGCAGCTGCCAGGAGGCGGGCATCAGGGTCTTGATGATCACGGGCGATCACGCGGCCACCGCGCTCGCGATCGCGCGCGAGCTGGGGATCGCGGGCACCGGCGAGCGGGCCGTCCTCGGGTCCGAGCTCGACGGTCTCGACGAGCGGCAGCTCGACGAGCTCGTGACGGACGTCTCCGTGTTCGCGCGGGTCTCGCCGCAGCACAAGCTGGCCATCGTCGAGTCCCTCAAGCGCCTCGGGCACACGGTCGCGGTCACCGGCGACGGTGTCAACGACGCACCGGCGCTGCGGGCGGCCGACATCGGCGTGGCCATGGGCGAGTCCGGCACCGAGGTCGCCCGAGATGCCTCCGACATGGTTATCACCGACGACAACTTCGCGAGCATCGCCGCCGCCGTCGAGGAGGGCCGCGTCGCGTTCGACAACGTCCGCAAGACGACCTTCTACCAGGTCTCGACCGGGGCGGCCGAGATCGTCGCCGTGCTTGCGAGCCTGCTCGCGAGCTTTCAGGCCCCGTTCGTCGCGGCGCAGATCATCTGGCTCAACCTCGTCACCAACGGGATCCAGGATGTGGCGCTGGCGTTCGAGCCGGGCGAGCGGGGAACGCTGCGCAGGCCGCCGCGGCCGCGGAGCGAGGGGGTGATCTCGGCCCTCCTGTGGGAGCGGACGGTGCTGACCGGTGTCGTGATGGCCGCCGGCACGCTCGCGCTCTTCCTCCACGAGTTGCACGCCCGCGATGACGTCGACCGCGCCCGCACGGTGGCGCTGACGACCATGGTGCTGTTCCAGGCCTTCCACGTCGGCAACTCCCGCTCCGAGCACCTGTCCGCGTTCGCGAAGAGCCCGTTCTCGAACCGGCTCCTCTTCGCCGGCACCGCGGCCGCGGTCGCGCTCCACGTCGGCGCCATGCACTTCGGCCCGGCGCAGTACGTCCTGCGCGTCGAGCCGCTCGACGTCTCGACGTGGCTGAAGATGGTCGGGGTCTCGGCCTCCGTGCTCGTTGCCGTCGAGCTGCACAAGCTCCTGCGCGGGCCACGTCCCGCGGCGCCGCGGCGTGCTATGTCCTCGCTTCGACGCCGATCGCGATGTCGCTGACGGGATCTCCGTCCGCTCTGCGGTCGAGCGCCGCGGAGTCGAAGCCGGCGCCACCGAAGACGAGGTCGCGGACGCCGTCCTCCGCGCCGAGTGTGTCGTCTCCGACGCTGCCGCGGAGGAGGTCGGCGCCGCCGCCGCCGCCGCTCAGCACGTCGTTGCCGGCATTCCCGTCAATCATGTTCGGCCCCCCGTTCCCGGCGATCGTGTCGGCGCCGAAGCCGCCCTCGACGGTCTCGACGTCACTCGTGGGCCCGCCGACGTTGTCGAGCTCGCCCGCTTCTCCGTCGTTCGCTGCCCCGTCGAGCGAGACGTTCACCCCGGCCGTACGCGGCCAGTAGTGGACGGTGTCGATGCCGGGGCCGCCGCTCAGCAAGTCGGTGCCGCTCGGCCGGATGCCGAGATCGGGCACGAAACCGGAGGCGTCGAGGTCGTCGGCGCCGAAGCCACCGAAGACGCTGTCGTTCCCGTCCCCGTCGGAGATATGGTCGTTGCCGAACTCCCCGTAGAGCTCGTCGTCGCCCTCGTCTCCGGAGATCCCGTCGGACCCGGACCCACCGTTGATCACGTCGTCTCCCGGACCGCCCCAGCTCAGGTCGGCGTCGGCGCCGAGCGCGATCAGGTCGCCGCCGCCGGCGCCGAACGGCAGGTCACATCGTAACATGGGCGGTGCCGGGCTCGAACCTCCCTGCTCAGAGCGATTTTTCAGCGGCCGGGGCAGCACCGGGGACAGCACCGCACGGACACGCATGGGCTCACCTGGCACGCCTCAGGAGCCCGGCCCGGTCAACCTCGCGCGGG